>MGCE01000182.1:0-8487 GCA_001790315.1 Candidatus Rokubacteria bacterium RIFCSPLOWO2_02_FULL_72_37 | reverse complement strand
GCCCGACGACGGCGATCACGGTCGTGTCGGGACGCGCGTGAGCACGCCAGAAACCCTGCACGTCCTCGCGCGTGAGTCGATCCGCAGACTCGAGCGTGCCCTCGACCGGCACGCCGTACGGGTGACCCGGGTAGACGAGACGCGCCAGGGCGCGCGACGCCACCGCGGCCGGATCCTCCTCGGATCGCTTGATCGCGGCCTTGAGCTCCGCCACCTTCCTCGCCACCTCGGGCGCGGGAAACGCCGGCGAGAGGAGCACGTCTGCAAGAAGATCGAGGCCGAGGCCGAGGTCCTTCCTGAGGACGCGCAGGGACACGTTCAGGCTGTCCCGGCCGGCGGCCGCCTCGAGGCTCCCCCCGACGAACTCGATCGCCGCGTCGAGGGCGGGTCCGGTCCGCGTGGACGTTCCGCGGGTCAGCACGGCGCCGGTCAGGCTCGCGAGTCCATCCCGGTCCGGCGGGTCGAGCGCCGCGCCGGCCCGCATAAGCACCCGGACGGCCACGAGCGGGATCGCCGGGCGCTCGGCCACGAGCAGCACGATCCCGTTGGGAAGCACCTCGCGGTGCGCGAGCGGCGCGGCCGCGACCGGGGCGGCCAGGAGCAGGACGAGCGACACGAGCGCCAGTCGTTCCGTCACCATGCGCCTCATTGTAATCGTTCAGTCCAGCTGCTTACGGAATCGCAGGACCGACAGCGTGAACACCACGGCGCCGAAGGCGACGAGCGGGAGCACCTGCGGCCACAGGTCGTCGATACCGATTCCCTTGAGCACGATGCCGCGCACGATGCGCAGGTAATACGTGAGCGGGATCAGGGAAGCGAGGTACTGTGCGGCCTGCGGCATGCCCTCGATCGGGAACAGCAGACCGGACAGATAGATGGACGGCAGGAAAGTCATGAACGACAGCTGCATGGCCTGGGGCACGGTCCGCGAGGCGGCGGAGACCAGGATGCCGATCCCGAGCGTCCCCCACATGAACACGGCCGAGAGCCCGTAGAGGAGCACGAGGCTGCCGCGGATCGGCACCTCGAAGACGAAGTGCGCGACGAGCAGCGCCATCGTCATCTGCCCGTAGGCCACGAGCAGATTCGGGATGATCTTGCCGAGCAAGAGCTCCCAGCGCCGGATCGGGCTCACCACCAGCGCCTCGAGCGTTCCCCGCTCCCGCTCACGGACGATCGCGATCGCCATGACACTCACCGTCGTCTGCATCAGCAACGCGCCGATCAGCCCGGGCACGATGAAGATCGCGGAGACGAGATCGGGGTTGTACCAGGCGCGCACACGGAAGTCGAGCGGCGGTGTCTCCTCCCGCACGACCGCCCCGCCGCTGGTCCGCGCGAGCACCGCGAGCGAGCGGTCGGCCGCGAGCGCCGTCGCCGCGTTCATCGCCGACGTGGCCACCTGCGGGTCCGAGGCGTCCACGATCACCTGCACCCGCGCCTGGCGCCGGGAGAGCTGGCGCGCGTAGTCGGGCGGGATCACGACGCCGACCTTCGCGGTGCCGTTGTCGATCAGGCGCGTCAGCTCATGCTGGCTCCGGAGTCGGTGGCGGATGTCGAAGTACTGGCTGTTCTCGAGCGCCTCGAGGAGCTGCTGCGCCTCGACGCTGCCGGATTGCTCCACGACCGCGGTCGGCACGTGCTTGACGTCCGTGTTGATCGCCCAGCCGAAGATGAAGAGCATCACCACCGGCACGAAGAGCATGAGCGTGAGCGCGAGACGGTCCCGCCGCAGCTGGATGAACTCCTTGACGATGATCCCGTGGAGGCGGCTGCCCATCGGCTCAGCCTCGCGAGGTCCCGAGCGCCTGGAGCTGGGCGCGGACGCGGGTCTTCCGCTCCCGGTCGACGAACGACACGAAGAGGTCCTCGACGGTCGGCTCGACCGCGCCCACCCACTCCACGGTGACGCCGCGGGCGCGGAGGTACTCGGCCACGTCGGCGGTGCCGAGACCCTTCCGGGCGCCGATGACGCGGACCCGCGCGCCCGCGCGAACGACTTCCTCGACCGCATCCCACTCCGCGAGCGCGTCGGCCGCCGCTCGCGAATCCGCGACGACGAGCTCGAGCACCGGACGCCCGAACGTCTCGGCCTTGATGCGCGCGGGGGGGCCGTGGGCGATCAGCCGTCCCTGGTAGATGAACCCGAGCGCGTCGCAGAGCTCCGCCTCGTCCATGTAGTGCGTCGTGATCAGGATCGTCGTGCCGCCGTCGGCGAGCCGGCGCACCAGGGCCCAGAAGGTCCGGCGCGAGACAGGGTCCACGCCGGATGTCGGCTCATCGAGGAAGACCATCTCCGGCGAGTGCACGAGGGCGCACGCCAGCGCGAGGCGCTGACGGTAGCCGCCGGAGAGCTGGCCGGCGAGCTGGCGCTCGCGGCCGACGAGGTCGGCGAGCTGGAGCATCTGCCGGATGCGCCCGGCCCGCTCCCCGCGTGGCACGACGTAGACACGCGCGTAGAAGGCCAGGTTCTCCTCCACGGTGAGGTCGTCGTACAGGGAGAACTCCTGCGACATGTAGCCGATCACCGATTTCACCCGCTCGGGATCCCGGCGGAGGTCGATGCCCAGCACGCGGCCGTCGCCCTCGGTCGGCTGGAGGATGCCGCAGAGCATCCGCACGGTCGTGGACTTGCCGGCGCCGTTCGGCCCGAGAAACCCGTAGAGCTCGCCCCGCCGGACCTCGAGATCCAGATGGTCCACGGCGAGCACGCGCCCGAAGCGCTTCGTCAGCCCCCGCGTGACGACGGCGAGGCGGTCGTCAGGATCCCAGCTGGGCATCGGCCGGCATGCCCGGCTTCAGCACGCCCTCCGCGTTCCTCACGGCGATCTTGACCCGGAACACGAGGTTCACCCGTTCTCGTTTGGTCTGGACGTTCTTCGGGGTGAATTCCGCCTCCGAAGCGATCTCGCTGATCGCGCCGGCGAACGCCCGCCCCGGAAACGCGTCGACGCTGATCGTGGCGGACTGGCCCACCCGGATCCGGCCGAGATCGGTCTCGGAGACGTACGCTCGGAGCCACATGTCCTTGGGGTCCATCAGGGTGAGGATCGCGAGACCGGGACTCGCCACCTCGCCGATCTCGAGGTTCTTGCGCAGCACGAGCCCGGTGATCGGTGCGGAGAGCTGCGCCTCGGCCAGCCGGACCCGCGTGAGCGCGAGTGTCGCGCGCGTCTCGGCGACCTGCGCCTTCGCCGCGGCGACCGCGTCGGGCCGTGGCCCCGCGCGCAGCAACCGAACCCGCTCCTGCGCCGCCCGCAGCTCCGCGCGGGCCGCCTCCACCTCGTTCCGCCGGGCGCCGGCCTCGAGCAGCGCCACCCGCTCGCGCGCCGCCGCTTCGTTCGCCGCCGCGACGTCGTAAGCGTTCCGGGCCCGGTCGACGTCCTGGAGCGAGATCAGATCCTTCACGAACAGCTCCCGCGCGCGCGCGAGCTCACGCTGGCTCCACTCGCGCACCGCCGCGGCGTTGCGCTGGGCGGCACGGGCCTGCTCGATTTCCTGCTCCCGCGATCCCGCCAGGAGGTCCTCGAGCTGCGCCCGCGCCCGCGCCGCCCGGGCCTCGGCCTCCTCGATCTCTTCCCGTCGCGCACCCGCGAGGAGGTCCCGGAGCTGCGCTTCCGCGGTGCCCACGGCCGCCTCGGCCCGCTGCGCCTCCGCCGCGAGCTCGCGCGCGTCGAGCCGCACGAGCAGCTGCCCGCGCTCGACCGGGTCTCCTTCGTTCACCGTTCGCTCGACGATCCTGCCCGTGATCTTGGCGCTGACATCCACCTGCAGGGCCTCGATCGTGCCGGTGACGCTGAGCGCACCGGCGCCGCCGTCGAGGCGGCGGATGACCACTGCCGCGGCGGCACCGACGAGCAGGATCGCCGCGCCGGTCGCGACGAGCGTCAGCGACCTCCGCGACACACCGAGGGCCCGCATCAGGGCTTCGGCAGGAGGATGCCGACGTTCTTCTTGTCCGGTGGGAACCAGGTGTGCGCCACGCGCATCACGTCGGCCGCGGTCACGGCGCGGATCATGGGGACGAACGAGTCCATGCGCGCCGCGCCGCCGATCATCTCGAAACGCGCGAGCAGCGATGCACGGCGATGAACCGAGTCCGCCTGGAACACGAACGAGGCCTCGATCTGGTTTTTCGCGCGCGCCAGCTCCTCGTCGGTGACCGCTTCCGTCTTGAGGCGCTCCATCTCCGCGAGCAGCGCACGCTCGAGCTCCTCGGGCGCCCGGCCGGGCATCGGGGTCGCCCAGAACCAGAAGAGGTTCGGGTCGAACGAGAAGTAGTTGTAGTCACCGCCCGCCTCGAGGGCAAGCTGGCGCTCGTAGACCAGATGCCGGTACAGGCGTGAGGCCCGCCCGCCCGAGAGGACCGTGGAGAGCACCTCGAGTGCCGGCGCGTCCGCCGAGCGCTGGCTCGGCGCGTGCCAGCCCAGGTAGACGATCGGCAGCTGCGCCTGCTTCCGGACGAGCACCCGCCGCTCGCCGTTCTGGGCGGGCTCGATGGCGAGGACCGGGGGCGGCTCGGACCCGCGCGGGATCGGCCCGAAGCGCTGCCTGATCTTCTCGAGCAGCTCCGGGGCGCGGAAGTCGCCGACGGCGACGATGAGCGCGTTGTTCGGCGTGTAGTACGTCCGATAGAAGGCCCGGACCTCGTCGCGCGTGATCCGTGTGAGGTCTTCGGGCCAGCCGATGACCGGGTACCCATAAGGATGCGCCTTGAACGCGATCGAGGCGACTTCCTCGCCCAGGAAGCCGCCCGGGTCGTCCTCGGTCCGCGTCCGGCGCTCCTCGATCACCACCTGGCGCTCGGAGTCGATGTCCTTGGCGTCGAGCAGGAGATTGTGCATCCGGTCCGCCTCGAGCTCGAGCACGAGGTCGATCCGGTCGGCGGCGATATCGACGTAGTACGCCGTGACGTCCTGCGAGGTGAAGGCATTGTCCCGGCCGCCGTTCCTCTCGACCAGGCGCGCGAACTCGCGCGGGCCGTGAGCGGGCGTCCCCTTGAACATCATGTGCTCGAGGAAGTGCGCGATTCCCGTCGCGCCCCGCTGCTCGTTGCGCGACCCCACGCGATACCACACCTGGAACGACACGATCGGGCTCCGGTGGTCCTCGAGGAGGAGCACCCGCAGCCCGTTGTCGAGCGTGGCGGCGCGGACGTCGCCGTCGGCCCTCGCCGATGCGGCGCAGAGGAACAGGAACGCGACCAGGACCGTGAGCGCGCGAACGACGGTCACTTCTTCATTATACCCGCGCGGGAAACCGGGCCTTCACGGGAAGCGCACGGGACGGCAGTGTATGATCTGGGCGTGCTCGGCCTCTGGCTCGCCGGCGTGCTGCTCCTCGCGTGGCCGACCACGGCCGCAGGGGAGCCGTGCGCCGAACCGTTCGCAGCGATCTTCGCCCGTGTCGCGCCCGTCGTGGTCTCGATCCAGGCGACGCGGATCAACAAGGCGAATCCGCAGCACCGTTTCGAGACGGTCGTGGGCTCGGGCGTCGTCGTCGAGCGCGACGGGCAGGTGCTCACCAACGCGCACGTGGTCGACGGGGCGGCGGCGCTCTCGATCACACTGGATTCGGGCGTCAAGGCACCGGCGCGACTCGTGGGCATGGACACGGTCCTCGACCTCGCGCTCCTCCGCCTCGCCTCCCCGTCGCCCCTGGCGGCGGCGCGCCTCGGTGACTCCTCGACACTGCGCGTGGGCGACGAGGTGGTCGCCATCGGGAATCCGATCGGCCTCGATCACACGATGACGCGAGGGATCGTGAGCGGGCTGAACCGACTCCTGCCGGGTGCGGCCGAGCAGCCGATGATCCAGACCGACGCCCCGATCAATCCCGGGAATTCGGGTGGGCCGCTCGTCGACCGGTGCGGCCGCGTGATCGGCATCAACACGTTCATCTCCGAGGGCGCCCAGGGGATCGGGTTCGCGGTTCCCATCGACGCCGCGAAGGCCGTGCTGCGCGACCTGCGCGAGACGGGGCGCGTCGTACGCCCGTGGCTCGGCATCGAGGGACGCGAAGTCGACTCGCGCCTCGGTGCACTCCTCCGGATCCCGCTGGCGCCGGGCTACCTGGTCGAGGTCGTGTACGACGGGAGCCCAGCCGAGCGCGCGGGCGTGCGCGGAGGCAGCCTGTCGATCGTCGTGCAGGGCGAGGAGTATCTGCTCGGCGGCGACATCCTCGCCGCGATCCAGGGGACGTCGATCCGCACCCACCAGGACTATCTGGACAAGGTCAGGACGTTGCGCCCCGGTCAGCGCGTGCGTGTCACGGTAATCCGCGACGGGCAGACCCGCGAGATCACCCTCACCGTCGCCGAGCGCCCGCGCCTGCCCTCCGACTTGGTGGAGTAGCGCGAGCGAGATTATTGGATCTATTGCATCTGAGGGGGGCGACCCCCCTCAGACTCCCCCGGCTGTCTCCCCGTCTCCCCCGTGAGGGGGGCGCACGCGCCTTCACTCGTGTTCCGTCCACGAACTCACGTGAGTACCTGGTCACCGCGTGCCGGGCCGCCGGGCGCGCGCGGGAGGGGTCGACGGGATCCGTTCCCGCCGCGTGGGCGGCGGGCTAGCCGCGCCCGGATGGAGCCCAGCCGCGGCGGGGCAAGCGGACGCGGGCCGCGTGGTCCTGGCAACCCCTCCCGCGCGCGCCCGGCCGCCCGGCACGCGGGCGATGGGCTGACCAAGACGTCGAGAACGGCACACGAGTCGCCGGGCCTTCGTGAAGACGCCGCGCAGCATCGCGCGCGTGAGCCTGCCGGTGAACGTGTTTTGTTGGCTCGGATGGTATGAGGCGATCAGCGTCACGCCGTCGGGGAAGGTCGTCGCGGCGCCGTGCGCGAACCTGGGTGCCCGGGTCGCTCGGGGCAACCCGGACGTCCTCCGCGCGCGGAGGTACGCCTGCCAGCCGATGCGGCCGAGGCCGACGACGACGCGCGCGTGGCGCAGGAGCCGAAGCTCCTCGAGGAAGTAAGGCGCGCACGCGGCGATCTCCTCCGGGCTCGGCCGGTTGGCGGGTGGCGCGCACCGGACCGCCGCGGTGATCCAGGCGTCCCGCAAGCGCAGACCGTCGGCGCGTCGGCGGGAGGTCGGCTGGCTGGCGAACCCGGCATGGTGGAGGGCATCGAAGAGCCAGTCGCCGCTCCTGTCGCCCGTGAACATCCGCCCTGTCCTGTTTCCCCCGTGCGCGGCGGGCGCGAGCCCGACGACCAGGAGTCGCGCACGCGGGTCACCGAAGCCGGGCAGCGGCCGGGCCCAGTAGCGCTCGCCTCTGTAGCGACGCGGCGGCACGGCCGCGCTGGCCTCGCGGTGAGCGACGAGCCGCGGACAGCTTCGGCAGGCGATGATGCGCGCACGGAGTCTCGCGAGGGCGCTTCCCAATCCGGCGCGATTGTGACACGGTGAAGGCCGTGCCGCCACGACGCGTGCCCACGATCATCGTGCATGGGGGCGCCGGTGCCGACCCGGGCCAGGGCCGCGAGGAGTTGCGCTCCGGCGTACGCGCGGCGGCGCTGGCCGGCTGGGAGATCCTCGCCGCCAACGGCCGCGCGCTCGACGCCGTCGAGTGGGCCGTCCGAGCGCTCGAGGACCATCCGCGCTTCAACGCTGGCCTCGGCTCCGTCCTCACGTCCACGGGCACGCTCGAGATGGACGCGTCGATCATGGAGGGCGACCGGCTGGGCTGCGGCGCGGTCGCCGCGGTGAGCCGCGTGGCGAATCCGATCACCCTCGCCCGGCGGGTCCTCGAGGGGGGCCGCCACGTCCTTCTCGTCGCGGAGGGTGCGCACGCCGTCGCGCGGGCCACGGGGGTGCCGGAGTGCGATCCTGCCGCACTGGTCACCGAACGCCAGCGGCGACGCCACGTGGAGGGCTCGCGGGTCGGGGTCGGGGGAACGGTCGGCGCGGTCGCGCTCGACCGCCGCGGCACCGTCGCGGCGGCCACCTCGACGGGTGGCATGGCGGGCAAGCAGCCGGGCCGCGTCGGCGACAGCGCCCTGATCGGCTGCGGCACGTACGCCGACAACACGCTCGGTGGCGTGTCCTGCACGGGCGACGGGGAGGCCATCATCCGTGTCGTCCTCGCCCGCCAGGCGCTCGCGTATCTCAAGGAGGCTGACGATGTCGACTACGCGGCGCGCGTCGCCGTCGACCTGCTCGTCGAGGAAGGCCGCGGTCAGGGCGGGCTGATCCTGGTGGACTGGCGCGGGCGCACGGGCTGGGCACACTCGACGCCGCTCATGCCGGTCGCCCTCATGTCTCCGGCGCTCCTCGAGCCTCGCGTGCCTTTCTGAGTGGACGGCGGGGGGAGCGCCCGCCGCCCGACTCCCCCCACCGCAATCCCGGGAGTGCGATTCGTTCACGCCCTCTGAGGTCTACCCGGCCGCGTCACCACGGCGCCAGGCGCCAGGCCGGCGCGGGTTACTGCAGCGGGGACCGGGCCGGCTGAGCCGACGTGGGAGGTTCTCGAAGCGCGCTCCGGATGATG
>MGCE01000181.1:3445-7528 GCA_001790315.1 Candidatus Rokubacteria bacterium RIFCSPLOWO2_02_FULL_72_37 | reverse complement strand
CGGACATCCTCGGGGGCACGCCTGTGTTTGTCGGTACGCGCGTGCCGATCCAGTCGCTGTTCGACTACCTCGAAGGCGGCGAAACCCTGGACGAGTTTCTTCGCCAGTTCCCATCCGTGAAGCGCGACCAGGCGATCGCGGCGCTCGACCTCGCGCGCGTTACGCTGTTGGCTGGTGCGCGTTCTTCTTGACGAGCAGCTCCCGGTAGACCTCGCCGCCGCGCTCGAGGGCCACAGTGTCGATACCGTGGTCGGCCGCGGCTGGACTGGTATCACGAACGGCGAACTCCTCCGACGGATGGGAGCCGAGTACGATGCGCTCGTCACGATGGACAGGGGCATCGAGTTCCAGCAGAACCTAGCGACAGTGTCGATCGGCATTCTGCTCGTCCGGGCGCCATCCAACCGCATGGTGCATCTCCTACCACTTGTACCAACAATGCTTCAGGCCCTCCCGGCGCTCAAGCCCGGTCAGCTCCATCGCATAGGCGTATAACGCTCGCGCTCAGCGGGCGGGGCGAGCAACGCGAGCCCCGATCCGTTGGAGCGCGATGTTCGACGCCCCCTTGCGCTGCCGCCGACCCGAAGGGGGGGGCCCGCTTGCTGTGGAAATTGAGCGGCGCTCTTCCGGTCGCCTTTGCCGACATCACTTGATCACCTTATCCGCCCGCAGCAAGAGAGACGGCGGGATAGTGATCCCGAGCGTCTGCGCCGTCGTCGCGTTGATCGCCAACTCGAACTTCGTCGGCTGCTCGACGGGGAGATCCTCAGGGCGTGCGCCGCGAAGAATCTTTGCCACGAGGTGCGCGGCTTGGCGCCCGGCTGCGTAGTAATCCACGCCATAGGACACCAGAGCGCCGTAGTCGATCCAGAAGGGGGAGGCGAAGATAGCAGGGGCCTTTGCCGAAATCGATTTCTTGAGGAGCTGCGCCGAGATGTCGAGCAGCGTGGGTTGGTCGTGAACGAGGAGGCCGTCCCCCGCTCGGATGGCCCTCTGCGCCCGTACGAATTCTTCGGTCGTCTGAACTGGCAGTGCCAGTAGCTGGAGTTTTAGTTGTGCGGAGGCTGCGCGAGCTTTCTGGAGTACGAAATCGATCGACGGATCGCGAGCGTCGTATATCAACCACACCCGACGCAGATTGGGGACAAGTTCCTTGAGCACCTCCAGCCGCTTGGGCGTGAGCTCGACCGTCAGAATCGACACCCCGGTCACATTCCCACGCGGGTGGGCCAGCTCGCTGACGATGCCTGCGCCGATGGGATCACGGACCTGCGCGAAGACGATCGGGATGGTCTGTGTCGCTGCCATCGCCACCCGTGTGACGTCCTCGTTACTTGTGAAGATTACGTCCACGTTGGCCTTGACGAGAGCGGCGGCTGCCACTGGCAGGAGCTCCAAGTTGCCTTCAGTGTAGCGATGCTCGAAAGTCACCTCGCGTCCCTCCGGGAACCCCAATTCCAGGAGCCCGTTTTTTAGCCCTTCGACCCATGGGACATTTCGAGCGTAGGCTGAATGTAAGACACCGATCCGATATACCTTCGCCGACTTTTGCGCCTCGGCGGCGAGCGCTGCGGCCAAAACGCCAAGGGTGAGGGCGGCTGCGATCGCAGCGCTTCGAATCATCATGCCGCCACCGCCGTGTGCTGGCTTAGCGCGCGTCAATAAATAACATCTACAAATCATCCTGAGCATGCCACAGTGGGTGCATCAAAACACATCCCACCCTCAAACGGAAGTTCGCACGCATCTGGCAACCCCTGGATGAGCGCAGCCGGCGAATGATGGCGGCGAACGAGGCCGTGCACGAGGGCTATGGAGGCATCTCGCGGATCAGCCGCGTCTGTGGATTGTCCCGGGTCACCATCGCCAAGGGGATCCGTGAACTGGGGGCGAAACCGGTCTCGGCCGGACGGATCCGGCGGGCCGGCGGGGGACGCCACACGCTCCTGGTGAGCGACCCCGAGTTGCCGCGAGCGCTGGAGACCCTGGTGGAGCCGCTTGCGCGCGGCGACCCGCAGTCCCCGCTGCGCTGGACGTGCAAGAGCACGCGGACGCTCGCGGCGGAACTCTCGCGCCAAGACCATCCGGTCAGCCATGAGAAGGTTGCACAGTTCCTTCGCGCGATGGACTACAGCCTCCAGGGGAACCGGAAGACGGAGGAAGGCGCGGATCATCCCGACCGCGACGCGCAGTTCCAGTACATCAATGATCAAGTCCGCCGGGCGTTGGCCGGGCGCCGACCGGTCATCTCCGTGGACCCGAAGAAGAAGGAGTTGATCAGGAACTACGAGAGCACGGGCCGGCAATGGCGCAGAAGCAAGTCGCCCGCCCTCGTGCAAGGCCACGATTTTCCTGCTCCCTCGGTGCCGCGTGCCTATCCCTACGGCGTGTATGATCTGGCTCGCAACAAAGGGTTCGTGAACGTGGGGACCGACCACGACACGGCCGCCTTTGCGGTGGCATCGATCCGGGGCTGGTGGCGGTTCGAGGGCCACCATGACGTTTCCTCTCGCGAGCCGTTTGCGCGGCGCGCGCTGACCAGCCTGGTCGCTGTGCCCCGCTCAACATGGCAGACTACCAAGAGTCGGCCTCGAGCTGAGTAGCCGACCGTGACAAGCCGACTCTCGTCGTCCGAATGATCGGGATCTCCAAATGATCGGGATCTCCAAAGGTCGCGGCCAGAGGATCATAGAATACCGTCACGGCCTCGTCGAACGCCACGCGATGCTTCTTGATGTTCGCGACCTCTTTGCTCCCATCCCACTCGAAGCGCATCGCCCCATTCTCGCGTATGCAGTCAGCTTTGTGCGTCGCCCGCGCTCAGCGGCCGGAGCGAGCAACGCGAGCCGCGGGCCGCGGGCCGCTGGAGCGCGTAGTTCGGCACCGTATTTTCACGCGGCGCCGAAGGACACGATCGGGATAGGCTTTCGGCGAATCCGGGCAGTCTTTGTCATCTTGAGGCGTTCGATTTCGCGCATCGTCGCGGCGGTGAAGTAACGCTCGCCACAACGAGGGCAGAACAGATACGGAATATTTTCGATCACCAGGAGGCGCTCACCTTTGCCGAAGCTCCTGGTCACGTACCGGAGCTGCGTCCCCTCGAGCCCACACATGCCGCACCGCCTGGGCACCTTACTCGACCCAGGCAGTGATGAGGACGACTTCCCCTGTGGGCCCGATCTTGACGACGCAGCAGGCCGCCTCGCCCGCGAGCGTCTCGCCTCGGATGACGTACTTTCGTTCGCGAGTCGGCGAATCGCGTTGCCTTCGGATGATGTCACCCGTGAGGATGATGTTCTCGACGTCGAGGATGCTGATTTCGTCATCGTCTAACTCATTGGCTGCGTGAAAGGGAACAAGGTACTGACCGTCTCGGATCTTGGTCCGAAGACGATCAATGACCCGGCGTGCCACCAGCGACCGATCCTAGCATGGTACTGACGCCTCACGGTATCTCGTGCGCCGAACTACTATTCGGCTGCAATATCGTCATCTGCGACTGGATGCCGGCATCCAACACTGGATGCGAGCATCTTTACCTGGATGTCGCCCGGGCATCTGCACGGAGATTCTCGTCGCTCGACCCCGGGCATCCACTGTTGGATGCGGGTTCGTCGACGACGCGGCCGTTCAGGCCGAGCGCGACCACACGGTCGTAGCGTAACTGCCAGACCCTTCGCTCCGGGTTCCACGTCCCACCAGCCTGCTTCACCCGGTCGCGGACTGCCACGTCGGCAAAGGCGACGCGTAACCCGACGATCTGGTCGTGGACGAAGCGAGGCCGCGGCGGTTCCCAATCGCGTTCGGCGACGAGTAGCTCTACGGTCTTGAACCGCTTCTTCCGCTGGGCATCGTAACGGTAGCGTACGCAGATGAGGCGGTCACCGTACTGCGCGAGAAGCTGCTTCGTGCCCTTCTGGCCCGGCTTGAGATGCAGCCGTACTAGCGCGGTGGAAGACTCGGGCGAGGGCCGGGGTGGCGTGGCGCGGGCGGAGGGTCCGGCGGGCGCGATCGATGAGGCGCGGTAGGGGAGGTCGGCGGGGTTCGGCTCGTGGACTGCGGACGCGGATCCGTATCGGCGGC
>MGCE01000181.1:0-3431 GCA_001790315.1 Candidatus Rokubacteria bacterium RIFCSPLOWO2_02_FULL_72_37 | reverse complement strand
GCGTACGAGAGCGGAAGCTCTTTGAGAACACCGGTCATGGAGCGGCTCGCCTCTGTCGGCGGACAGGGTAGACGAGGCGCCGGGGTCACACAATATCCCGATTCCGATACGCCGGGCGGGATGCTGCATGCCGCCGTATATATAATGGCGCACGCGGCGGCCCCGGCGGATGCCGCGCGTCCGCAGTACGCGCGTCGAGGAGCCCGGATGAGACGGGAACGGCATCGGCCTCCAGGGGCTGCAGCACTATACAATAGGGCGCCAGCCATGGAGGGCACCATGTCGAACGACGACGCTCCCGCCGCGCCGGCCCACGCCCAGCCGCCGCGCGGCGTCAACCACGTGGTCCTCAGCGTGCGCGATCTCGAGGTCTCGCACCGCTTCTGGACCGAGGTCATCGGCTTCCGCTGCGTCGCCGAGCTCAGGCCCATCCCCGGCCGGGAGCGGCCGAAGATGCGCTTCTACAGCGGTCTCGACGCGCAGGGTGACGTGACCCATCACGACCTGGCCCTGGCCGAGGTTCCCGGCGGTCGCGACGAGACCCGTCCGGAAGGGACCACGTGGAGCCTCGTGCCGAGCCGCGTGGGATTGAACCATGTGGCGATCGCGTGGCCCGACCGGGAGTCGTGGCTCAGGCAGCTCGCGTTCCTGCGGGGGCGGGGCGTGACGTTCCTTCGTCGCATCAACCACGGCATGACCCACAGCGTGTACATCGAGGATCCGGACGGTCACGGCATCGAGGTCCTGTACGAGCTGCCACGCGACGTGTGGCGCGGCGACATCGATGCGGCGCAGAACTACGCCGAGCTGCTCCCGACGACGGGGGACGCATCGCTCGTGGACCGGACGGACAATCCCATCTTCGAAAGGAGCAGGACCCGATGAAGGCGATCCGCGTCTCGGAGTACGGTGGTCCGGCGGTTCTGAAACTCGAGGAGGTGCCTGCGCCCCAGCCCGGCCCCGGCCAGGTGGTGGTCCGGAACCACGCCATCGGCGTGAACCCCGTGGACACTTACCTGCGGGCCAACGTGGACAACCGTGGACCGAAGCTCCCGTACACGCCCGGCTCCGACGCGGCCGGCGTCGTTGAGGCGGTCGGCGCCGGTGTGACCGGGCTCGGCAAGGGCGATCGCGTCTACGTGGGGGGCACGGTGAGCGGCGCGTACGCCGAGCTGTCGCTCTGCGAGCAGGGACAGCTTCACCCGCTGCCCGCCAACGTCACCTTCGCGCAGGGCGCCGCGATGAACGTCCCCTACGGCACCGCCTACCACGCGCTGGTGGACCGCGGGCGCGCCGAGGCGGGCGAGACCGTGCTGGTGCACGGCGCGAGCGGCGGCGTGGGCATCGGCGCCGTCCAGCTCGCGCGAGCGCGCGGGTGCACGGTGATCGGCACCGCGGGCACCGAGCGCGGCCGCCGGCTCGTGCTGGAGCAGGGGGCGCACCACGTCCTGGACCACACCGCCCCGAGCTATCTCGACGGGCTCCTCGGGCTCACCGGTGGACGGGGCGTGGACCTCGTCCTCGAGATGCTGGCGAACGTGAACCTCCAGAAGGACCTCGGCATCGTCGCGCTCGGTGGCCGCATCGTCGTCATCGGCAACCGCGGCACGATCGAGATCAACCCGCGCGGGGCCATGAACAAGAACTGCGCGATCCTCGGCATGGCGCTCTACCACGCCTCGCCCAAGCAGCTCGTCGGGATCCACGCCGCGCTGGTGGAGGGACTCCACAACGGCACGCTGCGCCCGGCCATCGCGCAGGAGCTGCCGCTGAAGGACGCCCCACGCAGCCACGAGGCGGTGATGGAAGCGGGCCACCACGGCAAGATCGTGCTGATCCCGTAGGAGAGGAGCGGACATCGTGAGCGACATCCAGCGCATCGCCGGCGTGCTCTCGCCTGTCGTCACGCCGTTCCAGAGCGACCTCGCGCCGGACCCCGAGCGGTTCGTGCGCCAGTGCCGATGGCTCCTGTCGCAGAACGTCGGCCTCGCCGTGTTCGGGACCAATTCCGAGGCGAACTCGCTCTCGGTGGACGAGCGCATGGACCTGCTCGACCGCCTCGTCGGCGCCGGCGTGGACCCGGCGCGCATGATGCCGGGCACGGGGTGCTGCGCGCTGCCGGACTCCGTGCGCCTCACCGCCCACGCGGTCAAGCTCGGCTGCGCGGGTGTGCTGATGCTGCCGCCGTTCTATTACAAGGGCGTTTCCGACGAGGGGCTCTTCCGCAGCTTCGCCGAGGTGATGGAGCGGGTCGGGGAAGCCCGCCTGCGCGTGTACCTCTACCACATCCCGCCCGTCGCCCAGGTGGCGATCACCCTCGGGCTCGTCGAGCGCCTGCTCAAGGCATACCCGGCGCAGACCGCCGGCATGAAGGACAGCTCGGGCGACTGGGGCAACACGAAGGCGTTCCTCGATGCCTTTGCGACGTCGGGCTTCGACGTCTTCGCAGGCTCGGAGACGTTCCTCCTGCGCAACATGCGGCACGGCGGCGCCGGCTGCATCAGCGCCACGGCCAACGTCCACCCGGGCCCGATCGCGCGCCTCTACGATAGCTGGCAGGCCGCCGACGCCGACGGCCAGCAGGCGCGCCTCGACGAGATCCGCGGGATCTTCGCGAAGTTCCCGATGATCCCCGCGCTCAAGGCCGCGATCGCGCACTGGGCCGGCGACGCGCCCTGGGCGACCGTGCGCCCGCCGCTCGTCGCGCTCACACCGGAGCAGGCGCGCGCCCTCGTCGGCGCGCTCGAGCAGGCGAACTTCACGATGCCGGGGCTGCGTCCGTCGTAGAGATTACAGTTGTTAATCCTCCCGTCTTCGGCGCGCCCCTTGTGGAATGTCGGCGCGTCACCTAAAGTCTCTGCACCGACCGCGGGAGCACCAAGTCCTTGTAGCGCCGGCGGAGGGCAACCATGAAACGCCTGCCCGGGCTCACCATGCTGCTCCTCGGGATCGTGCTCCTGGCAGGCTGCGGCGCTCACCGGATGACACCTATCGACGCCCGGCCTGTGGGCGCCCTCACGGCCGCGGTGGAGGACGCCGACGGGGGCCACGTCGGTCTCGCACCTGACTTCAAGCCTGCGGCGTATCGTGTCATCGTCCTCCAGCCGTTTGAAGTGTCGGCCTCGGAGATCAAGGATCAGGATGATGCCCGCCTCGCCAAGGATATGGCCGCCTACCTCCACGCCCAGCTCCTGAGGCGCCTGCAGGCGACGGGGATTTTCGTCAGGGTCGTTGACGCGAGTATTTCGGCTCTCCCTCCGTCGGAGGAGCGGGTGATCCGGCTTCAGGGACAGATCTCGAAGCTGACGGAAGGCAGCCAGGCCCTCCGGTACTTTGTCAGCTTCGGGGCGGGCGCCGCGAAGGCGCAGATCGAGACCCGGCTCGTCGACGTCCAGTCCCAGCGCGTCGTCATGATCACCGCCGACCGGCGC
>MGCE01000180.1:3133-6456 GCA_001790315.1 Candidatus Rokubacteria bacterium RIFCSPLOWO2_02_FULL_72_37 | reverse complement strand
CCCACGGCCGCGGCCGCCGCGCTGGCGTGGTTCCGCTCCCCACTGGCACGGCGCGTGGTGGCCCTCGAGCGCGAGGCGCTGGAGCCTGCGCGGGCCTCGGAGTTCGAGGTGTTCGCCGCGGGCCTCGTCGCGAATCGCCCGTCGGAGTGGCGGCTCTCGCTGCTGGCGCGTCTCGACGCGGCGGGCCTCGCCACCGAGACCTCGCTCGATCTCGCCCTGGCGGTGCTCGGCAGCCTCGCGCGCGCCCGGGATCCGCAGGCGCCGCCGGCGCGGATCGCGCAGGGGCTGCTCGAGCTCCGGGATCGGATGTCCTGGCGCGTGCGGCAGGCCACCCTGCTCGGCATGCTCTTCGCGTACCGCGGCCTCGCGGACGAGGAGCTCGAGCGGCTCGTCGGGTTCGTGGAGTCGGATGCCGGACAGTGGTTCGTCAACGCGACGAGCGAGGTCATCGTCGGGGGGCTGGCCGCGGCCGCGGGGACGCGCGAACGATGAAGGGGATCGCCGTCGCGCTCCTGACTGCGCTCGTCGCCGCGGTCGGTGCCGGCGGCGCTTCCGCCGCGCCGGCGGCGTATCGCTGGGTCGACGACGACGGCGTCGTCAACTACTCCGATCGTGCGCCGCAACCGCGCGCAGCCTCCCCGACGCGCCACTCGCGCGAGGCGATCGACGAGCTTCTCTCGCTGTCGGGGCTCAGGCGCCAGGCGGTGGCGATCACGGCCAGGATCCGGGCGGAGTTCCACCAGCAGCACGGTCGGCTCACCCCGCAGGACCTCGAGCGGGCCGAGCGGATCACGGCCGCGCGCATGCGCACCGACGCCGTCTACGGGCTCATCGCCGACGGTGTCGGCAAGCGCGCCGACGCCGCGAAGATGGCCGCCGCGCTGGCCTGGTTCCGCTCGTCGCCCGGGCGGAGGATCACGGAGCGCGAGGTGGCGTTCTCCCGATCCGGGGACGTCGAGCAGGAGATCGCGCGCTACGTCGGGCGTTTGGAGGGGAGCCCGCCGGGCCGGGAGCGGGTGGCGCTCCTCCAGCGGCTCGACGCGGCGGGCCGCGCCAGCGAGACGTCGCTCGACGTGAGCCTGGCGGTCGTCAGGAGCCTCGCGTCGACGCTCGAGCCGCATCTGCCCGCGGAGCGGCGGCTCGGCCCGCGGCAGCTCGAGAGCCGTCTCCGGGCGGCGCGCGAAGAGGCCCTCGGACAGGTGCGACGCCTGTCGTTCCTGGCGATGCTGTTCGTCTACCGTGACGTGTCGGACGGCGACCTCGAGGCGTACGCGCGGTTCGCCGAGTCCGAGGCCGGCCAGTGGTACGTGGACGCCGTGAGCGGCGCGTTCGTGGACGCCGTCGCCGTCGTCGTCCGCGGCGCCGCGGCGGAGCTGCTGCAGGCGGTGCCCCCCCGACGCTGGCTTCAGGCCGGCGAGACTCGGTTGTAGCTCACTGCCGCTTGAAGGCGATCGGCCCCATGAACGACTCGGCGGTGGAGTCGGTGTCGTTCGAGTCGATCGCGATCGACACCGCGCCGGGGCTCCCGGGCGCCTCGCCGTAGATCCTCTTGAAATCCTCGACGACGTTGCGCCGCTCGGTGATCCATCGACCGAGATCCGCCGTGCCCGAGCGGACGATGATGTAGGTGACGGTCCCGGCTTTCTCGCTCGGCGCGATCACGCCCACGGGAACGGTCGTGTCCCAGACGTAGCCGATGATCCGCGAGCGCACCGCCTCGGGGAAACGCGGCCAGGATACGTAGATCTGCGCCGCCTGGTCGTCGGTCGCCTTGCGGCGCGAGTCGCCGCCCTTCGGCAGGGTGACCGCTTTCCAGCTCCACTCGAGGATCGGCGTCTGCTTGAGATCGACCTTGCCCTTGATCTCCCGGCTGATCGTCGAGCCCTCGTTCCGGCTCCGGAGGTGGAGGACGCGGTGACCGTCGTTCTCAGCCACCGTGAAGTCGTACGTCGGACTGCCCCAGCTCTGTCCCTGCCAGCCGGCGGGAATGCCCCGGGCGCCGAGCTTCTGCTGGGCCCAGTCCTCGACCACGACGCCGTCGGCCGCCCAGGCGGCGACGGCGAGCCCGAGGGCGGCGGCGAGCGCGGAGAGCTTCCGCATGATGCGCTCATGATACCGTCGGGGCGTGGTGGATCGTCGGGATTCCGTGCGCCTCGACAGGTGGCTCTGGGCGGCGCGGGCGTTCAAGACGCGCCCCCTGGCCGCCACCGCTTGCGACGGTGGCAAGGTGGACGTCAACGACAGCGCGGCGAAGCCCGCCAAGCCGGTGCGGCTCGGCGACGTGATCCGGGTGACGCTGGGGCAGGGGCGGCGCCGTATCCTGAAGGTCGCGGGGCTCGACGAGCGGCGCGGCTCCCCCGCACGGGCTCGCGCCCTCTACGAGGACCTCACGCCGGCCGAGCCGCCGCGCTCGCGCCGGGCGGCGCCGCCGCTGCGACCGCCGGGGGCTGGCCGGCCGACCAAGCGGGAGCGCCGCGAGATCGAGCGTCTCCGCGGGTGGTAGTCGCGGCCGGCATCACGTAGTATCCCAGCCGGGAGGCTGCGATGACTGACGAGCGCTACGACTGGAACGGGATCGTGGACGGGCTCAACCAGTACCTGCGCCTGCGCTCGATCCCGATCGGCATGAAGCTCTTCGAGACCGTCGAGGCGATGGAGGCGATCCCGAAGATCCGGCGCCCGCGGGCCAAGCACACGACCGACCAGATCGTCGCGCAGGCGCGCCAGCTCGGCTGGACGGTCGGCATCACGGTGACCGACCTCGTCGGCCCGCAGTGCGGCGCCGTGATCGGGCTCCATCCCCAGGACGAGGAGTGGCTCTCGGGCAAGCGCATGGCGGGCGTCTGGTTCGAGACGCAGCCGGACGCCGCCGCGCACCAGCGCGCGATGGACGTCGTGCCCTACGGGCGGTATCGCGCCATGGCGGTCTCGCCGCTCACCGCCGGGCGACTCGATCCGCCGGACGTGTGCCTGGTCTACGGCACGCCCGGCCAGATGATCCTGTTCATCAACGGCCTGCAGTGGTCGGGCTACCGCAAGCTCGACTTCACCTCGGTCGGCGAGTCAGCGTGCGCCGATTCGTGGGGCAAGGCGCTCCGGACGGGCGAGCCCTCCCTCACGATCCCGTGCTACGCGGAGCGCCGCTACGGCGGCGTGGCCGACGACGAGCTGCTGATGGCCCTGCCGCCACGCTTCCTGCCGAAGGCCGTGGCGGGGCTCGCCGCGCTGTCGAGGAACGGCTTCCGCTATCCGGTCCCGCCGTACGGGATCCAGGCCGACGCCGCGGCGGGCCTCGCGGTGAGCTACGCCGACACGGCCAAGAA
>MGCE01000180.1:0-3107 GCA_001790315.1 Candidatus Rokubacteria bacterium RIFCSPLOWO2_02_FULL_72_37 | reverse complement strand
TTCGAGGAGTGCACCAGGAAGCAGCTGCGCGCGGTGGCCGACATCTCGAAGGTGATCGAGGTGCCGGCGCTGGCCGTGCTCACGCGCCAGGGCGCGCGCGAGGACCAGTTCTTCGTCATCATCGACGGAACCGCCACGGTCAAGCTCTCGGCGCGCAAGCGAGTGCGGCTCGGCCCCGGCGACTTCTTCGGCGAGATGAGCCTGCTCGACGGCGAGCCGCGCTCGGCCACCGTGAGGGCCGAGACCGACCTGCGCCTGCTCGTCATCGACCGCCCGCACTTCTGGGAGCTGCTCAGGGAGGTCCCGGAGCTCACCCAGCGGATGCTCGTCACGCTCTCGCGGCGGGTGCGCGAGCTGGAAAAGGGACTGAACGCCTGACTCAGGGCGCCTGCAGGACCTGCTGCGTCACCCGATGGATGTCGTCGAGCGTGAGGGGCTTGGTCAGCATCGGGACGCCCACGTGCTCGAGGAACCTGGTGCTCTCGGGCGTGAGCGTGTCCCCCGTGATGAACACGATCCGCCGCAGCAGCTCGGGGCGGCGCTGCGCCAGTTCCCGATAGAATCCCGCGCCGTCCAGCTTCGGCATCCGCAGATCGCAGAGGATGAGGTCGTACTCCGATCGATCGAGACTCTCGAGCGCCTCGATGCCGTCGCTCGCGGTCTCGACCCAGTGCCCGTCGGCGACCAGGATGTCGACGAACAAGCGCACGATGTCCGGTTCATCGTCGACCACGAGCACCCGGCGCCCGGAGATCCGCGTGGTCGCCGCCGCGCGGGGGGGCGCGGGCGACCGGGCCTCGGACGTCTCGACCGGGAGCTCGATCCGGAACACCGCCCCCGGCCCGTCGCCGCTCGCGAGAGCGATCCGGCCGCTGTGCTCTTCCACCACGCCCTTGCAGAGCGCGAGGCCGAGCCCCGTGCCTGCACCCGCCGGCTTGGTCGTGAAGAACGGCTCGAAGAGCCGCGCGCGGTGGCGCGTCGGGACGCCGGGGCCGGTGTCGCCGACCTCCAGCGTGATCCAGCGCCGGTCCGCGGCGGCGCGCGTCCGGAGCGTGAGCCGCCGGGGCCGGGCGGTCTCGCGCATCGCCTGGTGAGCGTTCGCAACCAGGTTGACGAGGACCTGGTGGAACTGATGCGAGTCCGCCCAGAGCAGCGGCAGATCCTGGGCGAGGTCCTGCACCACGTCGACGTCGTCGACGCGCAGCTGATAGGCGACGAGCTCGACCGCCTCGCGCACGATCTGGTTGAGAGACACCTCCTCGCGTTCGAGCGGCCGCTGGCGGGCGAGCGCCAGGAAGTTCTTCACGATCCTGGCGCAGCGCTCGGCGGCCTGTCCGATCCGGTTCGCCCGTTCCGCGATCGACGTGTCGGCCGTGCTCCGGAGGATCGCGGCGTGGCCGATGACCACGGACAGGGGATTGTTCAGCTCATGGGCGACCCCGGCCAGGAGCTGGCCCATCGCGGCGAGCTTCTCGCTCTGATAGAGGGTGTCGCGCTGCCTGGCGAGCTCGGCCTCCGCGCGCTTCCGCTCCGTCACGTCACGGACCAGGCCGAGGCGCCCGACCACGCGGTCGTCGCGCACGATCGGCGTGTCGTGCGCCTCGACCCAGAGGCGGGTGCCGTCCTTGCGCACGAGCTCGGCTTCGAAGGACGGCGGGACGTCCTGGCCGGCGCGGATGGCGGCGAGGCGCTCCTCGGCCCGCGCGAGGCTCTCGGGAGCGAGGAGCGAGAGGATCGGGCGGCCGGCGAGCTCGGCCTGCGAATGGCCCGACAGCTCCTCGGCGCGCCGGTTGGCGAACAGCACCCGCCCGTCCGGGTCCACCAGGAAGATCCCGTCGCGGATGTTCTCGGCGATGAGCCGGTATCGCTCCTCGGACTCGCGCAGGGCCTGGGTCAGCCGGCGGCGCTCGATCGCCCGCCGGAGCACGGCGAGCAGGTGCTCCATCTCGATGGGCTTCGTGAGGTACGCGAAGGCGGCGCCGTCGATCGCCTCGATCGCGGTCTGCGGCGTGCCGTAGCCCGTGATGAACACGACTTCGAGCGCCGGCGCCTCGGTCCGAAGCGCGCGCAGCAGCTCGAGCCCGGAGACGTCCGGAAGCTTGATGTCGACGATCGCGGCGTCGAACGCGTGGTGGCGGAGCCGGTCGAGGCTCTCCGCGCCGGTCGCCGCGGTCTCGACCGTGAAACCCTTCGCCGTCAGCACGTCGCTGACGGACTCACGGCTCGCGCGGTGACCGTCGACGACCAGCACGCTCGCGCGCTGGCTCATCGGTGCCCCGCCTCGCTGCGGGGCGTCGTCGCACGCCGGAGGAGCGCGAGGACGCGATCCCCGGCCGGAGCGCGCGCGATCAGCGGGGCCTCGATGGCAGGAGGCGCGCGAGCTCGCGCTCCACGCCGGCGAGCGTGAGAGGCTTCGCCAGGCACGCGTCCGCGCCCGAAGCGAGGAGCGTCTCGGCGGCGTCGGGGTACCCGGTGATCCCGAGAATCTTCAGATCACGCGTCGCCGGGTTGTCCTTGAGGCGCCGGCAGACCTCGACGCCGTCGAGGCGGGGCATGCGCACGTCGAGAATCAGCAGCGCCGGCTTGAAGGCGCCCACCTTGATCAGCGCCTCGTAGCCGTCCGTGGCCGTTTCGACCTTGAATCCGCGCGGGTGCTCGGCGAGCAGGGCGGCGAGGAAATCGACGACCTCCGGCTCGTCGTCCACGACGAGCACGGCAATGGGCTCGAGGGCCGGTTCCGAATAGGGCGGCATCCGGTGCTCGTGGAGGAATCGCTGGAACTCCTCGAGGGGGATGCGTGCGTGGCCACCCACGGTCTGGAAACCGGAGAGCCGCCCCGCTCGGATCCATCGCTTGAGCGCTGCCGGCGAAACCTGGCAGTGGCGGGCGGCGGCACCCGTGGTCAGGAACATCCGGTTTTTCGTATTTGTTCGCTTTTTCATGTTTACACCCATTCTTGTAGGGCGTCGATGGCCCGGAAGTCAAGAACGCCGTGCGGGTTGCGCCCCTGCGCCGCTTCTGATACCTTCCGCGCGTAGCTCGCGCCCGGGATGCCCACGAGGGCCCAGGGAAGGCGGTCAGAAGCCGCCGCGACCCCGTCACTGTGA
>MGCE01000179.1 GCA_001790315.1 Candidatus Rokubacteria bacterium RIFCSPLOWO2_02_FULL_72_37 | reverse complement strand
CGTCACGGTGCTGTTCTCGGACCTGCGCGGCTTCACCTCGATCTCCGAGAAGCTCCAGCCCGAGCAGGTGACCGAGATGCTGCGGGAGTACCTCACCGAGATGACGCGGATCGTGTTCAAGCACGGCGGCACCGTGGACAAGTACATCGGCGACTGCGTGATGGCGCTCTACAACGTCCCCTTCGAGGACCCCGAGCACGCGGTGAAGGCCGTCCGCACCGGGCTCGAGTTCCAGGAGCGCACGCTGGCCGCGGCGGCGCGCTGGGAGGCGAAGTACGGGGTCGTGATCCGGAACGGGGTCGGGATCAACACCGGCGAGGCGATCGTCGGCACGCTCGGCTCGGAGCAGCGGCTCGAGTACACGGCCATCGGCGACACCGTGAACCTCGCCGCCCGCCTCGAGTCGATCACCAAGGACTACGGCGCCTCGATCATCATCAGCGAGTCCACGTACGAGCACGTGAAGGCGCTGTTCCCGACGCGGGCGCTCGGCGCCGTCACCGTGAAGGGCAAGACGCGGCCCGTCGAGATCTACGCCGTGCTGCCGTCGGACATCCGGAAGCACACGCGCGCGGTGCTCGACGCCGCGGCGACGCTGACCGCGGGCGGCCGGGTCTGCGAGGTGCGCACGCGCGACATCAGCGAGGGCGGCCTCGCGCTCGACGGCGTGCCCGACGAGTGGACGGTGGGCAGCCGCATCCAGATCCGGCTCGAGGGCGGCGAGCTGCCGAACCCGATCGTCGCCGAGGGCACCATCGTGTGGCGGCGGGGCTCGGGCGCGGGCGTCACGTTCACCGCGCTCGACGCGGAGTCGGCGCCGGCCGTCGCGGAGATCATCGGCCGCGGGTAGGAGCGGCGGTCGCTCCCCCCGACGTCGGTCAGGCCGCCCGCGCCGGAAGCGTCGCGAGGCGGAGGCAGCCCTTGTCGCAGCCCACCGCGGTCGCCGGCGTGAAGGCGTCGCAGCTCCGCACGTCGACGAGCGTCCCGTCCCAGGCGTCCTCCCGGAACTCGACGGTCACGTCGCGTTCCTTGAACGGGCAGCGGAAGGCGAGCGTCTCGGGCCGCGTGGTCCGGCCCCCGCGGGTGAAGAGGGCCCACACGAGCAGGGTGAGCGCGGCGCCGAGGGTGAGCACGACGGCGAGCGTCACGCGAGGATCGAGCATCGGCCTCACCTCCTGAGCAGAGTCTGACACCGACGGCCGCGGGCGGCGATGAGGCAGACGGCGTGGAATTCCCCGGCAGGGGGCTCAGCTTCCGGTCGAGCCGAAGCCGCCGCTGCCGCGCTCGCTCGGCGGCAGCTCGTCGACCTCGACGAGCGCCGCGCGCTCGACGCGCTGGACGACGAGCTGCGCGACGCGCTCGCCCCGGCGGAGCGTGACCGGCGTCGCCGGGTCCTGGTTGATCAGCAGCACCCGGAGCTCGCCGCGGTAGCCGGCGTCGATCAGCCCGGGCGTGTTGAGGATCGTGACGCCCTGACGGAGCGCGAGCCCGGAGCGCGGCAGGACGAACCCGGCGCAGCCCGCGGGGATCGCGACGGCGAGCCCGGTGCCCACGAGCGCCCGGCCGCCGGGCGGGAGCGTTACGTCGTGCGCGGCGTGCAGGTCGAGCCCGGCGTCGCCGCCGCGCGCGTAGGCCGGCAGCGGCACCGCGGGATCCAGCCGCTTCACGGCCACGCGGACGGTTGACGGTTGCACGGCCGCGATCCTAGCACGGGCGCGGTAAGATGGCGGGGTGTCGGACCCCCGCGGCGCACTCGCCGACGTCACCGTGCTCGACCTCGCGACCTTTCTCGCCGCGCCGCTCTGCGCCACACTGCTCGGCGAGTTCGGGGCCGAGGTGATCAAGGTCGAGCAGCCGGGCACCGGCGACGACCTGCGCCGCCTCGGGCGCGCCGCCGCCACCGGCAGCTCGTACTGGTGGCTCGTCGAGGCGCGCAACAAGAAGTCGATCACCTGCAACCTGCGCGACCCCGAGGGCCAGGCGCTGATCCGGCGCCTCGTGACGGGCGCGCACGTCGTCACCGAGAATTTCCGTCCCGGCACGCTCGAGCGCTGGAACCTCGGGTGGGACGCGCTCGTCCAGGCGCGCCCCTCGCTCGTGCTCGTGCGCGTCTCCGCGTTCGGCCAGACGGGGCCGCGGCGCGAGCGTCCGGGCTTCGGGCGCATCGCCGCCGCGGTCGGTGGGCTCGCGTACCTCTCCGGCTACCCGGACCGGCCGCCGGTCACTCCGGGAACGCCGACGGTCCCCGATTACCTCGCGGGCATCTTCGCCGCGGTCGGCGCGCTGATCGCCCTGCGCCACGCCGAGCGCACGGGCCAGGGGCAGGTGGTCGACGTGGGCCTCTACGAGCCGGTGCTCCGCGTGCTCGACGACGCCATCGCCGTGTACGCGGGCACGGGCCACGTGCGCGAGCGCATCGGCTCGGGCACCGAGAGCGCGGCACCCCACAACCACTACCGGACCCGCGACGGGCGCTGGCTCGCGATCGCGTGCACGAACGACCGCATGTTCGCGCGGCTGGCGCAGGCGATGGATCGGCCGGAGCTCGCGGCCGACCCGCGGCTGGCCACGACCGCGGCCCGCCTGGGCCACCGCGAGCTGGTGGACGGCCTCGTGAGCGCCTGGATCGGCGCCCACGACGCCGAGGCGGCGCTCGCGCGGCTCGAGGCCGCCGAGGTGCCCGCCTCGCTCGTGGCGAGCGTGCGCGATCTCTTCGAGGATCCTCAGGTGCGCGCGCGGGAGAACATCCTGTCGCTCGCGGTGCCGCTGCTCGGCGCGCTCGCGATGCCCGGGGTCGTGCCACGCCTCACGCTCACGCCGGGACGCGTCGCGCACGCGGGCCCTCTGCGGCCCGGCGAGCACAACGAGGAGATCTACGGGGAGCGGCTCGGTCTCTCGCGCGCGGAGCGGGCGGGCCTCGCCGCCCGCGGCGTCATCTGACGATCCCGGCCTGGGCACGCTCCTTGTCGGTGGAGACGACGAGGTTCGAGAGGCGCTTCAGGACCTCGAGCGTGAGTTGCGGCCGGTTGCGGATGAGCCACTCGAGCCGCTCCTCCTTGATCACGATCAGCTCGACGTCGCTCGTGGCCACGGCGGCCGCCGAGCGGGCGCCCTTGCGGAACAGCGCCATCTCGCCGAGCAGCTCGCCCTCGCCCATCCGCGACAGGACCCGCGCCTCGCCGTCGAACGCCCGCCGGACCTCGAGGGTGCCCGAGTGGATCAGGTACGCCTCGTCGCGCGGGTCGTCGCCCTCGCCGAAGATCACGTCGCCGGCCTTGAACCGGCGGCGCTCGATGTCGCCCGCGGTGAGATTCTTGTACAGCTCGAGGCCGATCGACGGCAGCGACGACTTCGCCTCGACCGGCAACCGGGCGTTGGTCCAGCCGCCGAGGCCGCCCTTGAGGATCCGCACGTTCTTGAAGCCGCGCGCGCGGAGTGCTGCGCTGACGCGGGCCGCGCACGTCTCCTCCGGGCTCGTGCAGTAGGCGACGATGAGCTGATCCGGCTCGAGGTTGAGCGGTGCGCGATCGACCTCGTCGGGATCGAGGCGCTGCGAGCCGGGCAGCTTGAGCGGGCTCGTCTCGAACTCCGTCTTCGTGCGCACGTCGAGCAGGACCGGGTTGAGCCCGTGCTCGATGAAGCCGATGACCTGCGTCGGCTGGACGCGGAACCGGTTCTTCCACCAGCGCCGGCCCCACATGCCGCCGTAGGCGCCGGCGCTCACGAGCGTGACACCGAACGTCGCCCACGCCCAGGGGAAGGGCCGCGGCGGCGGGTTCTTCACCTTGTCCTCGGCCTCGGCGAGCAGCCGCTTGACGTCGGCGAGGCCGGGCAGGATCTTGTTGGCCTCGCCGATCTTCGCCACGGCCGAGCGGTAGCGCCCCTCGAGGAGCGCGTCGATGCCGGCCGCCCACACCGGGTTGAAGCGGCTCTGGCCGGGCTGGATCTCGGTGCCCTGCAGGAACTTCGCGACGTCCTTCGACGGGATCAGGAAGTTGAATCCCTGCACGATCGCGCCGCCCGAGGGGGAGAGCGAGACGAAGGTCATGACACCCACCAGCCGCGAGTCGTCGCCGATCGCCGGGCCACCGCTGTTGCCGTGCGCCGCGGGCGCGTCGGTCTGGATGACGTCCTGCCCGATCGTGTCCTGCTTGAAGCCGGACACCGCGCCGTTCGTGACCGACGCCTCGAGCGTCACGTTCCGGTTGAGGAGCTCGTGCGAGAGGACGACGCCCGGGAAACCGAGGATGTGCACCGGGTCGCCGATCTGGCTGTCGCGCTTCGAGAGGGCGATCGCGGGGTAGACGCCCTCCTTCACACGCAGGAGCGCCAGATCCCGTCCCGAGTCCTTCAGCGGCTGCCCGGCGTTGTCCAGTAGGAGCGGCGGGCTGAACTTCTTGACCTCGGCCGGCAGCTTGGTGCCGTTCGACAGGAGGACCGTGATCTGGGGCTGGGGCGTGATCTTGGCGCTCGCGAGCGCCCGCTCGGAGGCCTGACGCCGGATCTGGTCCTCGAGGTCCGGCCGCTGGCCGAACATGAGCCCCCGCGCGCGCAGCACCGGCGCGACGCACGCCTGGTCGATCGCCTTCTTCTTCAGCTCGTGCGTGACCCACGGCGGCAAGCGATGGGCCGGGTCGACGACGTGGGCGTTGGTCACCACCCACCCGCGCCCGTCCACGAACCAGCCGGTGCCGGTCTCGACGAACGGCGCGGGGCTCACCGTGACGGGCCCCTGGCCGCAGTTCATCGTCACGTCAGCGCGCACCTCGGCCGTGATCAGGGCGACGGCGGGCTTGGCCCGGAGGATGGCTTCCTGGACGGTGAGCGCGGCGGCGTCCCGAGCGCCGACGAGCGCGGCGCCCGCGAGGAGGAGCCCGGCGAGCGAGGCTCTCATGGCCCCGCACCGTACCACGGAGCGCGCGTCGGGTACAATGACGCGATGCCCGAGCGGCGCTCGTCACGGACCGACGCGAACCTTCAGGTAGCGCTCGCCGGCGAGGCGGACGCGAACCGCCGCTACATCGCCTACGGCTTCCGGGCGCTCGAGGAGAACCGGCCGGACATCGCGCAGCTCTTCTTCGAGGCCGCGGGCGCCGAGACCATCCACGCGCTCAACCACCTGAAGACGATGGGCGCCATCGCCACGACGC
>MGCE01000178.1 GCA_001790315.1 Candidatus Rokubacteria bacterium RIFCSPLOWO2_02_FULL_72_37 | reverse complement strand
ATGGCGCCGTCGGCGACGTGAGCCCGGCGGGCCACGGCGAGCGGGCCGTCGCCGACCTCGGCCGCGCCCTCGGCGCGGCGGTGCGGGCCGGCTGGCAGCGAGCGCATCCCGCAGCGGGGGTCGCCGTCGAGGTCGCGAGCCGGAGCGTCGCGCTGCCGTCCGCCCGACTCTCGCTCAGGAACTGCGCGAGCCGCTGGCTCCCGCGGTTCCTCCAGGTGCCTCTGGGCGATCTCTTCTCCCGCGACGCGGAGCTGGTCGCGGTGGCCGCCGGCGACACCGCCCTGGTCACGATCCCCGGGGAGCTCCAGACCGCGCTCGGCCTCGCCATCAAGCGGGCCGCGCGCCCGCTGTTCGCGCACGTCGTCGTCGCCGGGGTCTCGAACGACTATCTCGGCTATTTCGTGACCCCCGAGGATTACGGTCGGCCTGCGTACGTGACCTGCGCGACGGTGTACGGGCCGCAGGCGGGAACCTGCCTGGCGGAGACCGCGATCGACCTGCTCCACCAGCTGCACGGCAGCCCGCGTCCCGTCACGCGGCTGCCCCGCGCCGCCTGCGACTTCTCGCCCGGCGTGGAGAGGTAGCGCGGGTGGGGCCGGGACGGCTAGCGGGCGACGGAGCGAGCGAGCGCGGACTTACGGCGGGCGGCCGTGTTCCGGTGGAGAACGCCCTTCGTCACGGCCTTGTCGAGGGCGCGGATGGCCTCGAGGGCCGCCGCGGGCCGTGCCGCCGCGTCGGCCGCGCGGGCGGCCTTGACGACGCCGCGCACCTGCGAGCGCAGGGCCCGGTTCCGGAGCCGCCGCTTCTCGTTCTGCTTGATCCGCTTGATCGCCGACTTGATGTTCGCCACGTGAGCGCTCCTTTCGTGTCCGACGCATCATGCCGGAACGCGGCGAGGATTTCAAGGTGAGCACCGGTGAGCGCCAGGTCGTGCGGGCCCTCGGCTCGATCGGGGGCGCCACGCTGCTGTCCCGCGTGCTGGGCTTCGCCCGCGACATGGTCGTTGCCCTGGCCTTCGGCGCCGGCCCCCTCACGGACGCGTTCTTCGTCGCCTTCCGGATCCCGAACATCCTGCGCCGGCTGCTCGCCGAGGGGGCGCTCTCGACGGCGATCATCCCGGTCTTCACCGAGTACTTCGTGACGCGCTCGACGGCGGAGGCGCGCCGCATGCTGCGCGCCGTCCTCGCGCTCGCGCTCCTGGCGCTCGGGCTCACGACGCTCCTCGGGATCCTCGGCGCGCCGTGGATCCTCGACGCGATCGCACCGGGATTCGCCGGCGAGCCCGCACAGGCGGCGCTGGCGGTGCGCTTGACCCGCGTGATGTTCCCGTACCTCGTCCTGGTCGGGCTCGGCGCGCTCGCGACCGGCGTGCTGAACGCGCACGGCCGGTTCTTCGCCAGCGCCCTCGGCCCGGCGGTCCTGAACGTCGGGATGATCGCCGGGGTCGTGGCTCTCGCGGCGCGCGTCGATCCGCCGATCGTCTCGCTCGCGCTCGGCGTCCTCGCGGGCGGGGTCGGCCAGCTCCTCGTGCAGGTCCCGGGGCTGCGCGCGCTCGGGCTGCTGGTACCACCGTCCGGGGAGCTTCGCCATCCGGCGCTCGGCCGCGTCACCCGCCTGCTCCTGCCCGCGGTGTTCGGCCTCGCGGCCGTGCAGGTGATGGTCTTCGTCAACACGGTCCTCGCCTCGCTGCTCCCGCCCGGCTCCATCTCGTTCCTCTACTACGCGGACCGCGTGATGGAGTTCCCGCTCGGCGTCTTCGGGATCGCGCTCGCCTCGGCGTCCCTGCCGCTGATGGCGCGGCAGGCGGCGGAGGGACAGCCGCGGGCGGTCGGCGGCACGCTGAACTTCGCCCTGCGCCTGTCCCTCTACGTGTCGGTGCCCGCGACGGTGGGGCTCGTCGTGCTGCGCGAGCCGATCGTCCGCGTGCTCTTCGAGCGCGGCCGCTTCGGCGCCCCCGAGACCCAGGCGACGGCCGTCGCGCTCGGCTGGTACGCCGCGGGCCTCGCCGGCTTCGCCGGCGCGCGGATCGCGGCGCAGGCTTTCTACGCGCTCGGGCAGGCGGGGACGGCCGTGCGCTGGGGGATCCTCGCGGTCGGGGCGAACGTGGTTGCCGCCCTGGCGCTGATGGGCCCGCTCGGGCACGCGGGGCTGGCGGCGGCCTCCTCGCTCGGCGCGTACGTCAACCTCATGGGGCTCCTGTGCGCGGCGCGGCGGCGGCTCGGACCGCTCGGGGGCCGGGCGCTGCTCCGGAGCGCCGCGCGGACCGTCGTCGCCACGGCGCCCGTCGGCGCGTGGTGCGGTCTGGCGCGCGCGCTCTGGCCCGCGCCTTCGCTGGGCGTCTGGATCGACGCCGCGTGGCTCGCCGCGGTGGTCACCGGCGGCGCCGCGCTCTTCTTCGCCGCGAGTGCCCTGCTGCGCGCGCCCGAGCGCGTGGATCTCCTCCGCATGCTGCCCGGGCGGGGTGAGCCGGACTGAGGGGGGGCATTTCGGCGCTCGGGGGCCGCGGTGATATAATCCGGCGTGGTCACTCTATGACCGATGCTGTAACGGAGTATCTCGGGACCCTGCAAGCGGAGCAGGGAGCGTCCCGGAATACCCTCAGTGCTTACCGACGCGACCTCGCCGACTTCCTCGACTTCCTCGGGCGCCGTTCGATCGCCGCGGTGCGCGCAGAGGACGTCGTGGGGTACATGGAGCGCCTGCGCCGCCGCGGCCTGCGGGCCGCGAGCGTCGCACGGCGGCTCTCGGCGGTCCGGGGGCTCTGCCGACACCTGCTCCGGGAGGGCGCGCTGCGCGGGGATCCGACCGAGCACGTGGAGACGCCGCGCGGGGCGCGGCCGCTGCCGCGGCCGCTGCCACGTGACGTCGCCGCGGCGCTGGTCGAGGCGCCCGACACGAGCCGCCCGCGGGGCGTGCGCGACCGCGCCGTGCTCGAGCTGCTCTACGCGACCGGGATGCGCGCCTCCGAATGCCTCGGCCTGCGGCTCGATGACGTCAAGCTCCAGGCGGGCTACGTGGTGTGCACGGGCAAGGGACGCAAGCAGCGGCTCGTGCCCGTCGGCGCGGAAGCCGCGCTGTGGGTGGCGCGGTGGACCCGCGAGGCGCGGCCGCTGTTCACGCGCCGGCGCGATTCCGGGCACCTCTTCGTGAACCCTCGGGGCGGGCCGTTCTCCCGCCAGTCGATCTGGGCGATCGTGCGCCGCGCCGCCTCGGTGGCCGGCGTCCGCCGCCGCGTGTCGCCGCACGTGCTGCGCCACTCCTTCGCGAGCCATCTGCTGGAGGGCGGCGCCGATCTCCGTTCCGTCCAGGTGATGCTCGGTCACGCCGACATCGCCACGACGCAGATCTACACGCACCTCCCCTCGGCCGCGCTCACACGCATGTACCGGCAGTTCCATCCGAGGGCATGAGCGTGGCGAAGCGCTCGCACGCGTACCCGAACGTGAGGGTCGACGCCGCTGCGCTGTGCGACTCGCCCGCGACGAGGCTGCCGCCGGCGATGCGGGTCGGCGACGCCCTGCGACTGGCGCGCAGGCGCAACCTGCGGCTGCTCGTCAGCGGAGCGGGGTGCATCCTGCGCGACGACCTCGCGCGCGCGGCGGCGCTCGGACTCCAGGACCTCGACGCCGTGACGCTCGCCCGCGCGCTCCCCGTGGTCGACGCGCGCGCGGACGAGGGGATCGTTCGGCGGGCCTTCGCCGACGGCGCGCCGTTCGTGGCCGTCCGTGATCGGCGGGGCATCGTCGGCGCCGCCGCGGCCCCGGCGGCCCGGCGGGCGGCGACGCCGGTCGTAGCGCTCGGCGCGCGCTTCGCCCGCGCCGTGCCGACGCCGGTGCGCGAGCTTCTCGGTCGCATCGCCGAGCTGGCGGCCGTGCTGGGCGCGCGCGTCTTCGTGGTCGGCGGGTTCGTGCGTGACGTCTGGCTCGAGACGGCGGCGACGCGACGGGACCTGGACGTCGTCGTCGAGGGGGACGGTCTCCTCGTCGCCCGACAGCTGGCGGACGTGCTCGGCGGAACGCTCACGGAGCACGCGCGCTTCCGCACCGCCTCGGTCGAGGCGCCGGGCGCCGGCAGAATCGACGTGGCGACGGCGCGCTCCGAGCGCTACGAGGCCCCGGGCGCGCTCCCGCGCGTGAGCCCGGCAGGCATCGCGCAGGACCTCGAGCGGCGGGACTTCACGATCAACGCCATGGCGATCGAGCTCGCGTCCGGAGAGTTCGGGCTCCTCGACCCTTACGGTGGCCGCGCGGACCTGGCCCGTCGCCGGCTCCGCGTCCTCCATCCGCTCTCGTTCGTCGAGGACCCGACGCGGATCCTGCGAGGCGCCCGGTACGCCGCGCGTCTCGGGCTCGCGCCCGACGCGACCACGCGCCGCGCCCAGACCCTCGCGCTCGCGCTGACGCCGTACCCGGCGCTGTCGGGCCAGCGGCTCGTCGCGGAACTCGAGCGGACGGTCGCCGAGGAGCGCGCCGATGCCGTCCTGCTGCGGCTCGGCGGGAGCGGGGCGTTGCGCCTCCTCGATCGACGCTATCGATTCACCGCGGCGACGCGGCGGCGCATCGCCGAGCTGCCCGCAGCCCTCGCCTGGACACGCTCCCATGGACTTCGCGTGGCGCCGATCGAGCTGGCCACGGTCGTGCTCCTCGCCGATCAGACCCCGGCCGTGGTGGGTGCGGCGCTCGATCGGCTCGCGCTGGCGAGCGGCCCGCGGGCCCGGATCCACGTGGCGCTCGAGGCTGCGCACACCCTGCCGGGCGCGCTCCTCGACGCCTCGCGGGCGAGCGAACGCGCACGCCTGCTGCGCGAACGGGCTCTCGTGGATCTGGCGTGGCTCTGGCTCGAGGTGGCGGCTCCCGGCGCTCGACCGTCCGCGGTGCGGGAGATCATCGAGTGGTTCGTGGGACTCGATCGCTCGGCCGGCGCGCTCGGTGCCGAGGACGTCATCGCACTCGGCGTCCCGCGGGGCCCCGCGGTGGCGCGGGCGCTCGCCGAGCTCCGGGACGGGCGGCTGGACGGTCTCGTCACCGACCGGTCCGCGGAAGAGGATCTGATCCGACACTGGATAGCGAAAGGAGGATGACTTGGCCCCGAAATTCATCTTCGTGACCGGGGGCGTGGTGTCGTCGCTGGGCAAGGGTCTCGCCGCCGCGTCGATCGGGTCGCTCCTCGAGGCGCGCGGCTTCCGCGTCACGCTCCAGAAGATGGACCCGTACATCAACGTCGACGCGGGCACGATGAGCCCCTATCAGCACGGGGAGGTGTTCGTCACCGACGACGGAGGCGAGACGGACCTCGACCTCGGCCACTACGAGCGCTTCACCTCCCGGCGCGTGACGCGGGACCACAACGTGACGACGGGCAAGGTCTACTTCTCCGTGATCCAGAAGGAACGGCGCGGTGATTACCTCGGCCGGACCGTCCAGGTGATCCCGCACATCACCGACGAGATCAAGGCGTGCATCCGGAAGGTCGCCCACGACACCGACGTCGTCATCGTCGAGGTCGGCGGCACGGTGGGCGACATCGAGGGGCTGCCGTTCCTCGAGGCGATCCGGCAGTTCAAGAAGGACGTCGGGCGCGAGAACGTGATCTACGTTCACCTGACGCTGGTGCCGTTCATGCAGGCCGCCTCCGAGCTGAAGACCAAGGCCACCCAGCACTCGGTGAAGGAGCTGCGCGCCATCGGCATCCAGCCCGACATCCTGCTCTGCCGGACGGATCGCTTCCTGCCGCCCGGGATCAAGTCGAAGATCGCGCTCTTCTGCGACGTCGAGGAGGAGGCGGTCATCACGGCGAAGGACGTCGAGACGATCTACGAGGTCCCCCTGGTCTTCCACCGGCAGGGACTCGATGCCATCGTGTCGAAGCTCCTCGGCCTCGAGTCCCGACCGACCGAGCTGTCGCGGTGGGAGGACGTGGTGCGGCGCGTCAAGTCACCGAGCGCTGCCGTGCGTATCGCGGTCGTCGGCAAGTACCTCGATCTCAAGGATTCCTACAAGAGCCTCGCCGAGGCACTGACCCACGGCGGAATCGCGAACGACGCGCGCGTGGACGTGCGCTGGGTCGATGCCGAGGCGATCGAGCGCGGCGGCGCCGACGCCCAGTTCGCCGACGTCCACGGCGTGTTGGTGCCGGGGGGGTTCGGCGACCGCGGGATCGAGGGAAAGATCGAGGCCGTGCGCTACGCGCGCGAGCGGCGTGTGCCGTATTTCGGGATCTGCCTCGGGATGCAGTGCGCGGTCATCGAGTACGCGCGTCACGTCTGCGCGCTCACCGGCGCGAACTCCGCGGAGTTCGACCCGGCGGCGCCCCACGCCGTGATCGATCTGCTTCCGGAGCAGCGCGCCGTGGCCGACAAGGGCGGCACGATGCGGCTCGGTCTCTATCCGGTCGTCCTCGCCGAGGGAAGCCTGGCCTCGCGGCTCTACGGGGAGGGGATCGTCCAGGAGCGCCACCGGCACCGCTACGAAGTGAACAACGACTACCTGCCCCGGCTGGAGAAGAACGGGCTGCGGATCTCGGGTGTCTGGGCCGAGAAGCAGCTGGTGGAGATCGTCGAGATCCCCGAGCATCCGTACTTCGTGGCCAGCCAGTTCCACCCCGAGTTCCGCTCGCGTCCGTGGGATCCGCATCCGCTCTTCTCGGGTTTCATCGGCGCCGCCCTGGAGCACGGACGCGCGTCGTGAGCGACCGGAGCCCGGCCGTCGTCACCGTCGGCGCGATCCCGGTGGGAGGCGGCCACCCGCTCGTGCTGATCGGCGGGCCGTGCGCCATCGAGGACGAGAAGCACGCGTTGCTGACCGCCGAGCGCCTCGCCGCGATCGCGGCCGAGCATCGGGTGCCGTTCATCTACAAGTCGTCCTACGACAAGGCCAACCGATCCGCGATCCACGGGTATCGGGGGCCCGGCCTCACGGAAGGCCTACGCATCCTCCGCAAGGTGCGGCAGACCATCGGCGTGCCGGTGCTGTCCGACGTCCACCAGGTCTCGGAGGTCGCGCCCGCCGCGGACGCGCTCGACGTGCTCCAGATCCCCGCGTTCCTGTGCCGCCAGACGGACCTGGTCGTGGCCGCTGCGCGGACCGGGAAGCCGATCAACGTCAAGAAGGGGCAGTTCCTCGCGCCGAGCGACATGAAGAACGTCGTGGACAAGATCCTCTCCACCGGGAACCGCTCCATCCTCCTGACCGAACGGGGCACCTCGTTCGGGTACCACAACCTCGTGGTCGACCTGCGCGGCCTCATGGACATGCGCGCGCTCGGCTACCCCGTGGTGTTCGACGCCACGCACTCCGTGCAGCTGCCGGGGGCCGCGGGCGATCGGTCCGGCGGCGAGCGGCGCTACGTGCCGCCGCTCGCCCGTGCGGCGGTGGCGTTCGGGATCGACGCGCTCTTCATGGAAATGCACGAAGACCCCGATCGGACCCTGGCGGACGGTCGACCGCTGTCGGACGGGCCGAACATGCTGCGCATCGAGACCCTGCCGCGATTGCTCACGGAAGTCGCCTCGATCGACCGGGTGGTCCGGGCGTGAGCGACCTGCGCCGACTGGCCGAGCGCGTCCTGCGCCTGGAGGCCGAAGCGATCCTGGGGCTCATTCCGAAGCTCGACGAGCGCTTCGATCGCGCCGTCGAGCTGCTCCACGGCTGTCGCGGCCGCGTGATCGTCACCGGGATGGGCAAGTCGGGCCTCGTCGGGCGCAAGATCGCGGCCACCCTGGCCTCGACCGGCACGCCGGCGTACTTCCTGCACCCCGCGGAGGGCGTGCACGGCGACGTGGGCATGGTGGCCCGTGGGGACGTGGTGCTGGCGCTGTCCAACTCCGGCGAGACCGATGAGGTCCTCGCCATCCTGCCGCCGCTCAAGCGGCTCGGCGTGCCGATCGTGCTCCTCACCGGCAACCCCTCCTCGACCCTCGCGCGGCAAGCCGAGGTGGTGATCGACGTGAGCGCGGCCGAGGAAGCCTGCCCGATGAACCTCGCGCCGACGTCCAGCACGACGGCCGCGCTGGCCGCCGGGGACGCGCTCGCGATGGCGCTCCTCGAGCTACGCGGCCTGAAGCCGGAGGATTACGCTGCGCTCCACCCGCGGGGCACGCTGGGCTGGCGCGCGCTCTTCCGGGTGCGCGACCTCATGCACACAGGTGATGCCGTGCCGGTCGTCCTCGAGACGACGCCGCTCCGGGATGCCATCGGCGAGATGACGCGCAAGCGGCTCGGCATGACGACCGTGGTGGACGGCGGAAGCCGGCTGATCGGGGTGATCACCGACGGTGACCTCCGCCGGCTCCACCTCCGCGAGGCCTCGATCAGCGGGCTGAGCGCGGGCGCTGTCGCGACCCGCGAGCCCAAGACCATCCTGGCCGACGAACTGGCGGCCAAGGCGCTCGAGGTCATGGAATCCTGGATGATCACGAGCCTGGTGATCGTCGATGACGTCGGCCGTCCCTCGGGCATCATCCACATGCACGACATCCTCCGGGCCAAGATCGTCTAGTCCTGTTTTCTCTTTTTCCTCCTGCGCGCCTGTGATAGGCTGCTGGTATCGATTTTGCACATTCTGCCGAACATCCATGAAATCAACTAAATCGGCCAAGAGGGTGGAGCGGGCGATTCTCGGAATCGTCGCCGTCTTCGTCCTCGTCGTGGCCACGACCCTCGTCGTGCGGAGCCGGATGGCTCGGGTGGAGCCGACCGGACCCGAGGTCACAGGCGCAGCCCTCCGGATCAAGAAGGCCGAAATCGAGGAAGAGACGCACGGGGTACGCTGGCGCCTCACGGCCGACCAGGCCCTGCGATTCGAGGACGAAGCCCGCACGCACCTCCGGAAGGTCTCGGTCAGCGTCATGGAGCGGGACCGCTCGTGGACGATCGTCGGCGACGAAGGGGACCTCTACGAGAAATCGAAGAACGTGGAGATCCGCCAGAACGTGGTCCTGACCTCGAGCGACGGGCTGCGGCTCGAGACGAGCGTGCTGCGCTGGCAGGGCCAGGAGCGCCGGATCTGGACCGACGTCCCGGTCCGCCTCTCGCGCGAGGGCGCCGTGGTGAACGGCACCTCCCTCGAGGTACGGATGGGGGACGAGGTGACGACGCTCCAGGGCCGGGTTCGCGCCACGTTCACCCGGGGGCGCCTGTGAGGGTGTGCGCCGCCGCGGTCCTGGCCCTCCTCACGGCCGGCCTGCTGGCGCCGGCCGGACCCGCCGACGCGCAGACGCCCCCGCGCTCGAGCGCCAGGGCGAAGGACGATCGCAGCCAGCCGCTGACCATCGACGCCGACAAGATGGAGCGTTTCGGCAAGGAGGGCCTGGTCATCTTCACGGGCAACGTCGTCGCCCGCCAGGACAACTCGGTGCAGTACGCCGAGCGCATGGAGGTCTATCTCGACGAGAAGGGCGAGCGTGTCCAGCGCACGGTGTCGACGGGGGCCGTGAGGATCATCACCAAGGATTGCCGCACCGCCACCGCACGGCGCGCCGAGTACTCGGATCTCGAGCAGCGCGTGCTGTTGCTCGGGAGTGCCCGGGTGTGGCAGGACGACAACCTCGTGAGCGGAGACACGATCACGATTTATCTCGCGCAGGATCGCTCGGTCGTCGAGGGCGGCAAGCAGGAGCGCGTGAAGGCCATCTTCTACCCGCGCGAAGGCAAGGCCACGGATCGGGGCACGAAGCGCCCGGCAGGCGACTGCAGGAACTGAGGAGCGTCGAGCGGTGGAGGGTCTGGTCGCCCAGGGGCTGATGAAGTGGTTCAAGCAGCGCAAGGTGGTCGACAACGTATCGCTCGACATCCAGCGCGGTGAGGTCGTCGGCCTGCTCGGTCCCAACGGGGCGGGGAAGACGACCTCGTTCTACATGATGGTTGGCCTCCTCCCGTCGGAGGGGGGGCAGATCTTTCTCGAGGGCCAGGAGATCACGGGCCTGCCGATGTACCAGCGCTGTCGCATGGGCGTCGGCTACCTCCCGCAGGAGCCCTCGGTCTTCCGCAAGCTCACGGTGGAGGAGAACATCCTCGCGATCCTCGAGACGCTCGACCTCACGGGACCCGAGCGGCGCGCGCGGGCGCGCGCGCTGCTCGCGGAGCTCGATCTGACCGCCCTCGCACCGTATCCGGCGTACACGCTGTCCGGCGGGGAGCGGCGGCGGCTCGAGATCACCCGTGCGCTCGTCACGTCGCCGCAGTACCTGCTTCTCGACGAGCCCTTCACCGGCATCGACCCGATCGCGATCGGTGACATCCAGGAGATCATCGGACGGTTGCGGGCCAGAGGCATCGGCATCCTCATCACCGATCACAACGTCCGTGAGACCCTCGCGATCACGGACCGGGCCTACATCCTCTACGATGGCCGGATCCTCGTGTCCGGCACGGCCAGCGAGATCGCCAACAACCCCGTCGCCCGGGAGATCTACCTCGGCGACCGATTCGCGCTCTAGGACGCGGAGACCGCACCGCCATGGCGATGGAAGCCCGCCTCTCCCTCCGGCAGAGCCAGCGCGTCGTCATGACGCCGCTCTTACAGCAGGCGATCCAGCTCCTCCAGCTCTCGACCCTCGAGCTGCAAGAGGTCGTGCAGAAGGAATTGCTCGAGAATCCGCTGCTGGAGGAGCTGCCGCCGGAGACCGCCGAAGCGTCCGACGCCGCCACAGCGGCGGACGGCACGCCCACGCCCACCGCGGAGGCGACCTCGCCCGAGCCGCCGTCAGCCGCCGAGCGAAAGACCGACGACCTGCCGTTCGACGTCAACCAGGTCATGTTCGACGACCACGAGGAACGCTCCCTGGTCGCGCAAGAGGATCGCGAGGAGCTTCCGTTCGAGAATCTCGCCCGGCCCTCGACGTCGCTGGCCGATCACCTGGAAGAGCAGCTCCGGTTCGTCTCGGAAGACCCGCACGAGCGGCGGATCGGCACCGAGATCATCGGCAATCTCGACGAAGACGGCTATCTCCGGGCGGAGCTCGAGGAGATCGCCCAACGCTGCCAGACGACGGTGCCCGAGGTGGAGCGCATCCTGACCGGGGTCGTGCAGAAACTCGATCCGCCCGGGGTCGCCGCGCGGAGCATCCGGGAGTGCCTGGTGCTCCAGCTCAACGCCAGCCCGCCGGTGGACCCGGTCTCCGTCGAGATCGTCGAGCAGCATTTCGACGACCTGGGCCGGCGCCGGTACCAGGAGATCGCCCGCGCCCTGAAGCTGTCGCTCGACCGGATCATGGAATCGGTCGAGGAGATCATGACCCTCGAGCCGAAGCCGGGACGGCGGTTCGGCGTCGATGACTCGCGCTACATCGTTCCCGACGTGTTCGTGTACAAGCTCGGGACCGACTACACGATCGTCCTCAACGAGGACGGCATCCCGCGGCTCCGGGTCAACTCCCTCTACCGGTCGCTCCTGCGCTCCTCCGGCGACGAGGCGCGTCAGTACGTCGAGCAGAAGCTGCGCTCGGCACTGTGGCTGATCAAGTCGGTCGATCAACGCCAGCGCACCCTGCGCAAGGTCACGCAGTCGATCGTGAAGTTCCAGCGCGACTTCCTCGACAAGGGGCTCTCCTGCCTGCGCCCCCTGTCCTTGCGGGACGTCGGCGAGGACATCGGCATGCACGAGTCGACGATCAGCCGGGTGACCACCAACAAGTACGTGGAGACGCCGCAGGGACTCTTCGAGCTGAAGTACTTCTTCCACAGCGGCATCGCGTCGGGCGACGGCGAGATGGTGTCGTCGGTGTCCGTGAAGAAGATGATCCAGGATCTCCTCGCCAACGAGGACCCGGCCAGGCCGCTCTCCGACCAGGAAGTCGCACAGATCCTGAAGGAGCGGACCTTGACGATCGCCCGGCGGACCGTCGCGAAATACCGTGAGGAGCTCGGCATCGCGCCCTCGCATCAGCGGCGGTCGAACCCGCGCAAGCGGTGATGGATGAGCGCGTCGCGTTCGTCGTCATCACCGGCTTGAGCGGCGCGGGCAAAAGCAACGCGATCAAGTGCTTCGAAGACATGGGCTACTTCTGCGTGGACAATCTGCCGACGACGCTGATCCCCACGTTCGCGGATCTCACCGCGCGCTCCACGCAGGCCATGCGACGCGTGGCCCTGGGCGTGGACGTGAGGGAACGGGAGTACCTGTCGCATCTGCTCGACGCGCTGGGCGAGCTCCGGACGCGGGGCCATCGGGTCGAGGTGCTCTTCCTCGAGGCGAGCGAGGAAGCCCTGGTCCGCCGATACAGCGAGACGCGGAGGCGCCATCCGTTGGCGAGCGACGGCGGCGTGCTCGATGGCATCCGCACCGAGCGCAAGGCGCTGTCACACGTGCGCGAGGTGGCCGACCGGGTGCTGGACACGTCGGCCCTGACGGTGCACCAGCTCAAGGAGCTGCTCGTCGAGCTGTACGGCGCGCAGCGCGCCCGGCCCGGGCTCGCGACGTCCCTGGTGTCCTTCGGCTTCAAGCACGGCGCCCCCTACGACGCGGATCTGGTCTTCGATGTGCGCTTCCTTCCCAATCCGCACTTCGTGGAGGCGCTGCGCCCGCTGGACGGCCGGGACCCGCGCGTGAGCGACTTCGTCCTCGAGCACCCGGAGGCGCAGGAACTGCTCCGCCATCTGGTGGACTTCCTGAAATTCCTGCTGCCGCTGCACGAGCGTGAGGGCAAGGCCTACCTGACGATCGCGATCGGCTGCACGGGCGGTCGACACCGCTCGGTCGTGCTCGTGGAGGAGCTCAGACGGGTTCTGGAGGGCCTCGGGTACGAGCCGACCGTGACCCACCGGGACGTCGAGCGTGGGTAAGGCGCGGTCCAGGATGGCTCCGTGAGCCTCGACGACGCCACGCTCTACGAGCGTGTCGATCCGCACCGCGCCCGCGACGTCCTTGCCGCGTTCCCGGAGCATTGCCGGGCCGGCGCAGCGCTCCGGATCGAGCCGTCCCTGCCGGTCCGCCGGACCGACCTCGTGGTCGTCGCTGGCATGGGTGGGTCGGCCGCCGGTGGAGACCTGCTGGCGGCGTGCGCCGCCGGACACCTCGACGTGCCGGTGCTCGTCCACCGGGGCTACGGCCTGCCGGCCGCGGTGGGCGAGCGTACGCTCGTCGTCGCGTCCTCGTATTCTGGCGGCACCGTGGAGGCGCTGTCCGCCGCCCGGACCGCCCTGGCGCGTGGCGCGGCGCTCGTGGTGGTGAGCTCGGGCGGCGCGCTCGGCGCGCTCGCGCGTAGACACGGCGCCCCGAGCGTCGCGCTCCCGTCGGGCCTCATGCCGCGGATGGCGCTCGGGTACCTGTTTTTCGCCGTCGTGCGGGTGCTGGAGGAGGCCGGGCTGGCCGTCGCCAGCGCGGGCGAGGTCCGCGAGGCGATCGACGTGGCCGCCGTGCTGTCGGGAGAGCTCCAGCCGGCCGTTCCCACGGCGGCGAACGAGGCCAAGCGGCTCGCTCTCGCGCTCGACGATCGGATCGCCGCCGTCTACGGGGGCCCTCTGACCGGCGCGCTCGCGTACCGGTGGAAGACGGATCTCGAGGAAAACGCCAAGCGCCTGGCGCTGGCCGGGACGCTGCCGGAAATGAACCACAACGAAGTCGAAGCGTGGCGACTCCCGGTCGCCCGTCAACTCCACGCGGTGCTCCTGCGCGACGCCGGGGAGCTGCCGCAGGTCGCGCGGCGGTTCGCGTTGCTGGGTGAGCTGGTGGCCCCGGTGGCGGGAGGCCTGAGCGAGTGCTGGACGCGCGGGCGCGGCGTGCCGGCGCGCCTCCTCTCGGTCGCGTGCCTCGGTCAGTGGGTGAGCTACTATCTGGCCGTCGCGCACAGTGTCGACCCGTGGCCGGTTCCGGTGCTCGACGAGCTCAAACGGCGTCTCGGCAGCGTTCAGCTCGAGGAGTTTCCGTGTTAAAGTGGCACCGATTGCGTCGCGGCGGTCACGACGACGCTCTGGAGGGTGGGAATGGCGCGCGAAGAGTATCTGTTCACGTCGGAGTCGGTGACCGAGGGGCACCCCGACAAGATCGCCGATCAGGTGTCCGACGCGGTGCTGGACGCGATCAT
>MGCE01000177.1:13208-19224 GCA_001790315.1 Candidatus Rokubacteria bacterium RIFCSPLOWO2_02_FULL_72_37 | reverse complement strand
CGCGCTGCCGTTCTTCTTCATCTACAACCCGGCGCTCGTGCTCCAGGGCGCCGGCCCGCTCGAGATCGTCGAGGTGCTCCTGTTCGCGGTGATCGGCCTCGCCCTGGTCGCGTACGCCCTCCAGGGTTACCTCCCCTGGGTCGGCGCCGTCAGCGCCACGCCACTCGGTTACGCGCTGCGGGTCGTCCTCACCGGCGCCGGGCTGCTCCTCGCGCTCCCGGAGCGGCTGACAACCGTCGTCGGGCTCGTCGTGGCGTTCGCGGCGTACGCGATCGCGGTGCGCCTGTCGCGCGCCGGTCGCGCCGGGCTCGTGCGGCCGCTCGCGGAGCGGCTCGAGGTGCCGCGGCCGGACGCCTGACCGCCCGGCGGGCCGCCCCCCACGTCGGTCAGTGCCTGAGCTCGCCCGGCAGGTTGCGACGGTCGAGCGGACCGAGCGTCGTGAGCGCCAGGCGCTCCTCGTCGAGCAGCTCGGTGATCAGCCCCATGACCTCCTCGTGGCGGACCCCGTCGATCGCGTCCAGCATCTGGTCGATGGTGAGGAACGAGCCGTGGTGCATCTCCTGCTTCGCGAGCCGGTTCATCCGGCTCGAGGTCGACTCGAGGGAGAGCATCAGGCTCCCCTTGAGATGATCCTTGGCCCGCGTGAGCTCCTCCTCGGTCACGCCCGACTTTTTCAGGTCGCGGATCTCCTTGAGCGTGGACTTGAGCACCTTGGAGAAGTTCGCCGCGTCCGTGGCCGCGTAGAGGTAGACCGTGCCCGTGTCCGTGTACGCCTGGACACCCGAGTGGATCGAGTAGACCAGCCCCTGGCGCTCCCGGACCTCCTGGAAGAGGCGCGAGGACATGCTGCCGCCGATCACGTCGTTGAGCACGAACAGCGCGTAGCGCTCGGGGGCGGCGTGGGCGAGGCCGGGGAAGCCCATGACGAGGTGGACCTGCTCGAGCGTCTTGCCGACGATGTTCACGCCGGCCTTGAGGGTCGGCGCCGTGCCCGCGCGCGGCGCGGCGCTCCGCCCGAAGCCGTTGAAGCCCGCGCCGAAGAGGTCGACGACCTGGTTGTGGGTGACGTTACCGGCGACCGCGATGACGATCCGCGGCGGGACGTATTCCTCGTGGAAGTGCTCGAGCGCGCTCGCGCGCGCGTACCCGCTCACCGCCTCGCGTGAGCCGAGGATCGGCCGGCCGAGCGGGTGGCCCTCCCAGACCTGCGCCGCGAAGAGGTCGTGGATCACGTCGTCGGGCGTGTCCTCGACCATCTTGATCTCCTGGAGGACCACCGACTTCTCCCGCTCGAGCTCCTCGGCATCGAAGCTCGGCTGCAGCAGGATGTCGGTCAGCAGGTCCACGGCGAGCGGGAGGTGCTCGTCGAGCACCTGGACGTAGAAGCACGTGTGCTCCTTGGTCGTGAACGCGTCCATCTGGCCGCCGACCGAATCCATGGTCCGCGCGATGTCCGCCGCGCTACGCGTCGCCGTTCCCTTGAACACGAGGTGCTCGATCAGGTGGGACATGCCGCCACGGCTTTCCGGCTCGTGGCGCGAGCCGGTCTCCACCCAGACCCCCACCGCCACCGACCGGACGTGCTCCATCCGCTCGGTGACGACACGGATGCCGTTCGCCAGGACGCTCTTCCGGTAGCCCTCGCTCACGGGCACCGCCTTCTAGGCGCGCGGGGGATTCGCCGCCTGCGGATTCTTGAGCTTCTCTTTGTCGGCGAGCGCGGGCTGGTCGCGGAGCGCCATCTTGCGGCTGAGCCGCATCTTGCCGCTCCCGTCGACCTCGATGACCTTGACGAGGACCTCGTCACCCTCGGTCAGGACGTCCTGGACCGAGCGGATGCGCGACTCGGCGATCTGCGAGATGTGGAGCAAACCCTCGGTGTTCGGGAGCACCTCGACGAATGCGCCGAACTCCACGATCTTCTTGACCTTGCCGAGGTAGATCCGGTCGAGCTCGACTTCCCGGCAGATGTCCTGGATGATCGCGAGCGCCTTCTGCACCGACTCGTTGTCGGGCGAGAAGACGGTGACGCGTCCATCGTCTTCGACGTCGATCTTGGTGCCGGTCTGCTCCTGGATGCCCCGGATGACCTTGCCGCCGGGGCCGATGATCTCCCGGATCTTTTCCGTGCGGATCTTGATGGTCACGAACCGGGGCGCGTACGGGGAGAGCTCGGTCCGCGGCTTCTCGATCGCCTCGCGCATCTTCGCCAGGACGCTGAGACGCGCTTCGCGCGCCTGCTTGAGCGCCTCACGCATGATCTCGAGGGAGACGCCGCCGATCTTGATGTCCATCTGGAGGGCCGTGACGCCCTTCTCCGTTCCGGCGACCTTGAAGTCCATGTCGCCGTAGTGGTCCTCCGTGCCCATGATGTCGGTCAGGATCCCGTACCGCTCGCCCTCCTTGACGAGTCCCATCGCGATGCCCGCGACGTGGGACTTGAGGGGCACGCCCGCGTCCATCAGCGCCAGCGAGGCGCCGCACACGGAGGCCATGGACGACGAGCCGTTCGACTCGAGGATGTCCGACACCACGCGGATCGTGTACGGGAACTCGTCCTTCGGCGGCAGCACGGCCTCCACCGCCCGCTCGGCCAGGGCACCGTGTCCGATGTCGCGACGCGACGGCGAGCCGAACCGGCGGACCTCGCCTACCGAGAAGGACGGGAAGTTGTAGTGGAGCAGGAAGTGCCGCCAGATCTCTCCCTCGAGCGCCTCGATCTTCTGCTCGTCGGACTTCGTGCCGAGCGTCGCCGACACGAGCGCCTGCGTCTCACCACGCGTGAACACGGCCGAGCCGTGTGCCCGCGGCAGGTACGCCAGGTCGATGGTGATCGGCCGGATCTCGTTGGCCTTGCGGCCGTCGAGGCGGATGCCCTTCTCGACGATCAGCCGCCGGATCTCCTCGCTCTCGATCTCCTCGAGCGCGGCTCGAACGGCCGGCTTCTTCGCCTCGTCGAGGCCGAGCGCGGTCCAGGCCTGCTCGAACACTCGGCTCACGGCCTCGGCGCGCGCCTGCTTCTCGCTGGTGCCGAGGGCCGCAGCGAGCTTGTCCCCGACGAGGCCGCGCACCCGCGCCCGGAGATCCGCGTCGCGGCCGGCGTTCGGGTCGAACGGCCAGCGGGGCTTGCCCGCCGCGGTCACGAGGTCCTTCTGCATCCTGGCGAGCCGCTTGCACTCGGCGTGCCCGACGGCGATCGCCTCGAGCATCGCCTCCTCGGGCACCTCCTTGGCGCCCGACTCCACCATGAGCACCGCCTCCTCGGTCCCGGCGATCACGAGGTCGAGGGTCGAGAGCGCCTGCTCGGCCGACGTCGGATTGACGACGAGCCGGCCGTCCACGGATCCGACGCGCACGGCGCCCACGGGCCCACCGAACGGAATTCCGGAGATGCACAGCGCGGCCGAGGCGCCGTTCATCGCAAGGATGTCCGCGTCGTTCTGCCCGTCGGCCGATATGGTGAGACAGATCACCTGGACCTCGTTGCGGAAGCCGTCGGGGAACAGCGGTCGGATCGGCCGGTCGATGAGGCGCGCGGTGAGCGTCTCCTTCTTGGACGGCGCCCCCTCGCGCTTGAAGTACCCGCCGGGAATCCGGCCCCCGGCGTACATGCGCTCGCGGTACTCGACGGTCAGCGGGAAGAAATCCTGGGAGTCCTTCGCGGTCTTGGTGGCCACGCACGTGGCGAGCACCATCGTGGCGCCGTAGCGCATGACGACCGCGCCTTCCGCCTGCTTCGCTACCTTGCCGGTCTCGATGGAGAGTGAGCGGCCACCGACGTCGACCTGCACAGTGTGACTCATACGGGCAATTGTCCTTGTCTCTTGCGCGCGGGTGGGCGATACGCCGCCGTCACCGGCGGATCCCGAGCTTGTCGATGAGCACGCGGTAGCGCTCCGCGTCCTTGGCCTTGAGGTAGTCGAGGAGGCCCCGCCGCTTGCCGATCAGCATCAACAGGCCGCGACGCGAATGGTGGTCCTTCCCGTGTTGTTTGAAGTGATCTGTCAGGCCGTTGATGCGCTCGGTCAGGAGCGCGACCTGGACCTCGGGCGAGCCCGTATCCCCTTCGTGAACGCGGAACTGTGCGATCAGGCCCTTCTTCTTATCGACGGTCAGCGGCATGCCATCTCTCCTTCAATCGCCACGTCCAGGGGAACGCGCTCCGCCCAGACGGGTTCCAAAACACCTTTCTTTGTCAGAAGATAGCAGACACGATACCACGGCTGCCCATAGAAGTAAAGCCACCCCTCAGACCAGCTGGCGCGCAGTGGCGACGTCGGTGGCAATTTGGGTGCGCAGGGCTTCCAGGCTCGGGAACTTGCGCTCCCCTCTAAGGCGGAGAAGAAAGATCAGGCGCATCCTGCGCCCGTACAGGTCTCCAGTGAAATCAAGCAGATGAGCCTCAACTGTCGAGGCTGATTCTCCGAACGTCGGACGCACTCCGACGTTGATCACGGCGGGATAGACGGCGCTGCCGATGTCGGCCCGGGCCGCGTAGACCCCGGAGGGAAGTGGCAGCGGCAGCTCGGTTCGGATGTTGGCCGTGGGAAATCCCAGGGCGCGGCCCCGACCAGCGCCGTGGACCACCTCCCCCCCTGCCGTGTAGTCCCGGCCCAGCAGCTGGGAGGCCACGGCCAGGTCGCCCCGCTGGAGCGCCGCTCGTATCTCGGAGGAGGACACCGTGACATCGCCGACCGTGGTGGGAGGGATGACGTGGACCCCGAAGCCCAGTCGGGGACCGAGTACCTCGAGGAGCCGCGCGTCGCCCCGCGCCCCACGTCCGAAGCGGTGATTGAAGCCGACGACGACGTCGCGGGCCTTGAGCGCGCCGACGAGGACGCGCTCGACGAACAGCTCGGGCTCGAGCGCCGCGACGGCGCGGGTAAAGGCGATCACGACGGTGGTGGCGATCCCGGTAGCGCCGATCAACGCCAGTCGATCGGCGAGCGTGGTGATCGGCAGCGGCGCCCGTCCCGGCTGGAGCACCTCGATCGGATGCGGGTCGAACGTGCAGGCGAGGGCGCCGACCCCGCGCTCGCGCGCGAGCTCGACGGCGCGCCCCAGGATCGCGCGGTGGCCCAGGTGGATGCCGTCGAACACGCCGAGAGCCACCGCGCTCGGTCCGGCGTCAGGCGGGTAGGCCTCGAGTCCTCGAATCGTCCGCATGCAGGATCCGGACGGGCTTGACCTTGCGCCCGTCTGCCGTGAACTCGCCGACGCCGATCATCGCGCCGGTGTCCTCGTGAACGCGCACGAGCCCGCCACCGACGGCCGCCTCGGGCTCGACCTCCACCGTTTGGCCGTGCCTGAAGGCAAGGGCGGCGCGCCGGTCGAGCTCCACGCGCGGCCACGTGCCCAGCGCCGTCTCGGGCGGTCGGACACGCGACCAGAGCGCGGGCCCGGTCCCGGCCACCTCGGACCACGGAACCGCCGCGGCGAGATCGAACGGCCCGACACGGCTCCGCTCGAGGTGCTCGACCGCTGCGCCACAGCCGAGGATGGCGCCGAGATCGGCGGCCAGGACGCGGACGTAGGTTCCCTTGCCGCTGACGACACGGAGGGTCGCGCGCGGCCCCGCGACGTCCTCGATCGCGATCGAGCGGATCACGACCGGTCGTGGCCGACGCTCCACGGCCACGCCCGCGCGCGCGAGCTGGTAGAGCCGCTTGCCGCCGTGGTGCACGGCCGAGTACATCGGCGGCACTTGCATGATGCGCCCGACGAACGGGCGGCAGGCGTTCTCCAGCGCGGCCCGCGTGAGCGGGGGCACGGGCGCCTCGGAGAGCACGCGTCCGCTCAGGTCGTGCGTGTCGGTGGTGATCCCGAAGCGGAGCGTCGCGACGTACTCCTTGTCCTGGTCCACCAGGTACGGCATGAGCTTCGTCGCCTCACCGATGAGGACGGGGAGCACGCCCGTGGCATCGGGATCGAGCGTGCCTCCGTGGCCGACGCGCTTGACGCAAAGCTGGCGGCGCACCGCCGCGACGACGTCGAACGACGTCACGCCCGCGGCCTT
>MGCE01000177.1:0-13162 GCA_001790315.1 Candidatus Rokubacteria bacterium RIFCSPLOWO2_02_FULL_72_37 | reverse complement strand
GTCGGCTCCCGTCCGGTGCTGCGCCGATCGCCGCGCGGACCGCGGCGAGCACGCGCGGTACCGCCTCGGCCAGGCCGCCGGCCACCGTGCACCCGGCGGCGTTGGCGTGACCCCCGCCACCGAACTGGGCGGCGATCCGCTGCACGTCGACGTCGCCCTTGGCCCGCAGACTGACTTTGACCGCACCGTCGCGTTCACGCAGGAGGCAGGCGACGCGGACCGAGGCCACGGAGCGCGGATAGTTGACCAGGTCCTCGGACTCGACGAAACCCTCGGGCAACGCCCCGGCCGGCAGCGCGAGCCACGCGAGCCGCCCATCCTCGCTCATCTCCACACGTCTCAGGGCCTCGCCGAGCCACCCGAGAGCGTCCGGGGAGCGGCGCTCGTACAGCCACTGCGACACGAGCGCCGGCTCGGCGCCCGCGCCGACCAGGGCCGCCGCGACGCGAAACGTCCGTTCCGTCGTGTTGGAGTAGCGGAAGGAGCCCGTGTCGGTGTGGATGGCGGTGAAGAGGTTCGTTGCGATGGCCGGCGTGAGCGCGCAGCCGAGGGCGGCGAGGAACTCGTAGAGCATCTCGCCCGTGGCGGACGCCGACACGTCGATCCAGTTCACGTCACCGTAGCGGCGGTTGTCCGGGTGGTGGTCGATGTTCACGACGACATCGGCGACGCGGCGCGCGTGGTCGATGAGCCCCTCGGTGCGCTGGGGGTTCGGGCAATCCGTCAGGACCGCGACGTCGACGCCATCCGTGAAACCCGACAGCACGCGGTAGCGCTCCACACCCGGCAGGAAGCCGAGCGCCGCCGGCGCCGGGTGCGGACCGCCGTACGTCACGCTCCAGCCGCGCGCCTCGAGCGCCAGACCGAGAGCGAGGAGCGTGCCGAGGACGTCGGCGTCCGGGTGAACGTGCCCCAGCATGAGCGCGCGGCCCCGGGATGCCGTGAACGGCGCCAGCACGGCGCGGGATGGCGTCGGTCCCCTGTGCTCTGCCGGCGCGCTCATTCGGCGGGCGTGACGTCGAGGCCCCGGAGCAGCGCCTGGATCCTGGCGGCGTGCTCCATCGAGCGGTCGGGGCGGAAATCGAGCTCCGGCGTCACCCGGAGATCGAGGTGGTGCTTGAGCCAGTTACGGATGAAGCCGCGCGCGCTCGCGAGCGCGGCCAGGGACGCGGTCCACTGCCGCTCGTCACCGAGCACCGAGACGAAGACCTTCGCGGCGCGCAGGTCCTTCGTGGTCTCCACCTCGGTCACGGTCACGAAGCCGAGACGCGGGTCCTTGAGCTCGCGCTGGAGCAAGGTCGAAACCTCTTCCTTGATGAGCTGGTTGACGCGATCGAGCCGCTTGCCCTGCATCACAGGATCTCCAGCGACACGTCGATGACCCGCCCTTCGACAGTCGCCTCGATGAAATCGACCGCTTTGGACACCACCTCGTTGGCGTGCCGGGAGTCGCGGGCGACGCAGGCGACGGCGAGCGTGGCGCGCTGCCAGGCGTCGAGGTGATCCACCTCGGCGATCGCGACCTCGAAGCGCGCCCGCACGCGCTCCTTGAGCCCCTTGAGGACGTGACGCTTGCCTTTCAACGAGCCCACGTCGGGCAGATGCAGCTCGACGGTGCCCACGGCGACCCGTGCGACCGACACGTCGTGCGCGGCGCGCCGCTAGAGCGTGCGCGCCACTTCCTCGGTCGTGAAGGCCTCGAGAACGTCGCCCGGCTGGAGGTTGGCCACGCCGTCCACGCCGATGCCGCACTCGAGCCCCGCGAGCACCTCGCGGACCTCGTCCTTGAACCGCTTGAGCGAGCCGACCGTGCCCACGCCGAACACGTCGCTGCCGCGACGCACACGCACCTTCGCCCCGCGCACGATCTTGCCCTCCGAGACATACGAGCCACAGATCGGACCGAGCTTCGAGATCACGAAGATCTGACGCACCTGCGCCTTCCCGAGCGCGGTCTCGCGGATCTCCGGAGCCAGCATACCCGCCAGCGCCGCCCTGAGGTCGTTGATCGCCTCGTAGATGACGTTGTAGCTGCGGAGGTCGACGCCATTGGCCTGCGCTTGCGTCATGGCCTTGGGCTCGGCTTTCACGTTGAAGCCGAGCACCACCGCGTTGGACGCCGACGCGAGCATCACGTCGCTCTCGTTGATCGCACCGACCGAGCTGTGGATGACCTTGAGCTTCACCTCGTCCGTCGACAACCGCTCGAGGGCCTCGGTGAGCGCCTCGACCGAGCCCTGCACGTCCGCCTTGAGCACCAGGCGCAGCTCCTTGATCTCTCCGCTCTGGATCTGCCGCTGCAGCCCCTCGAGCGTGATGCGCGTCGCCGCCTTGCCCCTGAGCTTCTCGCGCTCCTGACGCATCGCTGCGATCTGACGCGCCTTGCGCTCGTCCGAGACGGAGACGAGGACGTCCCCGGCCGCCGGCACGCCCGACAGCCCCTGGATCTCCACGGGGTCCGACGGCCCGGCGTCCTTGATCTTCTTGCCGCTCGGATCGATCAGCGCCCGGATGCGGCCCGAGTGGGCACCGACGACCACGGCGTCGCCCTCGTGCAGCGTGCCGTTCTGGATCAAGACCGTCGCGACCGGGCCCCGGCCGCGATCCAGCCGGCCCTCGATGATCACGCCCCTGGCCGCCCGCGCGGGGTTCGCCTTCAGCTCGAGGATCTCGGACTGCAGCGCGGTCATCTCGAGCAGCTGGTCGATGCCGGTGCCCTTCTTGGCCGAGGTCGGCACGAAGATCGTCTGCCCTCCCCAGTCCTCCGGCACCAGCCCGAGGTTCGCCAGCTCGCGCTTGACACGCTCCGGATCGGCCTCCGGCTTGTCGATCTTGTTCACGGCGACGACGATCGGGACGCTGGCGGCGCGGGCGTGGTTCACGGCCTCCTGCGTCTGCGGCATCACGCCGTCGTCGGCGGCGACGACGAGAATGACGATGTCCGTCGCCTGCGCGCCGCGCGCGCGCATCGCGGTGAAGGCCTCGTGGCCCGGGGTGTCGAGGAAGGTCACCTTGCCGTGCTTGGTCATCACCTGATAGGCGCCGATGTGCTGCGTGATGCCGCCGAACTCCTTCTCGGCGACCTTCGACTTGCGGATCGCGTCCAGGAGCGACGTCTTCCCGTGGTCGACGTGGCCCATGACGGTGACGACCGGCGGTCGCAGCTTGAGCTGGGCGGGATCGACGTCCTCTTCGTCGACAACATCGCCCTCGACCGAGCGGATTTCCAGGTCGAAGCCGAACTTGTCGGCGACGAGCTTGGCCGCCGTCGCGTCGAGCAACTCGTTGACCGTCGCCATCACGCCGAGCTCCAGGAGCCCCTTGATGACCTCCCCGGACTTGCGGCGCATCTTCTCCGCCAGCTCGCCGACTGTCACCGATTCCGGGACCCGGATCAGCTCGCGGCGGACCTCGAGCGGCGCTGCGGGCGGCGCCTCGGCCGCCGGCGGCGGAGGCGGGGCGACGACCGCGGCTGGGGCCACGGGCGCCGGCGCGGGGGCCGGCCGAAACGCGGCGGGCGGCGCGGGGGCCGCGGGACGCGGCGGAGCCGCTGGCGGTGCTGGCCGCGGCGGGAACGAGGTCACGCGCGGCGGTGAGAAGGGCCCGGCCGGTTGGCGCGACGGCCGCGGTGGCGCCACAGGCCGTTCCAGGGGCCGGAAGGGCACGATCTTCGGCTCCGGCTTCCGCGGCCCGGCCGGCGCGGTCGGCGGCGTCACGGCCGGCGCCAGCCTGACCTGCGCCGCCGGCTCCGCTGGCGGCGCTGCCGCGACGGTCTCGACCGGCGCGAGCGGCTCCGGCTGCGTCGGCGGCACGAGCGGGGGCTCCGGCGCGACCTCGACGGGCTTCGGCTTGACGATCGTCGCCGCCGGCTTCACCTCGGTCGTCAGAGGCTCCTCGCCTTCGACCTTGCGGGGCTTCCGCGCGCGGGTCGCGGCCTTCTTGCCCGGCTCGCCGTCCGTCGTCACCGTCACGGCCTTCGGCCTCGCCGCCCGCTTCGGCTTGGGCTCCTCGGGGAGCTCGCGTCCCTTGCCGAGCTTGAGTCGGAGGGAGTTCGCCAGCAGGGTGTCCACAGGGCTCATGGCGCGCAAACCCTTGTGCCCCATCTCCTCGGCAGCCAGCATGAGATCCTTGCTGGTAACGCCGAGTTCCTTCGCCAGTTCGATCAGCTTTACCTTTGCGGCCACGTCCCCGTCACCTCCTCGGACTTCGTTCTGTCGATCGGGCTCGTTGCGGCCGACGCCGCCAGCCGTACGCCCGCGGCCAGCTCGGGCGCGAGCTCGCACGCTCCACGGAACGCGTGGGCGAGACGCTTCCTGCTGAGCCCCTGCTCGAGGCACGGCGCGTCCGGACACACGTACGCGCCCCGCCCCCGCGCACGCGCCCGCGCGTCCGCCACCACGATTCCCCGTTCACCTCGCACGAGACGCACCAACTCCCGTTTGGGCCGCACGCGGCGGCACCCGAGACACGTGCGTCCGGGTTCACGCTTCATGTGGCCGCCGGCGTTTCCTCGGGACCCTGCGGCCGGCGCGCCTCCTCGGCCGCCACCCACTCCTCGGCGGCCGTGTAGATCTCGCCGGCCCGACCGGCCACTTCCGCCATCGACTCGAGTCGCTCACGGCCGGCCGTGACGATCACCGCGGGCGAGCCGAGGCCCGCCGCAACGAGCGCGTCCACGATCTCCGGAGTGGCGCCCGACAGCGTGGCGAGCGCCGCCCGATCCACGGGCGGCTCGACGGCCGGCGCGCTCTCGGCCTCCATCTCCGTCTCGCTCTTGATGTCGATGCGCATGCCCGTCAGCTTGGCCGCGAGCCGCGCGTTCTGCCCCTTCTTGCCGATCGCGAGTGACAGCTGATTGTCCGGGACGACCACGAGTGCCGACCGCAGGCCCTCGCCATGCCCACCCTCGCCCTCCGGGGTCTGGGTGATCGTGACCGTCGACACCTTCGCCGGCGACAGCGCCCGGGCCACGAACGTGGCCGGATCGTGCGACCACTCGATGATGTCGATCTTCTCCCCCCGAAGCTCCCGGCTGATGACCTGGATGCGCGTCCCCCGGAGTCCGACGCACGCGCCGATCGGATCCACGTCGCGCTTCGTCGAGGCGACCGCGACCTTCGCGCGCTCGCCTGGCTCCCGGGCCGCGGCCTTCACGATGACGATGCCCTCCTGGATCTCCGGGATCTCCGTCTCGAAGAGACGCGCCAGGTAGCCGGGGTGCGTGCGCGAGAGGGAGATCTGCGGCCCCTTCGCCGTGCGCCGGACCTCGAGCACGTATGCGCGGATGCGATCGCCGGGATTGTAGCGCTCGCCGGGGATCTGCTCTCTCTCCGGGAGGATCGCCTCCGCCTTGCCGATCTCGAGAATCACGTTGCGCTTCTCGATTCGATGGACGACGCCGCGCAGGATCTGGCCCTCTTTGCCCGCAAACTCCGAGTAGATCCCTTCGCGCTCCGCGTCGCGCACCTTCTGGAGGATCACCTGCTTGGCCGTCTGGGCCGCGATCCGGCCGAAATCTTGGGGCGGACGCTCCTGCTCGAGTTCGAGCTCGTCGCCGAGCTCGGCGGCGCTGTTCAGGGCTTTCGCGTCGACCAGGCTGATCTCGAGTCGGTCGTCACCGACCTCCTCGACGACCTTCTTCCGGCAGTACACCCGCAGGTCACCGGCCTTGCGATCGATGTGGATGCGGACGTTGTCCGCGCTCCCGAGGCTCTTCCTCGAAGCCGAGAGCAGGGCAGACTCCAGCGCCTCGAAGAGGACCTCTTTGTCGATCCCCTTCTCCCGTCCGATCTGCTCGATGACGTTGATCAGCTCTCGGTTCATGACCTCTCGCGTCCCCGCCAGATTCTACGCCTTGCGCGGCCAAGGAACGTCCGCCTCCAGACGTGCCTTCGTCACTGTCGCGCGGTCGAGGCGCACCTCGCCACCATCGCCCTCCAGGACGAGCCAGCCCGACTCGACCGCCACCAGCCGCCCCCGAATTTCGCGCCCGCCGGCCTGCCAACAACGCACCCGCTTGCCGACGGCCCAGCGGAACTCGCGCTCCCTCCGGAGCTGCCGGTCCAGGCCCGGCGAGGAGACCTCGAGGTCGTACGCCTCGTCGATCACCGCCGCCGCATCGATCGCGTCGCCGATCTCGCGCGAGAGACGCTCGCAATCGGCGATCGCGACACCGCCCGGCTTGTCGACGAACAGCCGAAGCGCGGCGCGGGGCCGCACGGCACGCCACTCGAGGTCCACGAGCTGGAGCCCATGGTCGCGGACGATGGGAAGCACCACCTCTTCGATCGCGGCGACCTGCTCTGCCTCGTCCATCCGGCCGTGCCCCTCGCGCGCCCCGAAAAACCAAAAAAGCGGGCAACGCCCACTTTTTCAAGAATTTAGCACGTATCGCCCGCAGAGGCAAGGCTCAGCAGGCGGTGCGCGGGTCGCTAGGGCTGGGCTTCCCGGCTCCGGATCGCGCGGACGGCGTCGACGACCCCATCCTGCGGCAGCCGGATCTCTTCCCGGGTCTTCCGGGAACGGACCTCCACCACGCCCTCCTTGACGAGAGCGTTGCCGACGGTCACGCGCACGGGGATACCGAGCAGGTCCGCGTCCTTGAACTTCACCCCTGGCCGCTCGTCGCGGTCGTCGAGGATCGCCTCGAGCCCGTGCCGCCTGCAAGCGCCGTAGATCGCTTCGGCGGCCGCGACCTGCGCCGCGTCCTTCATCGCCACGATCACGACGTAGACGTGGTACGGGGCGATCGCCCACGGCCAGACGATGCCGTCGGCGTCGCTGCCCTGCTCGACCGCGCCCGCGGCGATGCGGGCGGGGCCGATGCCGTAGCTCCCCATGACGATCGGCTGCTCCCGACCGGCCTCGTCGAGATACATGGCCTTGAGGGGCACCGAGTACTTCGTGCCGAGCTTGAAGATGTTGCCGATCTCGATGACGCGCTCGACATCGAGCGATTCCCCGCAGCGCGCGCAGGCCTCGCCGGCGGCGACGGTGTGCAGGTCCACGAAGCGGCACTCGAAGTCGCGGCCGGCCGCCACCCCCTTCAGGTGGAAGCCCTCGCGGTTCGCGCCCGTGATGTAGGTGCCCTCCCGGAGCACCTCGTCGGCGAGCACCAGCACGCGCGCGCCCACGGGGCCGACCGAGCCGACGGGCGCCCCCAGGATCGCACGCACCTCGTCGGGGTGCGCCGGCCGGAACTCCTCGCCGAGCGCCCGCGCGAGCTTCTTCTCGTGCAGCGCATGGTCGCCCCGGACGAGCGCGAGCACGGGCCCGGCCTTCGGCGCCACGTAGAGCAGCGACTTGACCGCGAGCCGCTGGTCGATGCCGAGAAGCGCCGAGACCTCCGCGATCGTGCGGACGTTCGGGGTCGCGATCTCCTCGCGCGTCCATGCCGGGAACACGGGCGGCGACGGCACTCCCTTCGCCATCTCCACGTTGGCGGCGTACCCGCAAGCCGGGTTTCGGCAGATGGCGATCTCGTCCTCGCCCGCAGCGCTCGGCGCCATGAATTCGTGCGAGCCGAGCCCGCCCATCATGCCGGGATCCGACTGCACGACGTGGTACCGGAGCCCGCAGCGGTCGAAGATCCGGCGGTACGCGCCCTCGTGCGCGGCGTACGAGCGGTCGAGCGCGTCGGTATCGGGGTCGAGCGTGTACGAGTCCTTCATCAGGAACTCGCGGGTGCGCAGGAGCCCCGAGCGCGGCCGGGCCTCATCCCGCTCCTTGGTCTGGATCTGGTACCAGATCTGCGGGAGATCGCGGTAGGAGCGGATCTCGCGCGCGGCGAGCCAGGCGACGACCTCCTCGTGCGTCATGCCGAGGCACAGATCACGCCCGTTGCGGTCCTTGAGCCGGAACATCTCGCCGCCGATCGCGTCCCAGCGTCCCGACTCGCGCCAGATCTCGGCCGGTTGGATGACGGGCATCATGATCTCCTGCCCGCCGATCGCGTTCATCTCCTCCCGGATGATCGCGTTGATCTTGTCGAGCACGCGCTGGCCCAGCGGCAGATAGACGTACACGCCCGCGGCGAGCTGCCGCACGAGGCCGGCGCGGACCATCAGGCGGTGGGAGAGCGCCTCGGCGTCGGCAGGATCTTCCCGGAGCGTGGGAACGAGGGACCTGGAGCGCCGCACCGTTACCGCGCGTCCTTCTTCTTGTTCGCCCCCCGGACCCCCGGGCGATAGCGGAGGCGCTCGACCGGCGTGCCGCCGACGATGTGCGAGCGGAAGATCTCGCCGAGGTCCGAGGCCTGCACGCCGCAGTACCAGACATCGTCGGGATAGACGACCAGCATCGGCCCCCAGCCACACTGCGAGAAGCAGCCCGCCTTGTTGATGCGGACGTCGGCCTTCAGGCCGGCCCGCGCGGACTCGCCGCGGAGCTCCTTCACGAAGGCCTCGACGTCGCCCTGGGTCGGGCAGGTCTCGCCCGACGTGCAGACGAAGACGTGCGTCCGATACTGGCCCATCAGCGCTCGACAGTGCCCGCCTGCGCGGCGCGGCGCTCGGCGAGGTAGCGGTCCACCTCCTCGCGCATCGCCTGCACGATCTCCCCCTCGGGCACCTTGCGGATGACCTCGCCGTTCTTGAAGATGAGCCCGATGCCGCGGCCCCCGGCGACGCCGATGTCCGCGGCACGCGCCTCGCCCGGCCCATTGACCTCGCACCCCATAACCGCGATGTGGATCTCCTCGTTGAGCCCCCGAAACTCGTCCTCCACCTGCTTGGCGAGCTTGACGAGGTCCACGTCGGCGCGCCCGCACGACGGGCACGACACGAACGTCAGGCCCCCCGTGCGCAGGCCGAGCGATTTGAGGATGTCGATGCCGACGCGCACCTCCTCCGTCGGGTCGGCCGACAGCGACACACGGATCGTGTCGCCGATGCCCTCGGAGAGCAGCGCACCCAGCCCCACGGCCGACTTGATCGTGCCGACGCCGGGAGTGCCAGCCTCGGTGACGCCGAGGTGGAACGGGTAGTCCACCTGGTCGGCGAGCATCCGGTACGCCTCGATCATCATGCGCGGGTCGGAGGCCTTCAGCGACACCTTCAGCTCCGGATAGCCACAGTCTTCCAGGATACGGATGTGGCGGAGGGCGGATTCCACCATCCCCTCCGGGCTGGGCCCATCGTGCTTCGCCAGCAGGTCCTTCTCGAGGGAGCCCGCGTTGACGCCGATCCGGATCGGCACCTGTCGATCCTTCGCAGCGCTGACGACCTCCATCACGAACTGCTTGCCGCCGATGTTGCCCGGGTTCAAGCGCAGTCCGTCCACGCCGTGCTCCAGCGCGAGCAGCGCGAGCTTGTAATTGAAGTGGATGTCGGCGACCAGCGGGATGCGGATCTGCCGCTTGATCTCCCCGAGCTTCTCGGCGGCCTCCCGTACCGGGACCGCGCAGCGGACGATGTCGCACCCCGCGGCTTCGAGCGACCAGATCTCCAGGAGCGTCGCCGCGACGTCGCGCGTATCGGTCTTGGTCATCGACTGGACGGTGATCGGGGCGTCGCCGCCCACCGTGAGGGTCCCGAGCCGGATCTGTCGCGTCTTCCGTCGTGTGATCATCGTTCGTCCTATCTGAAGATCTTGAAGGCGTCGATCCGCACGAGGTCATTGTAGAGAGCGTAGACCATCAGGAGCATCAACAGGACGAACCCGAACTGCTGGGCCGCCTCCCGCTTCCTGAGCGACAGGGGGCGCCCCATGATCGCCTCGATGACGAAGAAGAACAGATGGCCGCCGTCGAGCATGGGCACCGGCAAGAGGTTGAGGAGCGCCAGGTTCACACTGATGATCGCCGTGAACAGCGCCAGCGAGGCCACGCCCTCCTTCGCCTGCCGCCCGGCTTCGGCGGCGATCTGGATCGGACCGCCGATGTTCGACGAATCGATCTGCCGCGAGACGATCTTCCAGAGCCCCTTGGCGGTCAGCGCGGTCATGTCCCACGTCTTCACGATGCCGTACCATACGGCCGCGAGGGGAGTGTAGGTTTCGTAGCGCACGACCTTGGTCACGATCCCCACACCGATGCGCCCGATCTCCATCTCCTGGCCGCTCGGGCCGCGCTCCCTGACGCCGGCTGCGGTCACGGCGATCGCGAGTGGCCTGCCGTCACGTTCCACGGTCATGTCGAAGGTCTGATGGGCGCGCCGCTGGATCGTCTGCATCATCTCGTCCGGTGAGTAGACCGGCTGTCCGGCGACCGCGCGCACAAGGTCGCCGACGCGCAGTCCCGCCTTCTCGGCGGGCGCGCCCGGCGTCACCGAACCGATCTGCGGCGTGAGTTGGGCGCTGGCGCCGATCTCCCACGCCTCACGCGCCTCGCGGAAAATCGGATCGCGGACCACCGTGCGGCGGGGCGTGACGGAAAGGGGCCGCTCGACGCCGTCGCGCCGCACGGTCAGGGCGAGCGTCCGGCCGCGGGACTCGGCGATCGCCTGCTCGAGATCCTCCCAGTAGGCGACCTTCCCGCCGTCCACGGACACCACCATGTCCGCCGTCTGCAGTCCCGCCGCGGCGGCCGGGCCGTCCTCGGCGACGCGGCCGATCAGGGGCGGCCACACCGGGCGCCCCAGGGTGGCGAGCGCGATGGTGAAGATGATCGCGGCGAGCACGAAGTTCATGCCGGGGCCGGCGAACACGATCAGGAAGCGGGCCCAGAGGGGTTTGAACGCGAACGACTTCTGCGGGTCGAAAGCGGCCGCGCCGTCACTCCCCTCGAGCGGACTCTCCTCTCCGAGCATCTTCACGTAGCCGCCCATCGGCACCGCCGACAGACAGTACTCGGTTTCCTTTCCGCGCCAGCGGAGAAGCACCGGGCCGAAGCCGATCGAGAAGCGCTCGACTCCCACGCCGCACAAGCGAGCGACCAGGAAGTGGCCGAACTCGTGAATCATGATCAGGACGCCGATGACCACGACGAACGAGATGAGCGTCGTCACGGGCGGCGCCCCGCGCCCCGCAGGCTGATCGCCTCGGACACCCTCCGGCGCGTCTCGACGTCGAGCGCCACACACTCCTCGATCGACGCCGGGTCGCCGGACCGACTGGCGCCCAGCGCGCGTTCGATCAGCTCGGCGATGTCGGTGAACCCGATCCTCCGCTCGAGGAAGGCGGCGACGGCGACCTCATTGGCGGCGTTGAGCACCACCGGTGCGGCACCACCGCGCCCGAGGGTCGCCCGCGCGAGTCGGAGGCATGGGAACTTGTCCGTGTCCGGCTCGAAGAACGTGAGCTGGCCGACGCGCGTGAGGTCGAGACGGGCCGCCGGCGCGGGCCGGCGCTCCGGATACGTGAGTGCGTAGAGGATCGGCACCCCCATGTCAGCGACCCCAAGCTGCGCGATCACGGATCCGTCGATGTACTCGACCATCGAGTGGACGATCGATTGCGGATGGATGACGACCTGCACCTGGTCGGGCCCCAGGTCGAACAGCCAGCGCGCCTCGATGATCTCGAGTCCCTTGTTCATGAGCGTGGCCGAGTCGATCGTGATCTTCGCCCCCATCTTCCACGTCGGGTGCTTCAGCGCATCCTCGACGGTCACGCCGGCGAGCTGCGCCCTCGGCGTCTCGCGGAACGGGCCACCCGACGCCGTCAGGAGGATGCGGTGCACGTCCCCGCGATTGTGCCCCTGGAGACACTGGAAGACCGCGCTGTGCTCCGAATCGACTGGGAGCAGCGTGACTCCTCGGTCGCGGGCCGCGGCCGTCATGAGACCGCCCGCCATGACCAGCGTCTCCTTGTTGGCGAGCGCCACGGTGCGCCCCGCTCGGACCGCCGCCATCGTGGGCAGGAGCCCCGCGGCTCCGACGAGCGCCGAGACGACGATGTCGGCGTCGACGTCACGGGCGACGGCCGCCAGGCCGGCGGGCCCGGTCAGCAGCTCCGGTCGCGGCGCGGGCAGGATCGCCGCGAGCCGCTCCACCGCCGAGGGATCCAGCAACGCGACAGCGCGTGGGGCGTACTTCCGGCACAGGTCCGCGATCAGCTCGACGTTGGAGCCGCGCGCCGCCAGCCCGGCGACCTCGAATTCCTCCGGAAAGCTCGAGACCAGCTCGAGCGTGCGCAGCCCGATCGAGCCGGTGGCGCCGAGCAGCGTGATCCGCTTCATGAGCCGATGCCCGTCCAGGTCACGAAGTAGAAGAGGGCCGGCGCATTGAACAGCAGACTGTCGAGCCGATCGAGGATGCCGCCGTGGCCCGGCACGAGGCCGCCCGTGTCCTTGGCCCCCGCGCTGCGCTTGATCACCGATTCCGCGAGATCGCCGATCTGGCCGACCACACCGAGCAGCGCGCCGGCCGCGACGCTCGCGGCCCGCGGCCACTCGGGGAGCAGCCACGGCGCCAGCGCGAGCGCCGCCGCGGTCGAGGCGAGGAGCTGCGCCACCGCCCCCTCCACGGTCTTTTGTGGACTGATCACGGGCGCGAGCCGATGCCGGCCGATGGCCGAGCCGACGACGTAGGCGACCGACTCCCCGATCCACGTGACGCCGACGAGGACCAGGACGAGCGCCGGGCCGTCCGGGAGCTGATGGAGCAGGAGCCCGTGGCCCAGGAGCCAGCTCACGTAGGTGAGGCCCAGCAGCGCGAGCGCCGCGGGGTCCGCGGACGGGGCGCGCCCCGTCCAGATCGGCGCGCTGAGAACGACGAGCACCGCGATCGCCAACACGGGGACCGGGCCCTCCGCCGTGCGGAACGACGCGGTGACCGCGACACCCAAGACGATTCCCAGCCAACGGTGCGTCGGGCGTCCGGCGCGCTCGAAGACCCGCCCGAGCTCCCACGAGGCAGCCCCGGCGAGGAGCAGCATCAGCGCGTCGAAGACCCACGACGGGGCCCATGCGACGATCCAGAGGAACGGCGGCACCGACACGATCGCGGTCGCGGCGCGCGTCCGGAACCCGGAACGGACCAGGGTGCCCTCGCGCAACGTCGTCATCGTCAGGACGTCCACGTCACGCACCCACCGGCCCTCACACGCCACCGAAACGGCGCGTGCGCCCCTGGAACTCGGCGACAGCGCGATAGAGGTCGGCGGCACTGAAGTCGGGCCACAGCTTCGAAGTTACGAGGAGCTCCGTGTACGCGATCTGCCACAGCAGGAAATTGGACACGCGCATCTCGCCGCTCGTGCGGATCAACAGATCCGGGTCGGGAAC
>MGCE01000176.1:2135-5334 GCA_001790315.1 Candidatus Rokubacteria bacterium RIFCSPLOWO2_02_FULL_72_37 | reverse complement strand
GCCCGTCTCGGTCCGGTTCCAGCGCGCCGTGAAGTCCACCCGGCTGTCCCACGGGAGCGCCAGACCCAGACGCCCGTTGGCCGCCTCCTGAGTGGAGTCGTCGTTCCGGAACTGCCCGTTACTCTCGAGGTGCGACCCGGACAGCGAGTAGTCCAGGAGCCGCCAGCTCCCGCCGAGCGTCGCGCGGGAGGCGTAGGTGTCGTAGGTGCCCACCTCCTGCTCCACGCTGGCCGAAAACGGCCCCCGCCCCTTCTTGGTGATCACGTTGATCACGCCGCCGATCGCGTCGGCGCCGTACAGGGTGGACTGCGGGCCGCGGATCACCTCGATGCGCTCGATCAGGTCCGGCGAGAGATCCGACAGGTCCGCCTGGCCGGTGGTCGTGCCCTTGACCCGCACGCCGTCCACGAGCACCTGGACCTGGTTCGCGTTCGCGCCGCGGATCGTGACGCTCGAGGTCTTGCCGAGGCTGCCCGAGCGGCGGATCTCGACGCCCGGCACGTGCCGGAGCGCCTCGTCCACGCTGTCGTAGTGGTAGATGCGGAAATCCTCTTCGGTCACGACGCTCACGCTCGCGCCGAGCTCGGCGGCGGGCGTCTCGATCTTCGTCGCGGTCACGACCACGGGCTCGAGCCCCTTCGCTTCCTGGGCGGCGGCGAGCCCCGCCTGTGTCAGCACCACGAGCGCCAGCATCCACACGATCCGAACCATCGGCCCGACTCCTTTTGTCCGCGAAAGGGATGGCAGTCATGGCCCGGGGACAGGTTTCCTGACTCGTGGATCGTCGCGGGCTCCCGGCCTTCCCATCCGCGCTCGGCGGACAGTGGCCGTCGCATGGGAGCCCCCTCCCCACTCACAGTGGCGGGACCGTGCCGGTCTCGGCCGCCACGCGGCCTCACCGGCTTCCCTGCCTCCCGGGCTCGTCCTCGCGATCGAGCGGTCGCCTCTCACCTCCCTCCGGCGTCCGGCCACACGACCTGGACCACCGGCCGGCGGCTCGCCGCGTTCTTGTCGACGTGCACCTCGCAGCCGTACACCGCCTCGAGCACCTCGGCCTCGAGGACCTCCTCGGGCGCGCCCAGACGCACCGGCCGGCCGCCGGCGAGCAGCAGCAGCCGGTCGCACACCTCGGCCGCGAGGTTCAGGTCGTGCGACACGAGCAGGATCGACACGTGTCGCTCGCGGTTCAGTCGGCGCAGGAGCGCCGCGGTCTCCGCCTGATACCGGAGATCGAGGTGGGCCGTGGGCTCGTCGAGCACCAGCAGACGCGGCTCCTGCGCGAGCGCCCGCGCGATGACCGCGCGCTGCCGCTCGCCGCCGCTGAGCGTGTCGAGCGGGAGCGTCGCGAGCTCGAGCACACCGGTTGCCGCCATCGCGGCCCGCGCCGTCGCGCGGTCGGCGCCGCTCTCGAAGTACCGCCCGGGCGCGTGCGGGAAGCGGCCCATCAGGACGAGCTCCTCGACCGTGAACGGAAACTGCGGTGGCACCCCCTGCGGGACGACGGCGACACAGCGCGCCACCTCCGCCCGGTCGAGGCGGGCGAGCGGACGCCCCTCGAGGAGGATCTCGCCCGCCGACGGCTCGAGCACCCGGCTGAGGAGCCGGATCAGCGTCGTCTTGCCCGCGCTGTTCGGGCCGATCACGCCGAGGAGCTCGCCGGCGGCGACGCCGAACGTGAGGTCGGCGAGCCGGAAGGGGCGCACGCGCCGTGCCGGCGGATAGACGAACCCGACGCCGCGCGCCTCGACGATCACAGGAGCGCCCGGTAGCGCGTGCGCAGGAGCCACACGAAGAACGGCGCGCCGCAGAACGACGTGATGACGCCGACCGAGAGCTCGGCGGGCGCCACGATGCTGCGCGCCACCGTGTCGGCGGCGAGGAGAAAGATCCCGCCGCCGACGAACGCGGCCGGGACGAGCAGGCGGTTGTCGGGGCCCAGCAGCAGGCGCAACGCGTGGGGCACGATGAGCCCGACGAAGCCGATCGGACCGGCGAAGGCGACGACGCTCGCGGTGAGGAGCGCCGCGCCCGCGAAGATCTGCAGCTTGAGCCGCTCGGCGTCGACGCCGAGCTGCTGCGCCGCCTCCTCGCCGAGCGCCAGCAGATTGAGCTCCCGCGCGTGCGGCAGCACCAGCGCCAGCCCCGCCGCCGCGGTGAGCGCGAAGAGCCCGAGCGATGCCGGCGGGATCGTGGCGAGATTGCCCAGCAGCCAGTGGATGACGCCCCCGAGCCGGTTCACGTCCACGAACGAGATCACCACGGTGATCGCCGAAGCGAAGAAGAGGCCGACGATGACGCCCGCGAGTAGCAGCGTCTGCACCGACAGCCGCCCGGCCCCGGCGACGAGGTAGACCGCGCCGGCGGCGACCACGGCCCCCGCGAACGCGAACGCGGTCAGCCCCGCGGCGCCGAGCACGCCGAAGCCGAGCCCGACGCTCTGGCCGATCACCACCCCGAAGGCGGCACCGCCCGACACGCCGAGCACCGACGGTTCGGCGAGGGGGTTGCGGGTGAGCGCCTGGAACGCCACGCCAGCCACGGCGAGCGCGCCGCCGGCCAGGGCGGCGACGGCGATCCGCGGCAGGCGGATCGAGAGCGTGACGACGCTCTCGATCGACCGGGCGCCGGTCCGCCCGGTGAGCGCGGCGAGGACGGCGCCGGGCGAGAGCGCGGCGCTGCCGACGAAGAGCGCGGCCGCGCCCACGAGCAGCAGGACGAGCGCCAGCACGCCCAGGACCGCGACGAGGCGCGCGCCGGGGCTCACCGGAACGCCTCCGGGTGGATCGCGCGCGCGAGTTGCTCGAGGCCGTCCACGATCCGCGGGCCATACCGGTGCAGGAGGTCGCCGTTCACCGCGTGGAGCCGGCCGTCGCGGATCGCCGGCACGCTCGTGAGGCCGCGCCACCGCTCGCGATCGATCCCTCCCGTGCTGGCGCTGTGGTTCGCGAGCAGGATCACCTCGGGCGCCCGCGCCACTGCCGCCTCGAGGGCGAAGCGCGGGTAATCGGTCCCCTCCGAGGCGCTGATCGAGCGGCCACCGGCGATCTCGATCAGCTCGGTGACGAGGGACTCGCGCCCGGGGACGATCAGCGGCTCGGGCCAGAGGACGTAGAGGACGCGCGGGCGGGAACCGGCGGCAACGGCCTGCTCGACCGCGCGCACGCGCGCGCGCAGCCCGGCCACGAGGTGGCCGGCGGCC
>MGCE01000176.1:0-2054 GCA_001790315.1 Candidatus Rokubacteria bacterium RIFCSPLOWO2_02_FULL_72_37 | reverse complement strand
CGCCAGCATGCCGCCGACGCGGGGCTTGCGCCGTGCGGCCGGCGGGTAGTCGCAGAAGTCGGTCACGCCCACCAGGCGGTCCTCGGCGCCCAGCGCGAACACGATCTCGGTGACGCTCGGCACGAGCGAGACGATGCGCGCCGGCGGCCCGGCGAGCGCGACGTCGCGCCCGATCATGTCGCGCACGCCGAGCCCGTGACCCGGGGACGCCACGAGCAGCAGACCGGCGACCGCGAGCGTCCGGATCATGTCACGCGCGCTCGCTCACGCCGGCCGTCGCGAACGTGGCCATCTCGCAGAACAGCCGCGCGGCCGCGCGCGCCAGGTGCACGAAGAGCACGGCGCCCGTCCCCTCGCCCAGCCGCATGCCGAGGTCGAGGTAGGGCGCCAGCTCCAGGCGCTCGAGGACGAGCGCATGGCCCGGCTCCGCCGAGCGATGCGCGGCGAAGAGGACGTGCCGCGCGGCGGGCGCGAGCGCGACCGCGACGAGCGCCGCCGCACCGGCGATGAATCCGTCGAGCGCCACCGGCACGCGGCGTGCCGCGCCGGCGAGAACCACGCCGACGAGGCCGGCGATCTCGAACCCGCCAACCTTGGCGAGCACGTCGAGCCCGTCGCGCGGGTCCGGCGCGTTCGCCGCGAGCGCCCGCCGGACCACCGCCACCTTGCGCGCGAGGGCCGCGTCGTCGGCGCCGGCGCCGCGTCCCGTGACGCGCTCGGGAGCAGCACCGGTGAGCGCGGCGGTGATCGCGCTGGCGGCCGTCGTGTTGCCGATGCCCATCTCGCCGGTGGCGAGCAGGTCGGCGCCCGCCTCGATGGCCTCCGTCGCGAGCTCGGCCCCGGCCTCGAGAGCCTGCTCCGCCTGGGCGCGCGTCATGGCCGGGCCGAGCGCCATGTTCTGCGTGCCGGCGGCGAGCGCACACCGGACCAGCCCGCCGGCGGGCCCGAGCGGGCCCGCGACGCCGAAGTCGGCGACGACGACGCGGGCGCCCGCCTGCCGGGCGAGCACGTTCACCGCCGCGCCGCCCCGCACGAAGTTCGCGACCATCTGCGCCGTCACGGCCTGGGGATAGGCACTCACCCCCTCGGCCACCACCCCGTGATCGGCGGCGAGCGTGAGGATCACCGGCTGCTCGACCGAGGGCGGACCCCCGCGCAGGACCGCCAGCCGCAGCGCCAGCTCCTCGAGCCGGCCGAGGCTTCCCGGCGGCTTGGTCAGGCTGTCGAGGTGGCGCTGCCACGACTCGACGCCGTCCGTCGAGGGTGGCGCGATCGCGCTAAGGAGCCTGGACAGCGTCGCCATCGTCGGCTCGCGGGACCTCCGCCGGTGCTTTGAGCACGAGCGGCAGCCCGGCCACCATCAGCACCACGCGGTCGCACGCCGCGGCGACGCGCTGGTTGACGAGCCCCAGCACATCGCGGAAGCGCCGCCCGAGCTCGGTCTCCGGGTGCACCCCTCCGCCGACCTCGTTCGAGACGAGGGTGATGCGACAGCGGGCGGCGCGCACGAGGGCCGCCAGCCGGTCCGCCTCCGCCAGGACCGTGTCGTCGTCGCCCCGTCCCAGGCGGTTGGCCACCCAGAGGGTGAGGCAGTCCACGATCACGGCGTCGTGCGTGCGCTCCACCTCGTGGAGCCGGGAGATCAGATCGACGGGCGCCTCGACGGTCGTCCACATCGCCGGCCGCTCCGCCCGGTGGCGCGCGATCCGCCGCGCCATGTCGGCGTCACCCGCCTCGGCCGTGCCGACGAACGCGATCCGCCCGGCGAGCTCGGGGTCGGCGATCGCGAAGCGGCTCTTGCCACTGCGCGCACCGCCCAGGACGAGAAGCGACGGGGCCATACACCCGGTTCCTCCCGCGAAGACCGGTTCACTGGTGCGCGCCCGGGCAGGTCTCCTGGCTCTCGGATCGTCCTACTCCCCGCGCCTTCCCGGCCTCGCGGCCAGTGGCATCTGCGGGTTTCGTCCCCGATCACAGTGACGGGGTCGCGGCGGCTTCTGACCGCCTTCCCTGGGCCCTCGTGGGCATCCCGGGCGCGAGCTACGCGCGGAAGG
>MGCE01000175.1 GCA_001790315.1 Candidatus Rokubacteria bacterium RIFCSPLOWO2_02_FULL_72_37 | reverse complement strand
CGCCTGTCGATAGGTGTGGTCCTGCACGTCGCCCGCGGCGAAGACCCCGGGCACGCTCGTCTGCGTGCTGCCGGGCTTCACCTTCACGTAGTCGGTCGGCAAGAGCTCGATCTGGCCACGGAAGATCTGTGTGTTCGGCTGGTGGCCGATCGCGACGAAGAGGCCGTCGACGGGCCGCTCCTCGGAGGCGCTGGTCTTCAGGTTCTTCAGGCGCACGCTCGTGACCCTTCCCCGCTCGACGTCGCGGATGTCGTCGACGACCGTGTCCCAGATGAACTCGATCTTCGGGTTCTTGAAGGCGCGCTCCTGCATGATCTTCGAGCCGCGGAGGGCGCCGCGCCGATGGACGACGTCGACGCGCCGGCCGAGCCGCGCAAGGTAGAGCGCCTCCTCGAGCGCGGAGTCGCCCCCGCCGACCACCATGATGTTCTGGTCCTTGAAGAAGAAGCCGTCGCACGTCGCGCACGTCGAGACGCCGCGCCCCATCAGCTTCGCCTCGGCGGGGAGTCCGAGGAGCTTCGCCGACGCGCCGGTCGCGACGATGACGGTATGGCTTTCGAGGGTCCGCTCGCCGGCGCGCACGACGAACGGCTGCCGTGAGAAGTCCACCGTCGTCGCGTCCTCGGCGAGCATCTCGGTGCCGAAGTGCTCGGCCTGCTTCCGCATCGTCTCCATCAGCTCCGGCCCCTGGATGCCCTCGACGAAGCCGGGATAGTTCTCGACGAGCGTCGTGAGCATGAGCTGACCGCCGGATTGGATGCCGGTCAGCATGAGCGGCGCCAGGTTGGCGCGAGCCGCGTAAATGGCCGCCGTGTAGCCCGCCGGTCCCGACCCGATGATGATCACCTTGCGCGTCGTCGCCATGAGTTGATTGTCGCGGGGGCCGTGACGCCGCCCGCTCCTCCTTTTCCTAAGATACGGGTGCGCCCCTCACGGGTTCAGGATGGCCTCCAGCTCGGCGAGGTCGCGGATCTCGAACGTCGGCGGCGCAATGGCGGCCGGCAGCGGGGTCGCCCCCGGATTGATCCACGCCGCGTCCATGCCGACCGCTCGGGCGCCAGCCACGTCGATGTCCGCGCGGTCCCCGACGAAGAGCGCGTCTCCGGGCCCGGCGCCGAGGCGCCCCAGGGCCTCGTCGAAGATCTCGCGACGTGGCTTGCGCCAGCCGACCGCGTCCGACACCACGATGGCGCCGAACAGCTCGCTGACGCCCGCGCGCTCCAGGATGTCGAGCGCGGTCGGCGTGTAGTCGAAGTTCGAGACCACCGCCAGCCGGTAGCGCGCCGCCAGACGCCTGAGCAGCGGGCCGTGATGCGGGGGAAACTCGGCGGCCCGCCCGAGCGCTCGGCGATGCGTGTCAATCAGCGCGCGCCCGAGCCCCGGCGGCAGCGCGCCCTCCTCGAGCCCGAGCCGCCGGAAGAAGTACGCGAACCGCGCCGGGGCCGCGACCTCCCGGTGATCGATGGCACGCAGGCGCTCGGCCTCGCGCCAGCTGTCCATCAGCGCCTCGTAGCACGCCGCGAGCCCCACCCCGGGAACGTGGGCACGCAGCAACGCGTGGAGCTCTCCGGCGGAGGAGCGCACGGCCTTGCCATTCACCCGGATCTCGGGCATGCGCGTCCGGTCGAACCGCACCAGCGTGTCGAAGAGGTCGAAGAGCAGCGCGGCGTAGCGCATCAGAGGGGCTTCCGCGCCGCGTATCCCTCGTCGAGGCCGTGCCACCAGCGCACGGCGCGCTCGCCGTGCCGCCAGCAGAGGTTGACGACACGGCCCTGCCGGAGGCACGGGAAGTCGACGAGGCCGAGCCCGGGGTCCTTCGGAACGCCGCCGAGGCGGGTGATTTCCGCGAGGCCGGCCTGGATACGCTCGGTGAGCCGGGCCATCCGCTCCGTCGCCGCGCGCCACGCGACCCGATCCACCACTCCACCGCCGGCCTGGGCGATCCGTTCGCGCTCGGCGCCGAGACGCGCGCGCGTTTCCGTCGCTTCGGCGTGCGCGCGCATCACCCCTTCCATCACCCCGGACAGGGCGGGGATCAACGCGGCGACCTCGTCCGGTGTGAAGTACCGCTCAGCCATGGACCTCCGACTCGACGAAGACGGCGTGCACCTCTTTGGGGCCGTGCACGCCGCGCGTCAGCGTGAGCTCGATGTCGGCCGTACGGCTCGGCCCCGTGATGAAGCTGATGACCGCGCCGGCGACCGGGGCGGCGGCCTCGTGCCACGCCTCGAGGAAGACGCTCGCCTGCGCCAGTGACTCGACGAGCGTGCTCCGGTCGAACACCGCGACGTGGCACGGCGGCAGCAGCGACGTGGAGCGCGGTCGGCCGGCGCCCGACCGGACGACGAGCGTGCCGGTCTCGGCGATGGCCAGGTCCACGCCGGTGAGGCCGAGGTCGGCCTGCGCGATCCGCGCCCGCAGCGCCTGCCGCTCGCCGGCGTCCGCGAGTTCGCCGGGCGGCATCGGCAGCACGTCCAGCCCACGCGCCGTGAGGGCGGGCGCCAGATCACCGCCGAGCGCCGTCGCGTGCCACGCGACGAGGCGGTGCGCCTCGCGCTCGCGTGCGATCCCGGCGACGAGGTGCGGCACCTCCGCCAGCGAGGCCGCCCGGTGGAAGACGCCGCCGACCCGCTCGAACTCCGCGCGAAAGCGCGCGAGCGTCTCCGGGCAGCGCTCCGCCATCTCGCGGCGGATCAGCGCCACCGCCTCTCGCGGCCTCGCCGGCCGCGGCGCCGTCGACGCGGCGAACGGACCACGCCTCTTCTGCATCTCCGACCGGATGCGGGCAAGAAACTCCGCCTTGGTCGTCACGGCGGGGCCTCCCGCTCGAGCCCCGCCCATCGCTCCTGGAAGGTCCGCCGCGCCACGACCGGCAAGTCACGCGCGCGCGTCCAGTTCCCGAAGACCGACGGCAGGCTTCGCACGGCGCCGTCCCGCGCGAAGGGGCGCAGGGCCACCCGCCCGAGGCGGACCGCGAGCCGGTAGAGCGCCGGCCGCACGAGGAGCGCCCCGAGGAGCGCGAAGGCCATCCGCTCCCGCCACGGCGCGATCCGACGCTCGTCCACCTCGCGGCGCAGGCCGATCAGCATCCGCGGGATGTCGATGCGGACCGGGCAGGCGTCGACACACGCGCCGCAGAGCGACGAGGCGTGCGCGAGATCCTTGACCGACGCCGGGCCGTTCAGCATCGCGGTCAGGAGGATGCCGATCGGCCCCGGGTACGTGTGACCGTAGGCGTGACCGCCGATCCGCCGGTAGACGGGGCACACGTTGAGGCAGGCGCCGCAGCGGAGAGCTTCTGCCCCGTCGCGCTCTTGGCGAGGATCGCGAGGAACACCATGAGGTCGGTCATGGACGGCACGACCTTCTCGACGCCCATGACGGCGACGTGCACGCGCGGCAGCGAGGTTACCATCCGCCCGTTGCCTTCGTTCGTGACGAGCACCACGGTGCCGGTCTCGGCGACCGCGAAGTTCGCGCCGGTGATCCCGAGGTCGGCCCGCAGGAACTTCTCCCGCAGCTCGCCCCGGGCGACCTGCGTGAGGATCTCCGGATCGGCGGCGACCTGCCGCTTGAGCTCGCGCGCGAAGAGCGCGGCCACCTGCCCCTTCGTCTTGTGGATCGCCGGCGCGATGATGTGCGAGGGGCGCTCGCGCGCGAGCTGGATGATGTACTCGCCGAGGTCGGTCTCGACCGGGGTGACGCCCGCGGCCTCGAGCGCCTCGTTCAGGTGGATCTCCTCCGAGGCCATCGACTTCGACTTCACGGCCATCCGCGCGCCGGTGCGCCGTGCGATGTCCAGCACGATCGCGCGCGCCTCCTCGGGCGTCGTCGCGTAGTGCACGCGGCCGCCGAGCCGTTCGACGCTCTCGACGAGCCGCTCGAGGTGGTGGTCCAGCCGCTGAAGCGTCGCCTCCTTGATCTCGCGCGCGCGGTCGCGGAGCGTCTCCCCCTCGGGGAAGTCGGCGAACGCCTCGCGCCGCAGCCCGATGAACTTGGTCGTCGCGATCGCGAGCGCCTCCTGCAGAAAGGCGTCCCGGATGGCGCGGCCGGCGCGCTCGCGGAACGGCGCGGACGGCTCCTCCCGGCTCACGCCCCGTCCCCACCGAGCAGCTCCGCCAGGTGAATCGCCCGCACCTTCGAGCGGCGGCGCCGCAGGCCGCCCGCCATCTGCATGAGGCACCCCGCGTCGCACGCGACGACGCACGAGGCGCCCGTCGCCTCGACGTTCGCGAGCTTCCGCTCGAGGATCCCGGCCGAGACCTCCGGCAAACGCACGGCGAACGACCCGCCGAAGCCGCAGCACTCGTCGGCGCCCGGCAGCTCGACGAGCTCGACCCCCCTGAGGTTCCGCAGGAGCTCGCGGGGGCTCTCCGATTCGCCCAGCCCCCGGAGGAGATGGCAGGAGTCGTGATACGTCACCCGCCCCTTCACGGTGGCCGTCAGCTCGCGGACGTCCAGCACCCGGACGAGGAACTGCGAGAGCTCCCACGTGCGCGCCGCGAGGTCCTCCGCGGCGCGCCGCGACTCCGGGTCACCCATGAGCGCCGGGTACTCGTGCTTCACCATGAACGCGCAGGAGCCCGAGGGCACGACCACGTGCTCGGCGTCGCGGAACAGGCCGACCGTGCGGGCGGCGACGGCCGCCGCCTCGCGATGGTAGCCCGAGTTGAAGAGCGGCATCCCGCAGCAGGTCTGACCCGCGGGGAAATCCACCGAGACTCCGAGGCGGCGCAGCAGACGCACCATGCTCACGCCGATCTCCGGGAAGAACACGTCCCCGAGGCACGTGATCATCAGCGAGACCCGGCGTGGTCGATTCATGCGTGGGGCGGTGGCGGGGTCACGACCACCAGGACGAGCAGCGGCGCCGGGCCGTCGTTGACGAGTCCGTGGGGGGTGCCCGCCGGGGCCACGATCGCCTCGCCGGACCGGAGGCGGTCCTGCGCCTCGCCCACGGTGAACCGCCCCTCGCCCTCGAGGACGAGGTACACCTTGTCCTGGTCGGCGTGGGTGTGCGGCTTCTGCTCCTGTCCCGGCGCCACGCAGTAGAGGTCGAGCTGGACGCGCGCGGTAGCCGCGAGCGCGATCTTCGCCATCCTGTCGGGCTGATACGCGACGCGGTCCCTGACCCGGATCTTCATCGGCTGCGCGCCGCCGCGCGCGCGAGCAACTCTACCGGATGCACGACCTCGACGTCCAGCCCGCGCGCCCGGCAGCCGCTCGCGATCTGCAGCAGGCAGCCCGGGTTCGCCGCCGCGATCACCCGCGCGCCGGTCGCGACGATGCTCGCGACCTTCCGGTCGAGCAGGTCGCGCGCGATCGCCGGCTCGAGGAGGTTGTACACGCCCGCGCTCCCGCAGCAGAGGTCGCTGTCGGGAAGCTCGACCAGCCGCAGTCCGGGAATGCGCCGGAGCAGCGCCCGTGGCTCCTGACGGACACGCTGCCCGTGGGCGAGGTGGCAGGCGTCGTGGTAGGTCACCGTGAGCTCGAGGGGCCCGAGCGGCAGCTCGGCCTCGGCGAGGAGCTCCAGCACGTCGCGCGTCTTGGCCCCGAGGTCCGCGGCCTCGGTGAGCCAGCGGCCGTACTCCTTCATCGCCGAGCCGCAGCCCGCGGCGTTGGTCACGACGAGATCCAGGTCGGCGGGGAACGCCGCCGCCAGCGCGCGCGCGCGGGCCCTGAACGCGTCCTCACGCCCGGCGTGCAGATCGAGCGCGCCGCAGCAGCCCTGCGCGCTCGGCACGACCACCTCGTAGCCGCCGAGCGCCAGGAGCTCGGCGGTGTCCCGGTTGACCCCGGGGTAGAGGTAGCGCTGGACACAGCCCGTCAGGAGCCCGACGCGCGCCCGGCGCCGCCCTCGTGCCGGAATCACGGCCGGCAAGGGCTCGGGACGCGGCACGTCGGCGACGAGCGCGTCCATGGCCGCCAGGCGCGCGAACGGCCGGAGCAGCCCCAGCGTCCTCACGAGCCTTCCGAGCCCGGAGCGCCGGTAGAAGCGCACGCCCGCGAAGACGGCGCCGAGGCGCCGCGGCTCGGTGAACAGGGCGAAGAGCACGGCCTCGAAGAGCCGGTGCCGCGCTCGCGGTCCGTCGCGGCGGAACTGGATCCGCGTGGCCTCGAGGAGCGAGCCGAAGGGAACCCCCGACGGGCACGCCGTCTCGCACGCGCGGCAGCCGAGGCACAGGTCGAGGTGACGCCCAACTGTCTCGGTGAGCCCGAGGCGCCCCTCGGCGACGGCCCGCATCAGGTAGAGGCGCCCCCGGGGCGTGTCCATCTCCTCGCCCAGCACCAGGAACGTCGGGCACTGCGGGACGCAGATGCCGCAGTGGACGCACTTCCGCAGTGCCTCGAGGTCCACCGCGACCGCCATCAGAGCCCTCCGACGAAGCGTCCGGGGTTCAGCACGCGCCCGGGATCGAACTCGTCCTTCAGCTTCCGCATCAGCGCGAACGGACCCGGCGCCACCGGCCCCCACGGATCGACGGCCTCACGCAGAGCGCGT
>MGCE01000174.1:2431-8848 GCA_001790315.1 Candidatus Rokubacteria bacterium RIFCSPLOWO2_02_FULL_72_37 | reverse complement strand
GGGCCCGGTGAGCCCTGACGAGGGCGTCCTGCGTGATCTCCTCGGCGTCGCGAGCGTCGCCGCACATCCGCAGGGCGAAGGCGTAGAGACGGTCCTGGAATCCCAGGACGACCCGCTCGTAGCTGCCGTCGAGGTCGACGGCGAGCGCCGCCGTCAGGCCGCTGTCGTCGTTCACGTCGCGTCCTCCATGCACTGGAACACGTCCTCGCCGCGATCCGTTGCGTCGCAGCCGGGGCCCGCCGCTCCGTCCCCCTCGGGGCGGACGTGCAACGGCGGCGGCCTGGCGCGTGTTCCAGGCGGTCGAGGGAGGTACGACATGACCGTCGGGCTGCGCGGTGACCTCGTGGCGCTGCTGACCGTCGCGATCTGGGGTGTCAGCTTCGCCTTCAACAAGCGCGCCCTCGACGAGATCGACGTCGCCGCCTTCACGTGCGTCCGCGCCTCGCGCCGGCAGGGATCCTCGGCTACTCGATCTTCATCGTGCCGAGTCCTGAGACGGTCGGCGTCTCAGGATGGGAGCGCGCGCTCGATCTCGTCGAGGTGCTCCTGGCGATGCTTCGCGCGCGAGAGGTTGAGCGGGCTGCCGGCGGTCGCGTTCCGCGCCACGACGTCGTCCGACAGCGACGCGACTTTGCGGTCCACCGCCGAGGCGATCCTGACGGCGAGCTCCGCGGCTCGGCGCGGTGGAAGCGCGAGCAGGAACGGCTTCGCTGCATCGTTGATCCAGGTGATGTCGACGTCGGGGAGCCGAAGATGAGGACGCGGGACATCCGGTTCGGGAGATCGACGCCGTCATTATCTTCTCGCGGTCCGTCGCTGAGATTCAGGAGGACGTCCGACGAGGAAGCCAGCTACGCCGGGCGCTTGATCCCGAGGGCCCTCATCCGGGATGCAAGCGTCGTCGCCTTGATCCCGAGCAGTTCCGCGGCCCCGCCGGGCCCGTACACCTTCCACTGCGCCTGCTCGAGTGCAGCGAGGACGTTCTCCCTCTCCCGGCGTCTCACCTCGGCTTCTGGCACCACGGCGGCGCTCGGTCGGGACTCTACGATGGGGGCCTGCCTCTGTCTGGCGAATTCGGAGCCCGATGGACGGCGTGGCAGAGCCAGATCGAGTCGGAGCCGCCCGCCTTGGGCAAGGATGATGGCCCGCTCAATCACGTGTTGGAGCTCTCGGACGTTGCCGGGCCAGTCGTAGCGTTCGAGGATCGCGACATCCCGGCTCGTCAACCTCATCTCCGGGCGCTTGAGCCGGGCGCAGGCCAGGCGCAGCAAATGAGTCGCGAGGACGCCGATGTCCTCCCGCCGCTCCCGTAATGGGGGAAGCTCGATCGGGAAGACGCTCAGTCGGTAGTAGAGATCCTGGCGGAAGCGCCCCGCCTCGACGTCGCGTTTGAGATCACGGTTGGTGGCGGCGATGATCCGCACGTTGACCTTCCGTGTCGTGTCGTCGCCGACGCGCTCGAATTGGCCTTCCTGCAGGACTCGGAGGAGCTTCCCCTGGAGCGCGAGCGGGATCTCCCCGACCTCGTCGAGGAAGAGCGTTCCCCCGTCGGCGAGCTGGAAACGTCCGACGCGGTCGCGCAGCGCGCCGGTGAACGCGCCCTTGACGTGACCGAAGAACTCACTCTCGAAGAGCTCGGCCGGGACTGACGCGCAGTTCACTCGCACGAGCGCGCGGTCGCGCCGAGGACTGCGCCCGTGAATGGCCGAGGCCACCAGCTCCTTGCCCGTGCCCGACTCTCCGAGGATCAGGACGGCCGCGTCGGTGGGCGCCACGAGGTCGACCTGGTGGAGGACCGCCTGGAGCGCCGGGCTCTGGCCGACGATTTCCCCGAAGGCGAGCGCCTCCCTGACCTCCTCCCTGAGATAGTCGCGCTCGAGCTCGAGTTGCTGACGAAGCCGCGCGACCTCTTCGAACGCGCGCGCGTTGGCGATGGCCACGGCGGCGTGGTCGGCGAAGGTACGCAGCCATTCGAACTGGGCCTCCTGGACCTCGGCGCGACTGAACACGGCCAGCACCCCCAGGATCTCTCCGCGGAAGATGAGCGGCTGACCGGCGAAGCTCACGATCCGCTCTCGGCGCACCCAGTCGGGGCGCGCGATCCACGGACTCTCCGCCAGACCCGTGTTCACGAGGATTGCCTCCCCGGTGCCGCCGACCCAGCCAACCTTGCGAACTTTCAAGGGAAAGCGCCGAAAGTCTCCGTTCAGCCGGGACCAGTCCTCGCCGCGATCGACGACGGGCTCGCCGGCGCTCGCGACCAGATGCAGGCAGCGTGACTGGTCCGGGCACTCGGGACGCATCGGGCAGGAGGCGCAGATGTCGCCCGGGGCGATGAGCCAGATCCGGGCGAGTGCCACTCCCTCTTGGGCGAGCAACCCGATGACGATCCGGCTCAATACAGTCTCGACCGAACGCGCCTCGGCCACCGCCAGAGCGACGGACTGGAGCGCCTGCGGGTGCATAGACGACACAAGCCTACACGAGATTTCGTTGTCACGTCGTGAGATCTCGTGATTCACGAAGGCTCGCGTTTGTCGATGGCCGTGGGGCACCAGGCCCAAGGAGCTGGAAATCCAGCAGTTACAGCGTGGACCCACTCTGGCATCTCGGTTGCTCTCTAGGGGATCGAGGTCGGCGCCACCGTTGAGCGTCCGGCGCCGGACCACGAAACCGACCACGAATAAGGAGGCGAACTATGACGCGGCTGACACCGATTGATCCGGCCGAAGCGACCGGCAAGGCAAGAGAACTGCTAAGCGCCGTCGAGGCCAAGCTCCGCTTCACGCCCAACATGATACGGACGATGGCGGTCTCGCCCCCCGTCCTCGACGGCTATCTCTGCTTCAGCTCCGCGCTGGGCGGCGGCGCGCTCGGGGCGAAGCTCCGCGAGCAGATCGCGCTCGCCGTGGCCGAGGCTAACGGCTGCGAGTACTGCCTGGCCGCCCATTCGACGATCGGCAAGATGGTGGGTCTGACGAACGGCGACGTCGTCGCCAGCCGCCAGGGGCGGTCGTCGGACCCGAAGGCCACGGCTGCACTCGCATTTGCGCGGGCCATCCTCGACCGCCGCGGTGACGTGAGCGATGCCGACCTGCGCGCGGTCCGCGAGGCCGGCTACGGCGACGCGGAGATCGCCGAGATCGTGGCCCACGTGGCCCTCAATGTGTTCACCAACTACTTCAACCGTCTCGCCCGAACCAGCATCGACTTCTAAGAGGGGGAGTCGCCGTGGCCGAGGCTAACGGCTGCGAGTACTGCCTGGCCGCCCATTCGACGATCGGCAAGATGGTGGGTCTGACGAACGGTGACGTCGTCGCCAGCCGCCAGGGGCGGTCGTCGGACCCGAAGGCCACGGCGGCACTCGCATTTGCGCGGGCCATCCTCGACCGCCGCGGTGACGTGAGCGATGCCGACCTGCGCGCGGTCCGCGAGGCCGGCTACGGCGACGCGGAGATCGCCGAGATCGTGGCCCACGTGGCCCTCAATGTGTTCACCAACTACTTCAACCGTCTCGCCCGAACCAGCATCGACTTCTAAGAGGGGGAGCAGACATGAACTCCGCACGTCACGACGTCGTGAACGAGGTGTCCCGGGCTCGATGGGCGCGTCCGGTCGTGGCCGGTCTGGTGGGCACCGTGGTCTTCGACCTGATCGGGCTCCTGATGACCGGGCAGTGGTGGGACATCCCGGCCCTGCTCGGCGACAAGCTGGGCTTCGGAATCGGCGGGGGGGTCGTCGCGCACTACGCCAACGGCGTGATCCTCGCTCTGATCTACACGGGACTCGCGCCGCTCCTGTGGGGACCTGCCTGGTTCCGGGCGCTCACCTACGTCACCGCCGAGACGGTGTTCGGTGTGTGGCTCTTCATGCTCCCGCTACTCGGGCTGGGCGTCGCGGGGCTGGCCGCGAGCCCGTTGCTCCCCGTGATCACGCTGGCGCGCCACTGGGGCTACGGGTTGATCCTGGCCTGGCTCGTCGGCGACCCTCGCCCGGCTGTAGGATCGCAGCCCACCGGCCAGTCGCTTCGGCCGGGCGTCCGGACGGTGAGCGGTCTCGTGGTGGTGCTCAGCGTGATGTCCCTGCTTGCATCCACCCCCGCGCGGCCGGAGGCGTCGGACCGCGGGCAGGCCCCAGTCGGCAGCGTGACTCCGTCTGCCGAGGCCACGCCGGCTCGGTATCCGACACTGCACAAGACGGTCAAGGTCACTGGGCTGGAGATCTTCTACCGCGAGGCCGGCCCCAAGGGCGCGCCCGCGATCCTCCTGCTCCACGGCTTCCCCACTTCGTCGCACATGTTCCGGGCCCTCATCCCGGCGTTGTCGGACCGGTATCACGTGGTCGCGCCCGACTACCCAGGGTTCGGCCACAGTTCGATGCCGCCGGTCGACCAGTTCGAGTACACGTTCGATCGGCTGGCGGACGTCATGGATCAGTTCGTCCAGCAACTTGGCCTGACGAAGTACAGCCTGTACGTCATGGACTACGGGGCGCCCGTCGGCTTTCGGCTGGCCGTCAAGCATCCCGAGCGCGTCCAGGCTCTGATCGTGCAGAACGGTAACGCCTACGAGGAGGGCCTTCGCGACTTCTGGAAGCCGTTCCGGACCTACTGGGGCGCGCGGGACGAGGCTAATGCGGCTCCGCTGCGGAAGTTCCTGGTTCTGGAGGCGACCAAGTGGCAGTACACGCACGGCGTACGGAACCCGGAGGCGATCAGCCCGGACAACTGGCTCGTGGACCAGTCACTGCTCGACCGTCCCGGGAACAAGGAGATCCAGCTCCAGCTTTTCTTCGACTACGGTTCGAATCCCGCGCTGTACCCCGCGTGGCAGTCGTACTTCCGCACGCACCAGCCGCCCGCGCTGGTGGTGTGGGGCAAGAACGATTACATCTTCCCCGTGGAAGGCGCGCTGCCCTACGCGCAGGATCTGAAGACCATTGAGACGCATCTGCTCGATACCGGGCACTTCGCCCTGGAGGAGGACGGGACGCTCATCGCCCAGCACATGCGTCGCTTCCTGATCAAGCACGTGCGCCCTACGAACGAGTAGCACATCGGGCTGCGGCCGGGGGCGTTTCGGCCCCCCGGCCCGGTGCCCGTGGCGAGTACCTGATGGAGGATGATCATGAAGATGCGCGTCGCTGAGCTGTGGCGCTATCCGGTGAAGTCGCTTGCCGGCGAGCCGCTGGACTCGGCGGAGATCTCGGCGGACGGCATCCCGGGAGACCGCGTTGTTCAAGTGTACGACACCGAGGGGCGGATCGTGACCGCGCGCACCGCCCCACGACTGCTCGGGCTGAAGGCCACTCTGGGCCCGATGGGCGAGCCCCTCGTGAACGGACGCCCGTGGACGGCGCCCGAGGTGGCAGCGACGATTGAAGCGGCCGCGGGGGCTGGAGCCCGGCTGGCGCGCGATGACGGGCCCGACCGCTTCGACGTGCTTCCCCTGTTGGTGGCGACCGATGGGGCCATCAGCGCGCTGGGGCTCGATCGACGCCGCTTCCGTCCGAACATTCTTGTCGCCGGGGTGAACGGGCTCACGGAGCGCGAGTGGCCTGGGCGTCGAGCCCGAATTGGCGAGGCGATCATCGGCTTCAAGAAGCTCCGGGGGCGATGCGTCATGACGACGTATGACCCGGACACGCTCGCGCACAATCCGACCGTCCTGCGGCGGATCGTCCAGGAGATGGGCGGGCGGCTGGCCCTCGACTCTTACGTTGTTCGGGGCGGGCGAATTGCCCTGGGGGATCCGGTGGACCTGCTGTAACGAGGGCGACTCCGTCGGCGCCCTCCTGGGTGCCCATGACGGCCCGGCCGCCCGCTGGGAGCGGTGAGATCACTCGTTCTCGGGAGCGGTCCAGTCACGTGCTCTCGACACCCCAGGGCGGCGGTGACTTGACAGCCGCGGCGGGCGTGATCCATCGTGGGGCACCACTTGGAGGAGGCGCCCCCGATGCCGAGCATGCGCGGCTTTTTCGCCCTGAACGATCTGCCCCTGGAGACGATCACCGACAAGATCTCGCGGCGGGTGCTGGTCGGCGAGAAGGAGATGGCCGTCTGGTGGTCCATCAAGGCGGGCGCCCACGCCGCCGCCCACACGCACCCGCACGAGCAGATCTTCTGGATGATCAAGGGCCGGATGGAGTTCCGCCTCGGCGACGAGCGGCGGAGCTGCGGGCCCGGCGACCTCGCCGTGATCCCGGGCGGCGTCGAGCACGAGGCGTGGTTCCCCGAGGACACGGAGGTGATCGACGTCTTCGCGCCTCCGCGCGAGGACTTCCTGACGTCCGCGCCGCCGGCGTACATGCGGAAGGGGTAGTCTCCGACGATGGCCGACGAGCTCACGCGCGAAGAGCGGGCCGTCCTGGCGCCGTACTTCACGAGCCTCGACGGCCCGGTCTTCGCGCTCGTGAACC
>MGCE01000174.1:0-2403 GCA_001790315.1 Candidatus Rokubacteria bacterium RIFCSPLOWO2_02_FULL_72_37 | reverse complement strand
ACGGCCCGGTCTTCGCGCTCGTGAACCTCCCCGAGGTCGTCAAGGGCGCGCTGTTCGCGCGCTACTCGCGCTCGCCGAAGTCGCTGCGCCGGCTGTTTCTTGACGAGTTTGTCGACGATGAGGGGAGCGCCTCGCCCCCCCCATCTTTTCCCCTGCACGATAGGGGGGGCGAGGCGCCCCCCCCATCTCCCCCCCCGGTGCGGGACGCGGCAGGGTCCCGCAGCACAGCACGGGCGGAGCAGCTCTACGAGCGCGTGTTCGTCGAGTACGGCGACGACTCGGTGGCCCAGCTCGGCGGCGTGCACCTGGCGTGCGAGGGCGCCTCGAACATCCTCACCAAGGTGCTCGAGTGGGGACGCCTCATGGCCTACCTCGAGCAGTCCACGCGCTACATCCCCTATGACGATCGCCCGGGCGGGCGGTACCGCTACCATGTCCCCGCCCAGCTCGCGGGCCCCCTGCGGGACCGCTACGTCGCGACGCTCGACCGCTGCTTCGACGCCTACCGGGCGTGGCTGCCGCGGCTGCGCGAGCACTTCGCCGCGAAGTACCCGGCCGCGCCGGGGGAGTCGGAGAGTGCCTGGCGGATGTCGGTCCGCGCCAAGGCGCTCGACACGCTGCGCGGGATGCTGCCGGCGGCGACGGTGTCGAACGTCGGCATCTACGGCACCGGCCAGGCGTACGAGCAGCTCCTGCTCCGGATGCGCGCCCACCCGCTGGCCGAGGTGCGCGCCTACGCCGACCTGATGCTGGTCGAGCTGCGGAAGGTCATTCCCGCGTTCCTCAAGCGGGTGGACGTGCCCGACCGCGGCGGCGCCTGGTCCGATTACCTCGCGGAGACGCGCGCGGCGACGCGCGAGGTCGCCGACCGATTGCTCGAGGGCAGCGCGCCCGCGCCGAGGCCGGAGGTCACGCTGACCGACTGGGACCCCGACGGCGAGGTGAAGGTGGTCGCGGCCGCGCTCTACGCGGCCTCGAGCCTCCCGGACGACGAGCTGCTCGCGCGCGCGCGACGCATGAGCGCCGACGAGCGCGCCGCGGTGCTCGCGGCCTACGTCGGCAAGCGCCGGAACCGGCGGCACCGTCCCGGCCGCGCATTCGAGCGGACGAGCTACCGCTTCGACGTGCTCGGCGACTACGGCGCTTTCCGCGACCTGCAGCGCCACCGCCTGCTCACGCTCGAGTGGCAGCGTCTCACGCCGCGTCACGGCTTCATCCTGCCCGAGGCGGTCGCCGAGGCGGGCGCCGAGGGCGACTTCCGGCGCGTCCTCGAGGAGTCCGCCGCGCTCCACGACGCGATCGAGGCCGCGGGCCTGCCGGACGTCGCCTCTTACGCGGTGTCGATGGCGTACCGCGTCCGGTTCTACATGGAGATGAACGCGCGCGAGGCGATGCACGTGATCGAGCTCCGGACCGCGCCGCAGGGTCATCCCGCGTACCGGCGGATCTGCCAGGCGATGCACCGCCAGATCGCCGAGCACGCCGGCCACGGCGCGATCGCCGCGGCGATGACGTTCGCGGACCACTCCGCGGTGGCGCTCGAGCGCCTCGAGGCCGAGCGCGCGGCCGCGCGGCGGCGCGCGGCGTCGCAGTCCTGACCGAAGGAGGAGCGTGACGGTGGCAGCGCCCGACGCGCAGGCGGTCGCCGCGGCCCAGGCGAACGCCAGGGAGTACCTCCGCGCGAAGGGCACGCTCGTGCCCACACCCGTCCTCCGCGAGCGGATCGCCGACGCCTTCGCCGCGCTCGACGCCCTCCTCGGGCCGCTCGCGGCGGCCGAGGTCACGCAAGCGCCGATCCCCGGCGAGTGGACCGTGCAGGAGATCGTCGACCACCTGGTCGAGACCCATCGCCCGGGCCTGGACGAGCTCCGCTGCCTGCTCGCCGGCCGGCGCCCGCCGGGCGCGGCGATCCCCGCGGGGCTTCAGTCGAAGGCGCCGCTCCTCCGGCCATGGCCGTGGCTCCTGCGCGAGCTGCGGCAGATCCACGGCGACATCCTCGCGGCCCTCGATGGCGCGCCCGCCGACGTCGCGACCGAGGCGCGCGCGCCGCTCGTCATGGTCGTGAACGTGAAGGATGGCGGGGGCCGGAGCGCGCCGATCCACTGGATCGAGGAGCTCGACTGGAAGGCATACGCCATCGTCTGGCGGCTCCACGTCGTGGACCACCTGCGCCAGGCGAAGAGGGTGCTCGCGGCGCGCTAGGACGTGCGGGCGAAGTCTTGCTTCGCGGCCGCGAGCTTCTCGGGGGACGCGAGCAGGTCGAGGGCGGTCAGCGCGAGCGCCTTGGCGCCCGCGAGGATGCCGGCGCGCGCCAGGGGCGAGCGCGCCCACTCGGCGAACTCGCGCGAGTGGCCGGGCACGCCGTCCGGGGAGATCCGGATGTAGGGGTGGATCGTCGGCAGC
>MGCE01000173.1:15910-23644 GCA_001790315.1 Candidatus Rokubacteria bacterium RIFCSPLOWO2_02_FULL_72_37 | reverse complement strand
CTGCGCGCGCTGTGAGTCGCACCGACTCGCGCTGACGGCCTTCGGCGCGCAGGACGAGCCCACCCGAAGGACGGCGCGCGGCCGCTGCCGTGCGCGTGGTATCCGACGAGGCCGGCCTGGAGCGAGCGCCGGTCCACGCGCGTGAGCCGCGGGATCTGCCGCGGCGTGAGGAGCGGCGTGTGGGGGATCGTGAAGAGGTGCTCGGGGATGAACCACGCCTCGCTCTCGGCGGTGATCCAGCCCGGGTGTCGGCGGTCGAACCGCGCGAGGTTCACGGGGCGGGAGTAGGCGCGAAGCGTCCGATCGCCACGCAGGTTCATGTAATCGTCGAAGTAGCTCATCACCAGCTCCCGGACCGTGCGGTAGACCGGCTCCCGGTAGCGGAGCCCCGAGAAGTTCGACTTCGCCAGCGCGCCCCAGTGCCCGTCCACGCGGTAGATGGCGAGGACGTGGTCCGTGTCCTGCACGGCCTCGAGGTCGAGCAGGAGCGGCGGGAAGCCGAGCACCCGCAGCGCGACAGCCGCGAAGATGGCGCCTTCGAGGCAGTGCGCGGTGCCCTCCCGCAGCACGCGCCGGGGCGACCACGCCGTGTCGGCCAGGTGATAGGGCATGTGGTCGAGCGCGCGCTGGACGCCGCGCGGGGTGCGGAGCGCGCGCAGCCGGCGCCACTCACGGGCGGTCAGACCGAGGCGGCTCAGCGGTTGAGGAACTTCCGCACGCTGCCGGCGATGCCGGCGGGGTCCAGGCCGTGCTTGGCGTAGAGGCCCTTCGCATCGCCCGATTCACCGAAGCCCTGGACGCCGAGCCGCCGCATCGGCGTCGGCAGGGCCTCGCCGAGGGCTTCCGCGACGGCGCCGCCGAGGCCGCCGGCGATCGAGTGGTCCTCGGCCGTGACGACATGGCCGGTCTTGCCCGCCGAGGCGAGCAGCGACTCCTCGTCGAGCGGCTTGATGCAGGCGGCGTCGATCACCTCCGCCGAGACGCCCTCGGCCGCCAGGAGCTTCGCCGCCTCCAGGCAGTTGAACACGGTGCCGCCGGTGCCGATCAGCGTGACGTCGGTGCCCGGACGGAGCACGAGCCAGCCGCCGAAGCGGAAACGATATCCGACCGGGCAGACCGGCTCGAGGTTCTGGCGCGTGAGCCGGAGGTAGACGGGCCCCTCGTGCTCGACCGCCCAGGCGATGGCCTGCCTGGTCTCCAGCTCGTCCGCGGGCTGGACCACGGGGACGTTCGGCAGCGCCCGCATGCACGCGATGTCCTCGAGCCCCATCTGGCTGTAGCCGTCCTCGCCGATGGCGATGCCCGCGTGCGTGCCGACGATCTTCACGTTGGCGTTCGTGTAGGCGACCGAGATGCGGATCGTCTCGAAGCGGCCGACGACGAAGCACGCGAACGAGCAGACGAAGGGGATCTTGCCCGTGAGGGCGAGGCCCGCGCCGAGGCCGACCATGTTGGACTCGGCGATGCCGAGGTTGAAGGCGCGGCCGGGGTAGGCCCTGGCGAAGGCCGCCGTCATCGTGGACTTCGAGAGATCGGCGTCCAGGGTCACGATCCGGTCATCCTTCGCCGCCAGCTCGAGGAGCGCTTCACCGAATGCGGCGCGGCTGGCCTTGGCGGGCATCACTTCGCCCCCAGGGCGGCCAGCTCGTCGGCGAGCGCCTTCGTCTCCGGGTGACGGGCGAGGTGGCCGCTCCACTCCGCCTCGGGGACGCCGAGGATGTCGCGGATCGCGCGGATCGCCTCCGCCGGCTTGGGCGCCTTGCCGTGCCACTCGGGGTCGTTCTCCATGAACGACACGCCCCGGCCTTTCACCGTGTGGGCCACGACGATCACCGGCCCCACGGTCGCCTCGGCCTGGTCGAGGGCCTTGTTGATCTGCTCGAAGTCGTGGCCGTCGATCTCGAGCACCGACCAGCCGAAGGCCTGCCACTTCGCGAGCACCGGCTCGAGATCGAGGATCTTCGCGACGAAGTTGTCGAGCTGGATCTTGTTGTAGTCGAGGACCACGGTCAGGTTGTCGAGGCCGTGCGCGGGCCCGCCGAGCTTCGGCGCGGCCATCGCCGCCTCCCACACCTGGCCCTCCTGGATCTCTCCGTCGCCCAGGATGCAGTAGACGCGGGCCGGCGCCTGCCGCAGCCGGAGGCCCAGCGCGAGCCCGAGCGAGATCGAGAGGCCCTGACCGAGCGATCCCGTCGCCGCCTCGATCCCGGGCAGCGCGGTGCGATCGGGATGGCCTTGCAGCGGCGAGCCGAGCTTCCGGAGCGTGACGAGCCGGGACTCCGGGAAGTAGCCGGTCTTGGCCATCACCGCGTAGAGCGCCGGCACCGCGTGACCCTTGGAGAGCACGACCCGGTCCCGGTCCGGCCAGTCCGGGCGTCGTGGATCGTGGCGCAAGCGCCCGAAAAAGAGCGCCGTCAGGACGTCGATCACCGAGAGCGAGCCGCCCGGGTGGCCGGAGCCCGCGTGGGTGAGCATCCGGATGATCTGCACACGGCACTCTCGGGCGATCGTTTCGAGACGCGCGTCTGCCATCAGTCGAGGCTCCTTGCGATCTCATCGACGTGGACGCTGCGGACGGCGATCTCCGGCGCGTACACGACCTCGTCGGCCGCCCAGACGATCGTCCCCTTCACGTCCTTCGTGACACCGACGACGTTGTTGAGGAACGTGGCGATGTTGTCGTTGATCCGGATCGCGTTCGCCCGCAGGGGCGCCGCGAGCCGCCCGTCGCGGATGATATAGGAATCCGCGACGACCGTACAGGTGAAATCGCCGGCGCGCAGGCCATTGATGGGGTACGTGTACCAGATGCGCCCGACGTAGAGGCCGTTGCCCACGGCGCGGAGGAGCTCGTCGAGGGGCACCGGGTTCGCGCCCTCGACGATCACGTTGGAGGCCGCGACGCCGGGCGGGGCGTCGAACTGTCGGCCACCGCCGCCGGCGAAGCGGAAACCGTTTCGCGGCACGAGCGCCGCGGCGGCCTCGGCACCGACCAGGCCGAGTTTCTTGCCGAGGTCGGGGTCGCGCAGGAGGCGCTGGGTCTCGTACCAATTCGACAGGCAGCCGGTGAGCATGCCGTTCTTGATGAGGTCGGTCCGTCCCGTCGGCAGCCCCTCGCAGGTGATGCCCTTCGAGCCCATGAGCCCCGGCAGCGCCCCGTGGTCGTGGACGGAGAGCAAGGGCGAGGCGACGGCACGACCGAGGCGTCCGAGGAAGGGGGTGCTCGACGCGTAGAAGGCCCCCGCGGTGGCCGCCGGCACGACGATGTTGCTGAGCAGATCGGCGACGGGTTGCCGGCCGAAGACGATCGTGTACTCGCCCGTCGCCACCCGCTCGCCGCCGATCGCGTCGATCGCGCGCCGTGCGGCCTCGACGCCCGCCTCGTCGGTGAAATCGTCGAACCGTGTTCCGGTGGACTCGCCCGAGCCTTTCGCGTCGCACGCCTCGACCATCGCGGTCACGAACGTCGTGAGCAGGGTGGACTCGTCGGTCTGCGGCTCGGGCATGGCGGTCGAGGCGATGGCGATCCTCTCCTGGAGGATCGTCACGTCGCCGCCGACGATGAAGCCGAGGCGGCGCAGGGCCTCGTCGCCGTCCGCCAGCGCGGCGATCCGGCCCGAGGCCAGAAAGGTGCGGAGCGCGCCGTTGACGATCTTCCAGCCCGCCTCGACCAGGGTCGCGTCGTCGACCGCCATGAGCCGGGGGTCGTGATACGCGACCAGCGCTCGCCCCTCGCGGACCGGGCGCGGCAGCGAGACGAACTCGGGGTCGGCGACCGCGGCCTGGCGCGCCTTCGCGAGGGCCCGCTCGATCCCCGCGCGCCCGAGGTCGCTCGGCTCGCTGCCGAAGCCGAGCCGCGGCCCGCCGGGCCCGTCGAAGACGGCCTGGAGGCCCAGGCCGTACGCCTCGGTCGACTTCGGCTCTTCCAGGCCGTTGCACGGGATGTCCGAGGTGTAGTTGAGCCGGGCGAGGAGCGCCCCGTTCGCCGCCGCGAACACCTCGGCCTCCCGAACGTCCGGCGCCGCGCTGACCAGCGCGAGCGCGTCCCGGACGGCACGGGCCAGCTCGGCGACGCTGGGCACCGGGTCGCTCAGTGGCCCGGGCGCGCCGACGGGTTGGTGCCGGCCACCGGGTAGCGCTTCTCGACCCAGGCGAGGAGCCCCTCGTCGAGGACCCGGTGGTTGCGCCAGCCGAGCGCGTAGAGGATGTTGCTGGCCCCACGGGACAGCGCGTGCGGGCACGTTCAGTAGAAGACCACGAGCCCCGTCCTGGAGATCTCGTGCGCGCGTGCCGGCACGGCCCTGAGCGGCATCGAGCGCGCGCCCTCGATGTGCAGCTCGACGTACTGATCCCACTTGCGCACGTCGATGACGTCGGCCGTGCCGCCCCGGTCGAGAAGCGCCTTGAGCTCGTCGACCTTGATGTAGCTGACCGGATACTCCGGCGGCGCGGCAGGGGCGGCGCCGGCCAGGAGGACCGCGACGGTGCCGAGGGCGATCAGCGTCCTGCGCATCACGAGCCTCCCACGACGCGGGCGCGGCTGCGCATCGTCGGCCCGCCGTTGCCGAGCTTCTTCGTCTGCATCGGCTGCCCCTTGCCGCAGTTCGGGATCGGGTAGAGCCGGAAGTCGGTGCCGACCGCGTCCACGTTCATGAGGTAGTCGCGGGAGTCCGCGGCGATGCCGCCGTCGCGGTACAGGCGGCCGAGCTCGCCGCGCTCGATCTCGTAGACCATGCGCGCCGAGATGCGGAAGTTCTCGCGACTCTCCGCGATGGAGGGGATCCGGTGGCCCACGACGTAATAGCCGTGGTCGACTTCCTTCAGGATCTGCTCGGGGGGTTGTGAGCCCGCCGCGAACACCGTGGTCGACATCCGGACGAGCGGGACACGCGACGCGTCCGTCGCCGTCCAGTGCCCGTTCGGCGCACCACCGAAGATCGCCGCGGTCTGGCGGCTGTTCATGAAGCCGAGGAAGATGCCCCGGTCGATGTGGACGACGCGGCGCGCGGGCGTGCCCTCGTGATCGTAGACGTAGTGGCCGTAGCCGGGCAGGGCCGGGTCGGAGTAGGCGGTGACGAGCGGCGAGGCGACCTGCTGGCCGACCTGGTGCGCCGCGAGACTCCGCAGGAGCCACGAGCGCCCGGCGTACGCCGTCTCCATCTTGAGCGCCCGGTCGAGCTCGACCGGGTGGCCGATGATCTCGTGCGAGACGAGGGTGTTGTAGTGCGGATCGGTGACGACGACGACCTCGCGCTCGGACGTCGGCAGCGGGGGCGCCGCGGCGACGCGCGCGGCCTCGTGCGCCATCGCGCGCGAGAAGTCCACGAAGGCGGTGCACCGGAGCGGGGGGTCGTCCACGCCCTCGAGGAGGATTTCCCAGCCCCGCTGGTGCCCCAGGACGTCGTACAGCTCGTGACTCGTCTCGCCGACGACCGCGACGACCGAGCAGAGTCCCTGGGTGAGCGCGAACGTCTGGTCGAGCGCCGCGCCCTCGCTCGAGACGAACAGCTCGCGGGTCAGTCCGGTCGTGGTGCCGATGTAGTTGTACCGGATCGCCGGATCGGCCGCGGCGACACGCCGGGAGACGTCGGTCGTGTAGCGGACCATCTCGTCGAGCGCCAGGGCGCGCGGGTCGATCCGGTAGACGGCTGCGACCGTATCCTGCCGCACGTCGACCGGATGCAGGCGAGTGTCGGCGAGCGCCTCGCCGAGCACGCCGAGCTTGCCGCGCGCCTGCTCCTTGTGCTCCGCGTTCGCCGCGGCCCGCCGGTACGCGCGCTCGAGCGCCTCGCGCAGGATGCGCGGCAGGTCGGTGGCGTCGGCGGTGCCGAGCGTCCTGCCCACGTAGCCGGGCGCCACCATGCCGCCACCGGCCAGGACCCGGACGCCGAGAGCGAACGTGTAGTCGTCGCCGGAGGATTTCGGCGCGCCGTTCTCGGCCGCAACGCCCTTGGCCTCGCCGAGCTCGAGGCGGAGGTCGGCGTAGCGGAGACCGGGCAGGCACCGCGCGCGCTCCCGCACGATCTCCTGCGCGACCGGCTTCACCGCGTCGAGCAGGCCGACGGAGAGCCTGGCCGCCACGCTCAGAACGGCTCGACGAGAACGGTCTCGCCGGACGCGACGTCGCCCCGCGTCTCTTCGAGGATGACCAGGCAATTGCCGTGGACCATCGAGGACAGGATCCCCGAGCCCTGGGGACCGGTCGTGCGCACTTCCCAGCGCCCCTCGCGCATCTGGAGCACTCCCCGCTTGAACTCACGCCGACCCGCCTTCTTCGTCATCGGCTCCAGCGTCCGCGCTTCGTACACCTCGTGGAAGAGGCGGCGCCGCCCGCCGAGCTTGTAGAGCGCGGGCCGGACGAAGAGCATGAACGCGAGGATCGACGCGACCGGGTTGCCCGGCAGGCCGAAGAAGTGCGCGTCGCCGATCCCGCCGAACGCCAGCGGCCGGCCCGGCTGCATCGCCACCTGCCAGAACTCGATGGTGCCGATCTCCCGGAGGACCTCTTTGATCAAGTCGTACGCGCCGACCGACACGCCGCCGGACGTCACGACCATGTCCGCGGCGGCGCTCGCCTCGCCGAGACGCGCCCGGAGCTCGTCCCGCGCGTCGGGCACGATGCCGAGGTCGAGGACCGCGCCGCCGCATTGCTCGATCGAGCCCCGCAGCGTGAAGCGGTTGGCGTCGTAGATCTGGCCGGGTCGCCGCACGGCCCCGGGCTCGACGACCTCGTCGCCGGTCGAGAGGAGGGCGACGCGGGGGCGCTGGTGGACCGCGATCTGGCAGAGGCCGAGAGAGGCCGCGAGCCCCAGCTCCTGGGGGCGCAGCAGCGTGCCGGGCTCGACGACGATCGTGCCGGCCCGGATGTCCTCGCCGCGCCGCCGGACGTTCGCGCCTCTCGCGAGCGCCGAAACGCGCACGCGATCGTCGAGGCGCTCGACGGTCTCTTGAGGATGGACCGTGTCGGCGCCGGGCGGCATGGGTGCGCCGGTCATGATGCGCACGGCCCGGCCGGGGGCGAGCTCGCCGTCGAAGACGGCGCCCGCCGGGAGGTCGGCGATCACGAGGAGCTCGCGTGTGCCGTGGGATGGCGTGTCGGCGCCCGCAACGGCGTAGCCGTCGACGGCGGAGTTGTCGCTCGGCGGGACGTCGAACGGCGCCCGGAGGTCGTCGAACAGCACGCGGCCGAGCGCCCGGGGAAGCGCGACGATTTCGGCGGGCGTCGGGCCGAGGATCCGGGCGAGGACCCGATTTTGCCCGTCCTGCACCGAAATCATGGCGCTATTATACGCGCCATGAATGGCGACCGACCGGCCGGCTTCTGGATCCGCGCGGTCGCGGCCCTCGTCGACCTCGCGATCTACGGACTCGTGCAGGCGTCGCTGGGGAAACTCGCCGGGGTCCTCGTCGACATCGACTTCGCGGGCTCGCCGCCCTTCCAGGGCCTGCTCGTCGCCCACACGTTCCTGTTCGCGAGTCTCTACGCGATCCTGCTCCACTGGCTCGGCGGGCAGACGCTCGGCAAGCTGCTCGTCGGCGCGCGCGTGGTCGCGAGCGACGGCGGGCCCCTGACCCTGGGTGCCGCGGTGCTGCGCTACCTCGGGTACTTCGTCTCGTGCGCGACGCTCGGGCTCGGCTACGCGATGGTCGGGCTGCGCCAGGACAAGCGCGGGCTCCACGATCTGGTCGCCGGCACGCGCGTCGTGCGCCTCGGACGGACCGCCGCTCGCGAGC
>MGCE01000173.1:13652-15898 GCA_001790315.1 Candidatus Rokubacteria bacterium RIFCSPLOWO2_02_FULL_72_37 | reverse complement strand
GCGCCCGCCGAAACCGGCGGAGACGCCGGCATGGTGTGATCCGGACGCTGCCGCTGGCGGACCGGAACCGGCTCGCGGAGGTGATCCTGGCGGCGCTCCACGACGCGGGTGCCCGGCGCGAGCTCGCGGCGCTGGCGGCCGACGGGCCCGCGGCGGCGGCCTGGCTGGGTGCCACGGCGCGCGCCGACGCCGCGCTTCTCCGCGCGCGGGCGGCGAGCGCGAGCGCGGCACTCGCGGGGCGGGCGACCGGCGGCGCGGCGGACTCGCTCGCCGCGCTGCTCGACGACGCGGCCGCGCTCTGGGCGGCGCGGTGCTTCTTCGAGGTGCACGAGCTGCTCGAGCCCGCCTGGCGGGCGGCGGGCGGCGAGGCCCGGGAAATCTTGAAGGCATTCGTGCAGGCGGCGGTGGGCTACCAGCACCTCGCCAACGGCAACCTCGCCGGCGCGCGCGCACTCCTGGCCGAGGGGACGGCGCGCCTGCACGGGCGCCGGCTCGGCGGAACGGACCTGGACCCGTTCGCGCGCGCGCTGTCGGAGACGCTCGTGGACCTCGATGGATTCGACTGGACGTCCGTGCCGCCGTTTCCCCGGCTGAGCGGGGGCGGGTGAAGCGCGACGGGACGAGAGGGGAGAGGAGGAGCCGTGGATCTCGGGCTTCTGGGCAAGACGGCGCTGGTGACGGGCGGCAGCAAAGGGATCGGCCGGGCGATCGCGCTGGCACTCGCCCGCGAGGGGGCGCGCGTGGCGATTTGCGCGCGCGACAAGGCGGCGCTCGAGGCGACCGTGCGAGAGCTGGGCGCGGCGGGACGCGAGGAGGCCGTCGCGCTCGCCGGGGACCTGTCGCGCCTCGAGGAGGTCGAGCGCGTGGCGGACGAGGCGGCGCAGCGCCTCGGGCGCATCGACGTGCTCGTGAACAACGCGGGCGCCATCCGCGGCGGCGACTTCCTCACGATCCCCGACGAGCAGTGGGTGGGCGACTGGAGCCTGAAGCTCCTCGGCTACGTTCGGATGGCGCGCGCGGTGTTCCCGCGCATGCAGGCGCAGGGCGGCGGGCGCATCTGCAACGTCGTCGGCGCGGCCGCGCGCAACCCGACCGCGGGGTACCTGCCCGGGGGCATCGCGAACGCGGGCCTCGTCAACTTCACGAAAGGGCTGGCCGACCTCGGTGCGCCCTCGAAGATCCTGGTCACGGCGGTCTCACCGGCGGCGACCGCGACCCTCCGCTGGGAGACGCTGATGGCCCAGCAGGCGAAAGCCGCAGGCAAGCCGGCGGAGGTCTTTCGCGCCGAGGCCGAGAAAGTCTATCCGCTTGGACGGATCGCGAGCCCCGCGGACGTGGCCGACCTCGTTTGCTTCCTGGTTTCGTCGCGCGCCTCGTTCCTCACCGGCATCTGCATCACGGTGGACGGCGGCGGGTCGCGCGGCGTCTATCTCTGAGCGCTCACCGCGTCCCCGCGCGCGGCGCCTTGACATGCTGCGCCCCCTGTCACTAAGCTGTGCTACCCTGCGGGAGCGGTGGGTCCGCGGGAAGCTATAGCGCGGGAAGCTATAGATGGTGCGGGTCCCATATGCCGCCGCTTTCGTCAGGGCTAGGAGGATCGCGCGATGGCCGCTAAGTTGTTCGTCGGGAACCTCTCCTTTCAGGCCACGGAGGAAGACCTTCGCGAGCTGTTCGCCCAGGCCGGCACCGTCGAGACGGTGCGCATCATCACGGACCAGTTCACGGGACGGCCGCGGGGCTTCGGCTTCGTCGAGATGGCGACGAAGGAGGAGGCCGCCAAGGCGATCGAGATGCTGAACGGACGGTTGTTCCGCGACCGGAACCTCGTGGTCGATGAGGCCCGTCCCCAGCCCCAGCGCGGCACCGGTGGTCCGCGTGGCGATCGGGGACCGCGTCCGGGCGGCGGCGGCCCGGGCGGCGGCTGGCGCCGCTAGACGCCCCGAGAGAGCCCGGGAGTCCCGCGCGACTCCCGGGCTTTTTTTCGGCCTACACAGCTCAGCACATGACGAGCAACAGAGGAGAGACGAAGATCAAGCCAGGGGTGCCGGCGCCAGCCATGGCGGGGCGTCTCGGCGGAGCGATCGGCGAGCGCGGTGGAGTGGAATATCGGGAGCTTCGGGCGGCTGGCCTGTTGAACCGCTTCAATACCCGGACCCGGCCGATGCCCTTCGGTTGGACGGCGAACCCCTATCGCGGCTGCGAGATGGGCTGTCGCTACTGCTACGCGCGTTACACCCACGAATTCC
>MGCE01000173.1:0-13645 GCA_001790315.1 Candidatus Rokubacteria bacterium RIFCSPLOWO2_02_FULL_72_37 | reverse complement strand
CCGATGCCCTTCGGTTGGACGGCGAACCCCTATCGCGGCTGCGAGATGGGCTGTCGCTACTGCTACGCGCGTTACACCCACGAATTCCTGGGCGAGAACAACCCGTGGCAGTTCGAGCGCCGAGTCTATGTCAAGAACGCGGAGCCGGCGGCGCTCGTCACCGAGCTCACGCGAGCGCGCAGGAGCGGCCTCCTCGTGGCGATCGGCGCGGCGACCGATCCGTACCAGCCCGGCGAGGCGCGCTTCGGCGTCACCCGGCGCGTGCTCGAGGCCGCGCGCGCGGCGCCGGGAGTGCGCCTGTCCATCACCACGAAATCGGCGCTGGTCGCGCGGGACGCCGGGCTGCTCGCCGACCTGGCGCGGCGCTCCGAGGTCTCGGTGAACTTCTCGATCACGACGCTCGACACCGGGCTGGCGCGCCGGCTCGAGCCGCGCGCGCCGCGCCCGGACCTGCGCCTGGCCGCGATGCGCGCGCTCACGCGAGCGGGCGTGCCGACCGCGCTGTTCCTCATGCCGGTGCTGCCCTACCTCACCGACGACGAGGCGGGGCTGCGGGCGGTCCTCGGCGCGGCACGCGATGCGGGCGCCGGCAGCGCCGTGTGGAACGTGCTCTTCCTGCGCGCGGGCACGCGGGAGTTCTTCCTCGAGTTCCTGGCCGCCGAGTTCCCGGGACTCGTGCCGGGCTACCGAGGGCTCTACGCCGGCTCGGCGTACGCGGCCCGCGCCTACGTCGCCCGGGTGGAAGCGCGCGTGGCGCGGCTCGCGGAGGCGGCGGCCTTTCCCGGGCGGCGGCGCTGCGACCGGACGCCGGACGCGCCTGCCGACCGCCAGCTCACCCTCGTCTGGTGACCCGCCGTTCCGAGAAGGAAAGGCATCGGGCACCCGGAATCGCAGAAGTGAACCGAGCGCGTTGTCGAGGGGCGCCACGGCGACGCCGGGGCGTCCCGAGCGTATGGGGGTATGGGGGGCATGGGGGGCGCCCGGAGCCCCCCATGTACTTCAGAAGAGCGAGAGCTGGCTCTGCGGCGCCGGCTCCTCCGTGAAGGGGCGGAGCCCCTCCTGCTCGGTGAAGGGCCGGAAGCGTTCCCAGATCTCATGCACCTTGGCCTGGTAATACTCGGTATTCTCGTCGGGCCGCGCGGGGTCCCAGTCGGTCAGCAGACGGGCGTACTCGTTCACGGTGACGTGGGCGCTCCGCCCCGTGACGTAGTAGGAGACCTGATCGCCCGGCTGGAGCGGCCGTCCCGAGGCGATCGCGAGCTCCCAGGCGGCCGACACCGGCCGCGCGCCGGCCCGGACGCGCTCGCGGTAGGCTTCGACCGAGTCCTGCAGGGTCTCGGTGCGGGCGAAGAGACGCGGCGGCACGCGGTGGGCGGCGAAGTCGGCGAGCCAGCGGTCGACGAGGGCGCGGGCCTCCGCACCCCGGCCCTCGAGGAGGGCGCGCACGATCTCCTCGATCAGCCGGCGCTGGAAGGGCTCGAGACCGCGCGAGCGGAAGGCCGAGCCCTTCAAGAGCAGGCGGCCACTCGCGTCGAGGAGGGCGTAGGTCTTCATCTTGTAGCTGAACATCGCGACGAAGCGGCCGTCGAGCTCGAGCTGGATGCCGGCCGGCAGGTCGGCCGCCACGCGCTCGAGCAGGGACTCGTCGTCCGCCGGCGCGTGGCCGGGCGGCGGCACGAAGTAGACGCCGTCGGTGTCGGCCTCGACGGGCGTCGCGCCGAGGGCGCCGAGCCGGTCGATGAGCGCGACGACCAGCGCGCGGCCCTCGGCGGTCACGCGGTTGGCCGCGTCGAAGTCGTTCCAGTGCCCGGCGCCGAAAGCGAGGTAGCCGTAGAAGGCGTTGATGAGGATCTTGAACGACTGCTGGAGCGCGAGGAGGTGCGCCCGCTCGCGCGGCTCGGCCGTTTCGCGCGCGAGGCGCTTGGCGCGTACGCGGAAGTCGCGCAGGTGCCGCAGCAGCGCGAGGAACACGCCGAGCGCGTCCGAGGCGGGCGCGATCGGGCCCGCGAGCATCAGCGAGGGGTAGAGCGAGGTGACGTCGACGTGGAGCACCGGTCGCGCCACGCCCTGCTGGAGGATCGCCGTGTGCCCGCCCCCCACGGCGGCGCTCGGCCGCGCCAGCGGCACGGCGTGGCCCTGGCGCAGGTACTCGCGCAGCAGCAGGGCGTCGATCTTGGCCGCCGCGCCGCGGAGCGCGCACGACTGGTAGTCGAACGGCACGAGCTGCGCCTGGGCGAAATAGGGTGGCGCGAGGACGGCGGCGAGACCGAGCGTCTCGAGCGCGTCGTCGCCCGCGTAGGCCATGAGGCGCTCGGGGTCCTCGAGGAAGTCGCGCGAGATCCGCGCGGGGTCCAGGTAGGTGCGGTCGGGCGCGGCCACGCCGAAGTGTCGCGCGAGTTCCTTGAGCCCGAACGCGGGGAGGTCGCGGGTGCCCGCGTCGTGGAGCTGGGCGAGGATCCACGTGTCCACGATGTGCCGCCCCGCCGCCTCGTAACGACGGTACCCGATCGTGCGCTCGGCGATCTGCAGGCGCGTGGGCCGGCTGCGCAGCGCGCTGCCGTCGCGGCCCCAGGCGAGCGCGATGCCGTGTCGCCGCGCCCGCGCCTCGAGGTACTCGAGGTCGAAGCGGAAGATGTTGTGGCCCTCGAGCACGTCCGGGTCGCGCTCGTGGACGAGGCGCGTGCACTCCTCGAGCAGCGCCCGCTCGTCCAGCCGGTCGCCGCGGATGACGTGCCGGAAGCCCGTCGAGTCGGCGAGCGCGACGGCGACGATCCGGTCGCCGGGGCGCGCGGCGCTCGGGAACTCCCAGCCCTCGGTCGTGACGACCTCGATGTCGAGCGCGAGGCGGCGGAGGTCGTCGAACGCGAGGCCGTGGAACGAGGTGCGGCCGGTCGCGAGGAGGTACTGATGCGCGGCGTCGGCGAGGAAGCGATACCGCGCCGCCGGCGTGTTCACCGGCTGGCCGCTCCGCTCCCGGCAGCGATCGCGCGCCGCCAGCGCGTCGCTCCACGACGCGAAGCCGGCGCGCCACGCGAGCTCCCCGGGGCCGGCGAGCGGCTCGAGGGCGGCCAGGCCGGGGGCATCGGCAACGAGCGCGGCGTCGGCGACGAGCAGGAACGGCGTGAACGGCGCGAGCTCGGTCCGGACGGCGCCGTCCCGCCGGGCCCACAGGCGCAGGGCGCGGCCGCCGTCGGCGAGGTCGAGAGCCAGCAGGCCGGGGGTCGGATCGTGTCCGAACAGCAGGGGCGCGCGCTCGAGCGTGAGCACGCGGGCTAGCCGAGGGCCTCCTCCACGGCAGCGCGGTCCGTGCTCTCGAAGCAGACCGACGGGGCGGGCGTCCGTCGGAGCGGGAAGGCACGCGTTCGCACGAGGGGCGCGTGGACCGGTCGGCTCACGGCCGGAATTCTACGCTCGGCCCGGTGTATGCTCAACTCATGCTGCGGCACGCGCTGGCGGCGCTCTGCGCCGCGTCGGTCCTCGCAGGGTGCGCCACCACCCGCGTGACGTTTCCCAATGCGACGCCCGAACGACCGCTCGTCGTGCCCGCGGACGAGCACCGCCCGGCCGGCGCGGGTCCATTCCCGGCGCTCGTGCTGTTCCACGGCTGCCAGGGCGTCAGCGAGTCCACCCACGAGTGGGCACGCTGGTTCCGGAGCGAGGGCTACGTCGCCCTCGTGGTGGACAGCTGGGCGCCGCGCGGGATCGGCGCGGGCTGCGACGCCAAGACACCGGACCTGCCGTCCACCGAGCGCTTCGACGATGCGATCGGAGCGCTCCGGTACCTCCACCACCGGCCGTACGTGGACCGCGCGCGGATCGGCGCGATCGGCTGGTCGAACGGCGGCGTCTTCGCGATCGCGCTCGTCAACGGACCGAGCCTCGAGCGCGCCCGGCGCCGGGGCGTGGCGCTGCCCGAGCCCGGCGTCGCGGCGGCGGTCGGCGTCTATCCCGGCGGATGCTTCTCACTGGTGAACGAGCTGGCGGTGCGGCCGTTGCTGGTCCTGATGGGCGCCGCCGACGACTGGACGCTGCCGGGCCCCTGCGTCGAGATGGTCGAGAACATGCGGCGCCGGGGTGCCGACGCGACGATCGTGCTCTACCCGGGCGCCCACCACTACTTCGACGTGATCGGTCAGCCGCGCGCCTACTTGCCCGACGTCGGGAATCGGAACAAGCCCGACGACTGCTGCGGCGCGACCGTGGGCTACGACGATGCCGCCTTCCGCGACGCCCGGCGGCGCGTCCAGCAGTTCTTCGCGCGCCACCTGAAGCGGCCCTAGGGCCCGCCATGGACGCCTCCGTCGAGCTCGTCAAGCACCTGCTCCAGTCGGTCGTGAACCTGTATGCGACGATCCCGAAGGGGCATCCCTCCACGCGGATCCTGGGCAACGAGCGGCTCGGCACCGGCGTCGTGGTCGACGCCGCGGGCTTGATCCTGACGGTGAACTACGTCGTCATGGGTGCCGGCACGATCGAGGTCTCGTTCCAGAAGGGCCGGCGCGTGAAGGCCGAGATCGTCGCGCAGGATTTCGACGTCGGGCTCGCGCTGCTCCGGGTCAGGCGCCAGGGGCTGCGCGCGGTGCCGCTCGCGGGCGAGCCGGTGGAGCGCGGCGCCGAGATCGTGGTGCTCGCGTCCACCGGCGCCCAGGAGCGGCGCGTCGCCGGTGGCGTCGTGACCTACCTGGGCGAGTTCGAGGCGTACTGGGAATACCTGCTCGAGCGGGGAATCGTGGCGAGCGCGGCGAACCCCGGCTTCGGCGGCGGCGGGCTCTTCAGCCTGACCGGGCGCATGCTCGGCGTGGTGTCCCTCAACCTGAACGAGGTGGCGCGTAACTCGCTCTCGATCCCGATCGATTGCTACCGGACGCACGAGGCGGAGATGCTCCGTCACGGACGCCCGGTGAGCCGGCCGCGGCGCGCGTGGCTCGGCGTCTTCGCGCACGCGCTGGAGGAGGGCGTGATCGTGGCGGGCGTCGTGCCGGACGGCCCCGGCGACCGGGCCGGGCTCCAGGAAGGCGACATGATCATGTCCCTCGACGCGCAGGAGGTGTCGAGCCGGCGCGAGCTGTACCTGTCGCTCTGGCGCCACGAGCCGGGCGAGAAACTGACCGTCGAGGTGATGCGCGACAACAAGGTGCGCCGCTACGAGATCACCGGCGGCGACCGCGCCTACTTCTTCAGGCAGCTCTGATCCTCGGACACCTCACCGAAGGGAGACGGCGGATGGACCTCGGGCTCAGGGGCAAGGTGGCGCTGGTGACGGCGGGGAGCAAGGGGATGGGGCGCGCGTGCGCGCTCGGGCTCGCCGCCGAGGGCGCGCGGGTGGCGATCTGCGCGCGCGGCGAGGCGGATCTCCGGTCCGCGGCGGAGGAGATCCGCGCGAGGGCGGGCACGGAGGCGCTGGCGCTGCCGGCGGACGTGACGCGCGCCGGCGACGTCGAGCGGCTGGTGGCCGCGACGCGCGAGAAACTCGGGCCCGTGGACATCCTCGTGGCCAACGCCGGCGGACCCCCCCGCGGCACCTTCGGCGAGCTCGCCGACGAGCAGTGGGTGGGCGCGTTCGAGCTGTCGCTCTTGTCCACGGTGCGGCTGATCCGCGCCGTGTTGCCGGAGATGCGGCAGCGCAAGTGGGGGCGCATCCTCACGATCCAGTCCTCGTCCGTGAAGCAGCCGATCCCCGGCCTCCTGCTCTCGAACGCGGTCCGGCCGGGTGTCGCGGGACTCATGAAGACCCTCGCGGCGGAGGTCGGCCGCGACGGGGTCCTGGTCAACACGGTCTGCCCCGGGCGGATCCTCACCGACCGGTTCCTCTCCGGCGCGGCGTCGCAGCAGCTCTCCCGCGAGCAGTACCTCGAGCGCCAGAGCACCGAGATCCCGCTCGGACGGATCGGGACGCCCGAGGAGTTCGCCAGCGTGGTCGTGTTTCTCGCCTCGGAACGGGCGTCCTACGTCACCGGCGTCGCCCTGCAGGTGGACGGCGGCCTCGTCCGCGGGCTGATCTAAGGCGACGGTGAGCCCGCGCGCCGGCGGCGCGATCTCCCGGTTCCTGGCGGCCGACGGCTTCTTCCTGAGCGCCGGGCTCGCCTTCTTCTTCCTGCTCTCCCTGATCCCGGTCCTGTTGCTCGGGGTGTCGCTGCTCGGTTTCGTGCTGTCGACGGAGCGCGCGGCGCAGGAGGTCGTGCGGCAGCTCACGCAGCACTTCCCCGTCTACCAGAAGCAGATCACGCGCACGCTCGTCCGCATCGTCGAGACGCGCGGGGCCTCGGGCATCCTCGGCACGGCGGTCCTGGTCCTGTTCGCGACGCCGCTCCTCAGCGGCGTTCGGCTGGTCCTGGACCGCCTGCTCGGCGTGAAGACGCGGGCCGGCTTCCTCCGGAACTTCGCGGTGGACGTGGGGATGGTGCTGCTGCTCGGCGTGCTCCTGTTCGCGGCGAGCACGGCGACGTGGGTGCTGCACGGCCTGCGCGAGATCGCGCGGGTCAGCCTGCCGATACCGGACGAGTGGTTCCAGCTGGGCTCGATCGCGCTGTCGCTGGCCGCGTCGACCCTCATGTTCTACCTGGCCTACCGCTTCATGCCGCGCCGGAAGGTCCGCGTTGGCGCGGCGCTGGCCGGGGCGACGCTCGCCAGCGTGCTCTGGGAGATCGCCAAGCAGGTCTTCCGCCTGTATATCCTCGAGGTCGGGCTCTACGATCAGATCTACGGGCCCTTCGGCGTCCTCATCGCCTTCGTCATGTTCGTGTACTACTCGGCGGTCGTCTTCGTCCTCTCCGCGGCCTTCGTCGCCGCGCTCGACGCGCGGGGGTGAGATCGGCGGGTGCGGGCGCCGCGAGGCGCCGTGGACGCGCCCCCGGGCCGTCGCGAGTGTGCTATCGTGGGCGGCGCTTTTCACTCGCAGTGGGAGGGACGGGCTCATGATGCTGAAGGACAAGGTGGCGGTGGTGACGGGCGCCGGTCGAGGCATCGGACGGGAGATCGCGCTCCTGATGGCGAGGCACGGGGCCAGGGTGGTGGTGAACGACTACGGCGGCTCGGAGGCCGGCGCGGGCGGCACGAAGACTCCGGCCGACGAGGTCGTGGCAGAGATCAAGAAGGCGGGCGGGCAGGGTGTCGCCAATTACGACTCGGTGGCGTCCATGGCCGGCGGCCAGGCGATCGTCAAGACCGCGCTCGACGCGTTCGGCCGCGTGGAGATCGTGGTCAACAACGCCGGCATCCTGCGCGACCGGATGATCTTCAACATGAGCGAGGAGGAGTGGGACGCCGTCATCAACACCCACCTCAAGGGCGCGTTCGCGATCACCCGGGCGGCGGCACCGCTCATGCGCGAGCAGAAGTGGGGGCGCGTCATCAACATGACCTCCACCTCCGGGCTGATCGGCAACGTCGGGCAGGCGAACTATGCGGCGGCGAAGCTCGGCATCTTCGGGCTCACCAAGGTGACGGCGCTCGACATGGCGCGGTACAACGTCACGGCGAACTGCATCTCGCCCTTCGCCTGGACCCGGATGATCGGCACGATCCCGACGGAGACCGAGGCGCAGAAGGCTCGCGTGGAGAAGATCAAGAAGCTCTCGCCCGCCCACATCGCGCCGGTCGCGGTCTTCCTGGCTTCGGAGGCCGCCAAGGACGTGACCGGCCAGGTCTTCGGGGTGCGCGGCAAGGAGATCATGCTCTTCTCCCACGAGCGCCCGATCATGCGCGTGCACAACAGCGAGGGCTGGACGCCGGAGAGCCTCGCCGACATGTTCCCCGGGACGCTCCTGCACCACCTGGTGCCGATGGTGACCTCCGGGCAGTACTTCAACTACGACCCACTGGTGTGAGCCGCGGACGGCGCGCCTGGGGGCGCCCGGCCGTGACGCCGTTCGTCGCCGCCCTCCTCGGCGGGCTCACGGCGCATCTCGTGGCGCTCGTCGGCGTCGGCCTGGCGGCGCCGCCGCTTCTCACCATCGGCGACGTGACGTCCACCTCCGCCGTCGTCTGGGCGCGCGCGGCCGGCGCGGCGGAGCTCGAGGTCGAGCTGACCGGCCCCGACGGCGTGCGCGCGGCGGCCGCGACGATCCCCACCGACCGCGGCGAGGACTTCACCGGGAAGGCCAGGCTCGCGGGCCTCCGGCCGGGTACGCGCTACGCGGTCAGGGTCCGGGGCGCCGGTGCGAGCGTGGAGGGCGGGTTCGTGACGGCTCCCGCGCGCGACGCGGCCGCGCGCGTCGACTTCGTCTGGAGCGGCGACCTGGGGGGCGGCGGCTTCTGCCGCCGGCTCGACGGCGGTTACAGGATCTTCCGGGCGATGGCGCGCCAGCGGCGCGACTTCTTCCTGTTCGCCGGGGACACGATCTACGCCGACCGGAAGTGCGACGGCCACGACATCGTGCCGGGCGCCGCCTTCGTCGCGACCTCGCTCGCGCAGTTCCGTGCCCGCCACCGCTACAACCGCGAGGAGCCGACGGTCCAGGACTTTTTCCGCGGGACGTCGGTCTACGCGATCTGGGACGACCACGAGGTGCGCAACGACTTCGCGGGCCCGGCCGACCTGCTGATGCCCACGGGGCGGCGCGCGTTCCTCGAGTACTGGCCGATCGCGCCGCCCGAGGACGAGCCGACGCGCCTCTACCGGAAGTTCCGCTGGGGACGGCTGCTCGAGATGTTCATCCTGGACACCCGCCAGTACCGGAGCCCCAACACGGACCCCGACGGGCCGGGCAAGACCATGCTCGGGGCGGCGCAGCGCCGCTGGCTCGTGGACAACGTGTCGACGTCCACCGCGGTCTGGAAGGTGGTCGTCACGAGCGTGACGCTCTCGGTGCCGACCGGCAAGCCGGAGCGGCGCGACTCGTGGTCGAACGCCAACGTCCTCGGCAGACCCGAGGAGGGCCGGGGGTTCGCCACGGAGCGCGACGCGCTCCTCCGGACGCTGCGTGAGCGCGGGGTGAAGAACCTGGTGTTCCTGGCCGCCGACGTCCACCACGCGGAGCTGATCCGCCACCACCCGACCCCAGACTGGTCGTTCCACGAGTTCATCGCCGGCCCGCTCTCGGCCTCGCTCGGCCGGCCCCGCCCGCTCGACGAGGGTCTCAACCCTCGCTCGCTCTTCGCGCGGGGCGGCGTCAACAATTTCGGCGAGATCAGTGTCGAGCCCGCCCAGATGAGCGTGCGCATCGTGGACGAGGAGGGCCAGGTCCTGTTCACGCACACCCTCGGACCGGAGTAGCGCTCAGCGCCCTGGGGCCGCGGGCCGGCGGCGCCGCGCTCGGCGTGCGGCGGCGAGCCAGACGCAGAGGCCGAGGGCGCTCAGCGCGACACCGGCGAGCTCGGGCGCGCCCGGCGCGTAGGACAGCTCGACGGGCCCCGCGCCGCCCTGCGGCACTTTCACCTCCAGGTCGCCCAGCTCGCCTCGCCGGGTCTCCAGCTCGGTCCCGCCGTGGGTGGCCCGCCAGAGCGGGTAGTAGGCGAGCCGCGCCGGCGCCCACGTGCCCGGCGCCCCCGCGATCTCCACCCGCCACCGCCCGGGCGCGACTTCCCGGGCGACCGCGAGCGCGTCGCGGCGCGTCCACACGACGAAGAAGCCCGGCGGCCCGCGGCGCTCGAACGTCGGGCTCGCGTCGAGCCAGGCCAGACGCGGCAGGTCGAGGTCGAGGGCGACGACGGCCGAGACGGCGAGACGGTCGGCGTAGCGGGCGAACGTCGCCGCGTCGAGCGAGTCGAGCGGTCGGCCGAAGAGCGACACGCCGTCGAGGCGCTCGACGAGCGTCCGGATCGCGTCGGGACCGGAGTCGCCGCGGTAGACGAGCGCGGCGATCGGCGAGGGATGGGTGAACGTCCCGTTCACGATCTCGCGCCCGGCGTTCGACGGCGTCAGCGCGGTCACGTGCGTGTGCGGCCGCCACCAGTCGGTGCCGAAGACGAGGGGCACGCCGGACCGCACGAAGAGCACGCGTCCCTCGGGCGCCCCGCGAAGCGTGTGCCAGAGGTCGCCGAGACGCATGCCCGTCTCGATCCGGTGGGCGCTCGGCCACGCGGCGGCGCCGGGCCAGAGTGCCAGCGTGTGGGTGGCCAACCCGGCGGCGACGGCGAGCGCGACGCCGGCGAGACCGACGACCGCTTCACGGCGGCCGCTCGTCCGGAATCCCGACCAGCCGAGGCCCGCAGCGAGGATCAGCGCGATGAGCGCACCGTCCGCGACGCGGTTCGCCGGCAGCCAGTGGACGCCGAGCGGCTCCAGGACGGCGCCGTCGAGCAGGACGCCCAGCGCCACCGCCCACGGCCAGAGCGCGAGCACGACCGCGCCGCGCGAGGCGGAGGCGGCGCGGACGAGGCCCAGGACGGCGCAGAGCGCCAGCGCGACCGTGAGCGCGTTCGCGCCCGGCGGCTCACCCCAGGCCAGGGCGCGTGTCTGCGCGATCCGCGCGAGGAGCGGGAGCCACCAGAACGCCGTGAGGGCCGCGGCGAAGGCGAGGAGAAGCGCCGCCACGCCGAGGCGCGCGCCGCGCGGCGGGCGGGCGAGCGCGCCGAGGGCGACGAGCACGACGGCTGCGGGGAGCGCGGTGGGGTGCATGAGGACGATGCCGGCGATGAGCGGCGCGGCGAGCCACGGCGAGCGACGATCCGCCGTGATCCAGGGCGCGAGGAGCCAGAGGAGCAGCGGCAGGAGCGCCCACCCGAGGCGGGCGCCGAGCATGCCGACGTGAACGCCGCCCTCGACGCCGCTCGTGCCGCCGGCGAAGGAGAGCGCGACGAACGCGCCGGGGAGGGCGAGCCAGCCGCTGCCGAGGATCCGCGCGAGGACGAGGTAGGACGTGAGCCCGGGCGCGAGGTAGGCGATCCAGACGACCGCCTGGTACGCCGCCTCGGCGCGGAGGGCGCCGAGGGATGCCCACGAGAGGAGCGCGGCGGTGTACGCGGCGCCGGGCGGATAGAACTGGAGCTCGGGGTAGCCCGCCCACCAGCCCGGCTCCCACGCCCACGGTGCCGGACCGCGCGTCAGCACGTGCTGCACGCGGTAGAGCTGCCCGGGGTGATCGTCGAAGAGGGGGAGATCCGTGCCGAGCGCGCGCCCGGCGAAGGCGGCGCCGTAGGCGACGAGCAACGCCAGCGGGACGAGCCGCGCGGCCACGGCCCAGGATGATACCCGAATTGACTTCCTGCGACATTGAGTGTTAAGTGATGAAAATGTCTTGCTGTCGGTGCAGTAGAACTCGGGGCTCAATTCCCCTACCGATGGAGACGCCTCAATGGAGAAGCTGAACGGACTGCGGTGCCGCGAGTGCGGCCGCCGCTACCCCGCCGCGCCCGTCCACGTCTGCGAGTTCTGCTTCGGCCCCGTCGAGGTCGACTACCGTTACGACGCCCTGCGGGGCGTCGTGACGCGCGAGTCGATCGCCGCGGGCCCGAAGAGCATGTGGCGCTACAAGGATCTGCTGCCGATCGAGGGCGACGTGGCGGTGGGCCACCACGTCGGGTTCACGCCCCTGGTCCGCGCGCACAATCTCGCGGACGAGCTCGGCTGCCGCGAGGTGTGGATCAAGAACGACTCGGTGTGCCACCCATCGTGGTCGTTCAAGGACCGCGTGGTGTCGGTCGCGGTGACGAAGGCGCGGGAGTTCGGCTTCGACACGGTGGCCTGCGCGTCGACCGGCAATCTCGCGAACTCGGTCGCGGCTCACGCCGCCGAGGGGCGGCTCAAGAGCTACATCTTCATTCCGGCCGACCTCGAGCAGGGCAAGGTGCTCGCGACGCTCGTCTACAACCCGACGCTGGTCGCGGTGCACGGCACGTACGACGAGGTCAATCGGCTGTGCTCGGAGATCGCCGACAAGTACCGCTGGGCGTTCGTCAACGTGAACTTCCGGCCGTACTACTCCGAGGGTTCCAAGACCTACGGGTACGAGATCGTCGAGCAGCTGGGCTGGAAGGCGCCGGGCCACATCGTGGTTCCCTGCGCGGGCGGCTCGCTGATCACGAAGATCTGGAAGGCGATCAAGGAGCTGGGGCAGCTCGGCCTGGTGGACGGGCCGATCGCGACCAGGATGCACGCGGCCCAGGCGCTCGGCTGCGGACCGATCGTCACGATGATCAAGAAGGACACGGACGTGCTGGTCCCGGTGAAGCCGAGCACGATCGCCAAGTCGCTCGCGATCGGCAACCCGGCCGACGGCTACTACGCCTACCGGACGACGAAGGAGTCCGGCGGCTTCGGCGAGCACGCGACCGACGAGGAGATCATCGAGGGCATGCTGCTGCTGGCGCGCACGGAGGGCATCTTCACCGAGACCGCGGGCGGCGTGACCGTCGCCGCGACGAAGAAGCTGATCGAGACGGGCGTGATCCCGCGCGACGAGTCGGTGGTCATCTGCGTCACGGGCAACGGTCTCAAGACGCCGGACGCGCTGGTCGACCGGCTCGAGGCGCACGTGAAGATCAAGCCGTCGCTCTCGGCCTTCGATCAGGCGCTCGCCGACCTGAAATCCCAGACGGCCCAGGAGGGACGCTGATGCCGGTGCTCGTACGGATCCCAACCCCGCTTCGCGCGCTGACGAAGGGCGCCGCCGAGGTCCACGCCACGGCCGGCACGGTGGATGCCCTCGTCGAGGATCTCGAGCGGCAATTCCCCGGACTGCGCGAGCGGCTCGTGGACGACGCGGGGGAGCTGCGGCGGTTCATCAACATCTACGTGAACGAGGAGGACATCCGATTCCTCCAGGCGAAGAAGACGTCCCTCAAGGACGGCGACCAGGTCTCGATCGTGCCGGCGATCGCCGGAGGCCGGTGAGTGGTGTCGCCGATGACCCGCATGCGGGTGCGGTTGACGTTCCCCGCGCATCTCATCCAGGAGCCGATCGTCTACCGTCTGGTCAAGGACTTCGACATCGTCATCAACATCCGGCGCGCCGACGTGAAGGCCGACTACGGATGGATCGCGCTGGAGCTCGACGGGGAGGAGGCCGCGCTCGCGCGCGGCATCCGCTGGCTCAAGGAGACCGGCGTGCAGGTGGACCCGATCGAGCACGACGTCGTGATCCCGTAGCCCGCGCGTGATCTCGAAGCGGGTCCAGGGTTTCACCGAGTCGGTCATCCGGGAGATGACCCGCGTCGTGAGCCACCACGGCGGGGTCAATCTCGCGCAGGGGATGCCGAACTTCCCGCCGCCCCGTGAAGTGCTGGACGCCGCCCACCGCGCGATCGACGGCGACTTCCACCAGTACGCGATCACCTGGGGCACGCCGCGCCTGCGCCGCGCCATCGCCGACAAGTACCGTCGCTTCTACGGCATGGAGCTCGATCCGGAGCGCCACGTCACGGTGTGCTGCGGGTCGACGGAGACGATGCTCTCGACGCTGCTCGCGGTGCTGAACCCCGGCGACGAGGTCATCGTCTTCGAGCCGTTCTACGAGAACTACGGGCCGGGCTGCATCATCGCGGACGCCCGGCCGGTGTGGGTGCCGCTCGAGCCGCCCGGATTCGGCTTCGACCCCGAGCGGCTCGCGCGCGCGGTGACGCCGCGGACGCGCGCGATCATCTTCAACAGCCCCAACAACCCGACGGGCAAGGTCTTCTCGCGCCAGGAGCTGGAGGCCATCGCCGGGCTCTGCCTGCGGCACGATCTGCTCGCGATCACCGACGAGATCTACGAGCACATCGTCTA
>MGCE01000172.1:23271-34046 GCA_001790315.1 Candidatus Rokubacteria bacterium RIFCSPLOWO2_02_FULL_72_37 | reverse complement strand
GGAAGCGATCGCCACGCCGCTCGGCGCGCGTCCGCACGCCCGCCACGTCCGAGCCCGTGTCGGGCTCGGTGATCGCGTAGGCGGCGATCTTCGCTCCCGCCGCGAGCGCCGGCAGGTAGCGGCGCTGCAGCTCCACGGAGCCCGTCCGCACGATCCCGATCGTGCCGATGCCGGTGTGGGCGCCGACGATGCTGCAGAGGGAGCCGAGGCCGGCACGCGCGAGCTCCCGGTGCACGACGGAGCGCGCGAGCGCGCTGAGTCCGGTCCCCCCGTGGGCCTCGGGCACCGTGATCCCGAAGAGGCCGAGCGCCGCCGCCCGGTCGAGGAGCGCGCGCGGCACCGCGTTCTCGCGCTCGATCTGCTGCTCGAGCGGCAGCACCTCGCGGTCCACGAACTCGCGCACGAGGGCGCCGAGCCGGGCGACGTCATCGGGCAGGCGGAAGTCCACGTGAGCGGCTCCTGGGCGACGAGGGAGGCACGGCGTTGGGGGCACTCCGTCGCCGCGGTGATACCCGACCCGGCCCGGGCTGTCAAGGCGTCGCGTTTCGGGCGACATCGCGCTTGACACCCACGGGGTTCGGCCCTACGGTCGCGACATCCCGGGGCGTGAGGGTGCGCGCGAATGCGGAACCAGGACGAGGTGGAGCGGATCGTGCGGGCGCTCGCGGCGGAGCCCGACGCGCAGGGCGCGCTCCGGCTCCTCCTCGGCGAAGCGCGGCGCCTGACCCGGGCCGAGGCCGGCACGGTCTATCTCCGCGAGGGCGACCTGCTCCGCTTCGCGGCGGCCCAGAACGACGTGCTGACCGCGCGGCTCGGCGACGCCGAGACGCAGCGGCGCCTCACGGCGGAGCCGCTCGGGCTCAACGACCCGAGCATCGCGGGGTACGTCGCCCTCACCCGCGGGAGCGTCAACATCGCCGACGTGTACGAGATCCCGCTGGAGCGGCCCTACGAGTTCGACCGCCAGCTGGACACCATGAACGGCTACCGGACACGCTCGATGCTGGCGATGCCGATCCGCGACGCGCGAGGCAACGTGTTCGGCGTCCTGCAGTTGATCAACGCGCTGAGCGACGCGGGCGCGGCGGTCCCCTTCGACGCCGAGAGCGAAGCGCTCGTCGCGTCGCTCCTCGCCCACTTCGCGCGCCTGCCGCACGCGGCGCCGGCCCGGCCGGCCGACTGACCGCTCTGGACGAGTGGTGAGCCGTCCGGGATTCGAACCCGATGAGCCGGCCCTCCCCGTTTTTCGGGCACTTGCGTGTAACCGCCTGACCCGGCGGTCGTTCAGCGCAAGATAGCGCAAACACGGAGGCCGAGCACCACGCGCGTCATGCCGCGGTCTCCCGGGCGAGCGCCTGGACGAATTCACGATACGCGTCCGGGCCACGCGCTTCCCACGTCTCGAGGCACGCGGTCCCGACGATCGCGATGTCGGCGAGGCCACGGAGCGCGGAGACGTCCGCGGGAGTCCGGATGCCGAAGCCGAGCGCAAGGGGCAGCGACGTCGCCATCCTGCACCTCCCGAGGAAGTCCGCCACGCCCTGCGACAGGTCGGTCTGCTTGCCGGTGACGCCCTTCCGGCCAAGACAATAGACGAACCCCGACGCCTGCCGGCCGATTTCACGGAGCCGCTCCGTCGAGTTCGCCGGCGTCATGAGGAGGATGGGATCGAGCGCATGCGCGCGCGCCGTCGCGTTGAGGTCGGCCGCTTCCTCCGGCGGCAGGTCGGCGACGATGAACCCGCGCATCCCGGCCGCCGCCAGGCGCGCGCAGAAGCGCTCACCGCCCATGCGGAACACGCTGTTGTAGTAGCCCATGAAGAGCACCGGGAAGCGGAACCTGGATACGGCGCGCGCCGCGAAGTCGAAGTAGGTGGTCCACGACGTGCCGGCCCGGATCGCCTCCTGGTTCGCCTTCACGAACCACGGGCCGTCGGCGATCGGCTCGCTGAACGGAAGCTGCAGCTCGACCAGGTCCACTCGGGCGGCGTCCATCGCCTCGAGCATCGTCCAGTTGGCGTCGAGCGACGGATAGCCGACCACCAGGTGCGTCATGAGCAGGATCGGCTTCTTCGCGAGCCCGTCGCGCACGTCGCGCTCGAGGCCGGCGGCGTCCACCCGCGTCATCGCGCGGCTTTCTCGCGGAGAAACCGCTTCCAACGCTCGTCGCCGAGCGCTTCCGCGACGGTGAAGATGTCCTTGTCGGCGCGACCGGACTGGTTGACGAGGATCGCATCGGCGCCGGAGAGGTGCGGGGCTTCCTTCAGGGCCGTGACGAACGCGTGCGCGCTCTCGAGCGCGGGCATGAGCCCCTCGCGCCGGATCACGAGGCGCAGCGCCTCGACCACCTCCGCGTCGGTGGCGGCCTCGAAGCGCACCCGGCCCTGCGCGTGCAGGTGGGCGAGGATCGGGCCGACACCGATGTAGTCGAGGCCCGCGGCCACGGAGCACGTGTCGTGCATGAGGCCTTCGCGGTTCTGGAGGAACACGCTCTTGTAGCCCTGCGCGACGCCCGGACAGCCGCGCCCGCCGGCGAGGCGCGCCGCGTGCTGTTCCGTGTCGACCCCCTTGCCGCCGGCTTCGACGCCGACGAGCTCGACGGAGGCGTCGTCGAGGAAGCCGGCGAAGATCCCGGAGGCGTTCGAGCCCCCGCCCACGCAGGCGTAGACCCGGCGCGGAAGGGCGCCCGTGATCCGCAGCATCTGCGCCCGCGCTTCCTGACCGATGATCGACTGGAAGTACGTCACCATCCGGGGAAATGGATGCGGACCGCACACCGTCCCCAGGACGTAGTGCGTGTCGGCCATCGACTCGGCCCAGTCGCGAAGACACGCGTTGATCGCGTCCTTCAGCGTGCGCGTCCCGTCCGTCACGGCGACGACGTCCGCGCCGAGCTGCTCCATCCAGAAGACGTTCGGCCGCTGGCGCGCGATGTCGTCCTCGCCCATATAGATCGTGCAGGCCAGGCCCAGCCGCGCGGCCATGGTGGCGGTGGCGACGCCGTGCTGCCCGGCCCCGGTCTCGGCGATCACGCGCCGCTTCCCCATGCGCCTGACGAGCAGCCCCTGGCCCATGACGTTGTTCACCTTGTGGGCGCCGGTGTGGTTCAGGTCCTCCCGCTTGACGTAGATTCGGGCGCCCCCGAGGAGGCGTGTCAGGTTCTCGCAGTACGTCACCGGCGTCGGCCGGCACGAGTAGGTGACCATTACGTCGACGTACTCGCGCCAGAACGCGGGATCGTCCCGGGCGTCGTCGAAGGCGGCGCGCAGCTCGGCGAGCGTCTCGTGGAGGATCTCGGGCACGAACGCGCCGCCGAATTCCCCGTAGTAGCCTTCGCGGCCGGGCGCGAACTGGAAGAGCTCCGTGGACATGGCGATCATCCTTGATTGGTGGCCGCGCTCAGGCTCCGGGCGAGCGGGGCGTCGATGACGAGGACGTCGAGGAGGCCGCCGCGCGCGACCGCGAGGACGGCGTCGCGCTTCTGCGCGCCCGCGGCCAGGCCCACCCGCACCGGGACCCGGCGGAGCTGGTCGTGGGTGATGCCGAGCACGCGGCGGTCGAGCGCGGTCGCGCAGAGCCCGCCCCGGGCGTCGAAGAACAGGCACCCGACACTCGCGACGGCGCCCCGCGGCACGACGGCGCGCTTCCCCGTGCTCGCCGCGGCGACGATGGGATGATCCTCCGCCACGATGCCGATCCCCAGGTAGGCGCTGTCGAGCGCGCCGTACCGTTCGACGACGTTCCGCACCCGCGGCTCCGCGCGCAGGGAGCGCATGAGCGTCTCCGTACGCACCACCGCCGGCGCGCTGAGCACGTGATGCGTCCCGCCCGTGCGCCGCCGCAGCTCCTGGCAGAGGAACGAGCCGTCGTAGTCCTCGCCGGTGTCCCAGAGCGCGCCCACCAGCGGGACGATCTCGATCGGCACGGGCCGCGGCGGGGCCACCGCCTGCACGAAGGCCGAGAGCGTGGTGCCGGCCGTGAGCCCGACCACGTCGCCGCGTCGGACCGCGCGCTCGAAGAACCGCGCGCCGAGACTGCCCACGGCCTCGATCCCGCCCTCGTCCGCGACGCGCAGCTCCTTGACCCCGAGCCGCCGCTGCAGGCCGCTCCAGTCCTCGCTCCCGGTCGTCTCGCGCACGCGGATCTCGACGATCTTCGAGTCGCGCGCCCGCCGCAGGAGCCGGCTCACGCCGGGCCGGGAGATGCGGAGGAGCCGGGCGATCTCGGCCTGGCCCCGTTCCTCGAGGTAGTAGAGGCGGCTCGCGCGGACGAGGAGCTCGGCGTCGGTGGAGGTTGAACGGATGCTCATGAGGTGAATATTTGTGCACAACCAGGAGCCAAAGGCAAGAGGGTCTGCTTGACGCCGGGCAGGCAGGAGGCGCTCGGCCACCAGACGATCACCATGGCGATGCGCTACAGCCCCCTCGCCCCCGATCACCTCCGCGCGGCCGTCGCCGTGTCGGTGAAGTAACTGAAGTTGCTGGTGAGCCGTCAGGGATTCGAACCCTGGACCCCCTGATTAAAAGTCAGGTGCTCTACCTACTGAGCTAACGGCTCACGGTCGTGATTCTACGCGCCCGGCGAGGCAGAGCAACCTCGGGCTTCTCCAACGAAATGATCCGGCGTACTCCGCTCGTCGCAAGTATCCTCGCAGCATCGTGGGCGTCCATGGTGCCCCGGGGGAGGGACGGGCAATGCTCGACGTGACTGACGTCCGGGCGCTCGACAGGGTCTTCCAGACGATCATGCGGCGGGTGGTCGAGACCGGGCGGGCTCCGCACTACGCCGAGCTGGGCCCCGCGCTCGGCTGCCTCCCTGAAGAGGCGCGCCGGGCGATCCACGCCATCTTCCAGCGCGGTTACCCCGGCTGGCTGCACCCCGGGACCGACCTCATCGCCTCGTTCCCGCCGTTCAACAGCCAGCCGACCCAGTACCGCATCTCGGTGGGCGGCGAACAGCGATGGTTCGGACAGTGCGGGTTCGAGGCCCTGGCGACGTGCTGGCTCTTCCCGGGCCGAACGGTCACCATCGAGGCCTCGTGCCTCGACTGCGGCGACCCGATGGCGCTGGAAATACGCGACGGCCGACTCGAGGCCGTCGAGCCCGCGACCGTCGTCGGTCACTGCAACAGCCCCTGGTCGCTGCTGGCGGATCCCAAGAACATCCCCTTCATGTGAAGCGGGATGAACCTCTTCCGTGCGGAAGAGGACGCTCGTCGCTGGAGTCTCTTCGACCCGGCCTCGGACGACGGTTTCATCGCCCTGCCGGATCTGCTGGTGCTGTTCAGCACCGAGAGTCGCCGTCACCTGCTCGACGGCGACTACCTCGAGCGCTGGGCGGGCCGCCGCTGGCCCGAGCGTCGCGATGCCCTGCAGCGGATCGGCAAGGCGATTCCGTACTGGATGCCGGCCACGCCGTAGCGCGACTACCGCGTCGATTCGTCGAGCGCGCCCTTGCGCTCGCGGGCTCTCCGCTCCGGCGCCAGACCGGCCGGCGCGCGGCGCAGGATCAGCACACCGACGAGGGCGTAGCCGCGCGTGCGAAGCTGGCGGTCGATCTCGCGCTGCGCGCGGCGGTCGGCCTGGCGCCGTTCGGCCGTGCGCACGCGCCGGCGGCGCGCCCGCCGCTCGGCGACCCGCCGGTCCAGGATGACCTGCACGGTGTCGTCACCCGCGAAGGTACGGCGGAGCGACTCGTAGAGCGGCCGGCGGCTCCGGCTCACGATGAACAGGTGCCGCCCGACCTTCTCGCCCGCCATCGCCGCGCCTCGCCGCTAGAAGAGGCTCGTGCGCACCGAGGGGAACCAGCGCGTGAGCGGGGAGTCCTCGACCAGGATCGTCTCCGCGCGCTGGGGGCCGGTCGAGATCAGGCAGAACGGTACGCCGATCAGCTCCTCGAGATGGTCGAGGTAGTGGCGCGCCTTCGCGGGCAGGTCGGCCAGGGTCTGCGCGCCGGCCGTCGAGGTCAGCCAGCCCGAGATGTCCTCGTAGACGGGCTCCGCCTGGGCCACGACGGTCTCGTCCTCGGGAAACTCGGTGAGCACCTCGCCCTGGTAGCGGTAGGCGACGCACACCCGGACGGTCTCGCACTGGTCGAGGACGTCGAGCTTCGTGAGCGCCACGGCGTCGAACCCGTTGATGCGGGCGGCATAGCGCGCCACGATGCCGTCGAACCACCCGCACCGGCGCGGCCGCCCGGTGGTGGCGCCGTACTCGTTGCCCCGCGCCCGGATGGCCTCGGCGACCGCGCCCGACATCTCCGTCGGGAAGGGCCCGCCGCCGACGCGCGTCGTGTAGGCCTTCGACACGCCGACGACACCGTGGATGCGGGTGGGCGGCACGCCCGTGCCGGTCGCCGCGCCGCCGGCCGTCGTCGACGACGAGGTGATGTACGGATACGTGCCGTGGTCGATGTCGAGCATGGTCCCCTGCGCGCCCTCGAAGAGCACGTTGTAGCCGCTGTCGATCCACCGCGAGAGGAGGAGCGCGGTGTCCGTGATGTACGGCGCGAGCCAGCCCGCGAAGCGCAGATAGCGGTTCAGGATCTCCTCGACGCTGAACGTCTGCGCGTCGTAGATCTCCCGCAGCAGCCGGTTCTTCTGCGCGATGTTGAGCTCGAGCTTCTCCCGGAAGAGCCGCTCGTTCAGCAGATCCGCCATGCGGATCCCCACCCGCGCGGCCTTGTCCACGTACGCGGGCCCGACGCCCTTGCCCGTGGTGCCGATCCGGCGCTTGCCGAGCTTCGCCTCCGAGGCCAGGTCGAGCGCGGGGTGGTACGGCATGATCAGGTGCGCGTTCCGCGAGATGAAGAGGTTGCCGTCGAGCGTGACGCCGCGCTGGACGAGCGCCTCCATCTCCTCGATGAGCGAGCCCGGATCCACGACGACGCCGCAGCCGACGACACAGCGCCGGCCCGGGTGCAGGATCCCCGACGGGATCGAGTGCAGGACGTACTTCTCGCGCCCGACCACGACGGTGTGCCCCGCGTTGTTGCCGCCCTGGTAGCGGACGACCACGTCCACGTGCGGCGTGATCACGTCCACGATCTTCCCCTTGCCCTCGTCACCCCACTGCGCGCCCACGACCACGATATTAGGCATCACGCACACCTCGAAAGAATCGCGCCGGGCGCTGCAGCAGCTCGCGGAGCGCCAGGACGCGTTCGGATCCGTCCGCCAGGTCGAGTGCCAGCACCTCGTCCCCTCCGGTCCGCGGACTGCCGGCGACGAGCGCCACGCGCGCGCGCTGCGCGCGGGCGTACACGAGCGATTCCTCCAGGCCGCGCGTGACGATGTCCCGCGCGACCGAGGCGCCGAGGTCGCGCAGGCGCCGCGCGAGCTGCAGCGCCGCGGTCTTGTCCGGCGTGAAGTCGATCACGAAGAAGTCGGGGCCCGCGAGCGGCACGCTGACGCCCTGCGCCTCCATCACCGAGAGCGCGCGCCCCACGTCGAAGGCGAACCCGACCGCCGGGCAGTCGTAGCCGAAGCGGGCCAGCATGTGGTCGTACCGCCCCCCGGCCGCGACCGAGGCGCCGAAGCCCCCGACGTAGGCCTCGAAGTAGGTGCCCGAGTAGTAGTCGAAGCCGCGGACCTCGCCGAGGTCGAGCAGGACGGCGTCGGCGAGCCCGTAGATGCCGAGCAGCCGGTACACCTCCGTCAGGTTCGCGAGGGCCCTGGCCGAGCGCTCGTTGCGCGCGTGCGCCGCGGCGCGCTCGAGCACGGCCTCGTGGCCGAAGAGCGTCGGCAGGGCCAGCAGCGCCTCGGCGACGTGGGCCGCCGGGTGGAGCTCGCCGACGAGCCGCTCCAGCGTCGAGCCGTCCTTGCGGGCGAGCGCGGTCCGGAGCTCCCGCTGCCGCGCCGGCGGCGCCTTGACCTCCTCGAGGAGCCCCCGGAAGAAGTCGGGGTGGCCGAGGTCGAGCTGGAAGCGGTCGAGCCCCAGCACCTTGAGGCCCTCGACGGCCATCGCGATGATCTCGACTTCGGCCTCGGGCTTCTCGAGCCCGATCAGCTCGACGCCGGCCTGGTAGAACTCGCGGTAGTGCGAGACCCGGGGCTCGTCGTAGCGGAAGACGTTGGTCACGTACGCGAGGCGGACCGGCTTGCCCTCGTCGCGGAGCCGCGTCGCGACCACGCGCGCGATCTGCGGCGTGATGTCCGCGCGCAGCGCGAGGAGCCGCCCCGTCTCCCGGTCGACCAGCTTGAACATGTTCTCCTGCACGCCGGCGTCGGTGCCGGCCGCGAGCACGTCCGCGTACTCGAACGTGGACGTGACGATCTCGCGGTAGCCCCAGCGTCCGAAGACGCCGAGGAGGCTCGCCTCGACGTGGCGCTTGCGGGCCGCCTCGTCGGGCAGGTAGATCCGCGCGCCCTTCGGGAGCTGCGTCGGCAGCGTCACGGTCCGGCCGCCTCGAGATGGGCGAGCGTGTTCATCCGGTGCACCGTCGCCCAGCCGGGCTCGAACTCGATCTCCGTGATGCTCGCGGGCGAGGCGTCCACCGACCAGAGCCGGTCGAGCCCGAGGCCGAGCGCGTCGAGCACGAGCGCGCGCGCGATGACCGCGTGGCTCACGAGCACGAGCGTCGCGTCGGGGTGCGCGCCGGCCAGCGCCGCGAGCCCGCGCCGGACTCGCGCGGCGACCTCGGGAAGCGTCTCGGCGTCCGGCAGCGCGAGCGTGTCGGGCGCCGTGCGCCATCGCTCGTAGTCGTCGGGAAAGCGCGCGGCGACCTCCTCGCGCGTCAACCCCTCCCAGGGACCGAACATCATCTCGCGGAAGGCGGCCTCCACGCGGACCTCGAGCCGGTGGGGCTTGGCGATGATCTCCGCCGACGTCCGTGCGCGCTCGAGCGGGCTCGCGTAGACCGCGGCCAGCGGCTGCGGGGCCAGGGCCTGCGCCACCGCGTCGCACTGCCGGAGTCCCAGCGCGGTCAGCGCGACGTCTCGCGAGCCGGTGAAGCGGCGCTCCCGCGACCAGGCGGTTTCCCCGTGCCGTATGACGAAGAGGCGGAGCTTGCCCACAACCCCGTTATCTTATCAGGCTGACTCGCGGGACGGCGCGCCTTCGGGAAGGGACACCCGGGCGCGCCGCAGGGCTAGGCGCGGTCGGCGAAGACCTTCTGCGCGGCGCGGACGCCCGCGCCGAAATCGACCGGCTGGCCGAGGTCGGCGAGCACCTGCTCGAGCGCCGCCAGCGCGACGATCACGTCGAACTCGGCGGCGTAGCCCATGTGGCCGAGGCGGAAGATCTTGCCCTTCATCTCGCCCTGGCCGCCGGCGATCGTGATGTTGTGCGCCTCGGAATAGACCGCGACGATCCGCTCGCTGTCCACGCCCGCCGGCGCGACCACCGCCGTGAGGGCCGGACTCGGCGTCGCCTTCGCGAACAGCGCGAGCCCGAGCGCCTCGACGCCGGCGCGCGTCGCCCGCGCGAGCCGGTCGTGGCGCCGGAAGACGTTCGGGACGCCCTCGCGCGCGAGCATCCGGAGCACCTGGCGGAGTCCGACGATGATCGACACCGCCGGCGTGAAGTGCGCCTCGTTCTTCGCGACGCAGCGCTTCTCCTCGGTGAGGTTCAGGTAGTACTTCGGCAGCGTCGAGGTCTTCGTCTGCGCCCAGGCCTTCTCGCCGAGCGCGCAGAACCCGACGCCCGGCGGCAGCATGAGCCCCTTCTGCGAGCCGGCGACGACCACGTCGACCCCCCAGGCGTCCATCGGCAGGTCGGCGATCCCGAGGCTCGACACCGCGTCCACGATGAGGATCGCGTCCGTGCCGCGCGTGGCCGCCGCGTAGCCGCGCACGTCGTGGAGCACGCCGGTCGAGGACTCGCTGTGCTGGGCGAGCACGGCCCGGAGCCGGGGCTCGCGCCGGAGTGCGTCGGCCACGCGCGCCGCCGGCACCGTCTCGCCGAACGGCGCGCCGAGCTCGAGGATGTCGAGGCCGTAGGCCTTGCAGATCTCGATCCAGCGCTCGCCGAACTTGCCCGCGCGGACCACCGCCACCCGGTCCCCCGTCGAGAGCGTGTTGACGACCGCCGCCTCCATCGCCCCGGTGCCCGAGCACGCGAGCGGCAGCACCTCCTGCTCCGTCTGGAAGAGCGTCTTCAGACCCGCGCGCACCTCGGTGAAGAGCGCCTCGTACTCCGGCGTGCGGTGATGGATCATCGGCTGCGCCATCGCCAGCAGCACTTCGCTCGGCACCGGCGTCGGCCCCGGCGCCATCAGCTGATACTTCTTCATCGGGACGGCCTCCCCGCGAGGGTCACCTGCTGACCGATCGTAGCACGCCCCTCTCGCGCGGCGCGGCCCAGCACGGTCACGAAGATCGCGTCGCGGCCCGCGGAGTGGGGCGCGAAGAAGCGGACGACGTCGCCGTCGTAGAACGTGAGCCCCGAGGCGCCGAAGCCGAGCGCGTACGCGGCCAGATAGGCGCGGCCGCCGGCGATGCCGGCCTCGAGATTGGCGAGCCGGTAGGCGCGCTCGCCGGCGGCGGCGAGCCATGCGTCGAGCGGCGCCAGGAAGTAGATCGCCGCCGCCGCGTCACCGCCCAGCGGCTGCTCGAGGCAGAGGTGCGCCGACTCCCGCCGGAAGTCGCCGAGCCGTACGGGCGCCAGGGCGTGACGGTCGGCGCGGTAGACGTAGGCGCCGGGCGCGACGTCCGTCACCGCATTGACGATCACGCCGAGCTCCACGTGCCCCACGGGCACGTCGGCGTCGAGGCCGCGCGTCGCGGCCCAGAGCGCCGTCGCCAGCTCCTCGGCCGTCAACGGCTCGTGCCCGAACGCG
>MGCE01000172.1:0-23200 GCA_001790315.1 Candidatus Rokubacteria bacterium RIFCSPLOWO2_02_FULL_72_37 | reverse complement strand
GGCGGCACGCCAGGCGCGGACCGCGCCGGCGTCGGCGAGCGAGGTGGCGGCGTGAACCTCGCGCAGGAGCGGATAGTCGACCTCGGCGGAGGAGAGCGGCATGGACTCGTGGCGGATCTCGGGAAGCGCGTCCGCGGGCGGGGCGGGAGCGCCTGCGGGGCCGAGGGTCACCAGCTCCAGGGCCGCCTCGCGGTCGGGGTCGACGCCCAGCAGCCGGTTGACGTCTGCGTCCACGAAGCCAGTGAGCAGGCCCGGCGCCTGGCCGAGGGCGCCGGCGACGGCGAGGAGGTTCGCGAGCAGCGTCCCCGAGTCCCAAAAGAGGTGCCGATAGCCTCGTGCCTGGTACTTCCAGGTGTTCCGCCAGTAGATCGCGGTGAGGACGATCGTCGCCGCGCGACGCGCCGGCCGCTCGTCCGCCGCGGCGCGCGCGAGCGGTCCCCGCACGTCGCCCGCGCGAAGCCGGCGGAGCGCGAAGTCTCCCGGACAGAAATGGTAGAGGCCGGGCTCGAGTCCCTCGACGGCGCCGGCCGCGACGTAGACCTCGGTCTGGTAGAGCGCGCCGGTCGAGGGCGCGGCGCGGAAGAGGACCTCCCCGCCCCCGGGGTAGGTCTTCTTCTTCGTGACGCCGGCCGCGTAGTAGAGCATCGCCGCCAGGGCGGCGAGCTCGAGGCGGTCGGCGTCCGGAGCCGGGCCCGCGAGGGCGGCGAGCGTGTCGCCCGCGAGGGCGTCGAGGTCGCGCGGGAGCGCGAGGGCGGGCAGCTCCGTGTAGATCTTGAACGGGAACGGCTTGACGTCCCACTCGAGCGCGTGGGCGCTCGATCGCACCGACGCCGGGGAATGCGCGGTGAGGTCGTGATACCGCCGCGCGATCAAAACCGGTAGGGCGGGCGGAAGACCCCGCGCTCGGTGACGATCGCCGTGATCAGGGCCGCGGGCGTCACGTCGAACGCGGGGTTGTAGACGGGGGACTCGAGGGGCGCGATCTGCCGCCCCCCCACGCAGCGCACCTCGGCCGGATCACGCTCCTCGATCGGGATCCCGGCGCCCGACGGGAGCGCCGGGTCGATCGTCGAGAACGGCGCGGCCACGTAGAACGGCACGCCGTGGTGCCGGGCGAGCACCGCGAGCGAGTACGTGCCGACCTTGTTCGCGGTGTCGCCGTTGGCGGCGATGCGGTCGGCGCCCGTCACGACGAGGTCCACCTGGCCACGCGCCATCACCGACGCGGCCGCGACGTCGGAGATGAGCCGGTGCGGGATCCCCTCCCGCACGCACTCCCAGGCGGTGAGGCGCGCCCCCTGCAGGACGGGGCGCGTCTCGTCGACCCACACGAGCGCGACCTTGCCCGCGGCGTGCGCGGCGCGGACCACGCCGAGCGCGGTGCCGTAGCCTGCCGTCGCGAGGGCGCCCGCGTTGCAGTGCGTGAGGATGCGCGCGCCGGCGGGGACGAGCGCGGCGCCGTGGGCTCCGATCGCGTGGTTCCCGGCGATGTCCTCCTCCCGGATCGCGTGCGCCTCGGCGAGGAGCCGCGCGCGGATCTCGGCGAGTGGCCGCGCGCGCGCGGAGAGGGCCACGCGCTTCACGCGCTCGACGGCCCAGCAGAGGTTCACCGCGGTCGGCCGCGTGGCGGCGAGCCCCCTGGCCGCGGTCTCGAGGTCGGCCAGGAGCGCGTCGAAGGTCGTCGCGTGGCTCGCGCGCGCCGCCAGCGCGACGGCGTACGCCGCGGCCACGCCGATCGCGGGCGCGCCCCGCACGACCAGGGAGCGGATCGCGGTGGCGACGTCCTCCCAGCGCTCGAAGCCCTGCTCGACCTCCTCGACCGGCAGGCGTGTCTGGTCGAGGAGCACGAGCCGGTCGTCGGCCCACCGGACGGGCGTGACCGTCACGGACGCGGGGTCCGGGCGAGCCGGCTGCGCACCTCGGCGTCGCCGAGCCCGGCGATCGACACGAGCTTCTCGCGGCCCTGGCCGCCGCGGACCACCGACACCGCGGACCGCGCGACGCCCAGCGTACGGGCCAGCAGCGCCTCGACGGCGCGGTTGGCCTCGCCCTCCACCGGGGGCGCGGTCACCCGCACCCGGAGCACCCCCTCGCGCCAGCCCACGACCTCGTCGCGCGAGGCCCGCGGCTGCACGCGCACCGCGAGCCGCGCCTCGTCAACCCCGGGTGTCCGTGCCGCCCGCATCGTCGCCGAACTCGGCGGACATGAGCCGCTGGTAGCTCTCGAGCGTCGAGCGCAGGTCCTCGATGAGCTGCCGGCGCGTGCGGCGGAGGGCCTGCACCTCGCTCCTGAGCTTCGCCTCCTCGCCCCGGACCTCCTCGAGGATCTTCTCGCCGCGCAGCTCCGCTTCCCGCGTGTGCAGCTCCGCCTCGCGCCGGGCCGCCGCCTTCATCTCGTCCCCGAGGCGCTGGGTCGCGATCAGGGTGTCCTGCAGCGCCCTCTCGCGCTCGGCGAGGCCACGCGCGCGCTCCTCGAAGCCCGCGACCTGCTCCTTGAGGAGCGCATTCTCCTTCAGCACCGCCTCGTAGTCCTCGGCGACGTCGTCGAGGAACGCGTCCACCTCCTGGCTGTCGAAACCCCGGAACGTGCGGACGGTGAACTGTTGTTGCCGGATGTCGAGGGGGCTGATTCGCATCACAACCTCCGGCTCGCTATCGCATGCCCAGGGCGAGGTCGCGGAGCGAGTCGACCAGGAACCACTGGAGGAAGTAGATCCCCAGGAGCACCACGATGGGCGAGAGGTCGAGCCCCATCCCCACGGTCGGCAACCGGTGCCGGATCGGGCGCAGGACCGGCTCCGTCACGCGGTAGAGAAGGCGGACGATGGGGTTGTACGGGTCGGGATTGACCCACGAGAGCACCGCGCGAGCGATGATGATCCACATGTACGCGACGAGCACCAGGTTGACCAGTCGCGCCAGCGCGAGGAGGAGATTGCTCAGGAGGAACATGGAGTCATCCCCGGCCGAGCTCCCGTGAGCGGAGGGTGGCGCGCTCGACGGCGGTGATGAACGTGTGACGGATCCCGCCCGCCTCGAGGGCGGCGACCCCCGCGATCGAGGTCCCGCCCGGCGAGCTGACCATGTCCTTGAGGGCGCCCGGGTGCAGCCCGGTCTCGAGCAGGAGTCGGGCGGCGCCGAGGACCGTCTGGGTCGCCAGCGTCATGGCGGTGATCCGGTCGAGGCCCATCCGCACCCCGCCGTCCGCGAGCGATTCCACGACGATCGCGACGTACGCCGGGCCCGAGCCGGACAGCCCGGTGACCGCATCCATCAGCTCCTCGCCGAGCACGACCACCCGTCCGACGGCGCTGAAGATCTCGCCGGCGATGTCGAGGTCGCCGGCCTCGAGCCCTTCGCCCTTGGCGATCGCGGTCACGCCTTCCAGGACCAGCGCGGGCGTGTTGGGCATCACGCGGATCAGCCGCGCGTCCTTGCCGAGCGCCTCCCGGATCTTCGCGGTGGAGATCCCGGCGGCGATCGAGATCAGGAGCCGCTTGCGGGTCACCGCCGGCGCGATCTCGCGGAGCACCGGCTCCATGATCTGCGGCTTCACCGCGAGGAGCACCACGTCCACCTGGCGCACGAGCTCCGTGTTGTTGGCGGCGATCTGGACACCGTACTGCCGGTCGAGCTCCTTGAGCCGCTCGAGGCGCACGTCGGTCACGTAGACGGCCTCGGCGGGGACGAGGTTCGCCGCGAGCAGCCCCTTGATCAGCGCCTCACCCATGTTGCCGGCGCCCACGAAGCCGACCTTCTTGCCCTTGATCGTCATCGCTCCTCCTGCTCCCGGGTCGGCCGGGCGGGGCGCGGGCCGAAGATCGCCGTGCCGATCCGGACCATGGTCGCGCCCTCCTCGATCGCCACCTCGAAATCGCCGCTCATGCCCATCGAGAGCGCGGTGAGCCCGTACTGGGCGCCGAGCTTGCCGAGCGCGCGGAACCACGGCCGCGTGTCCTCGGGATCGCGCGCCTCCGGGGGAATCGCCATCAGCCCGCGCACGCGGAGGTGGGCGAGCGGCGCGAGCGCGTCGAGCAGCGCCGCGAGCCCGGCGGGCGCGATGCCGCCCTTGGACGCCTCACCGGCGACGTTGACCTCGACGAGCGCGTCCACGGCGCGCCCGCGGGCACGCGCCCGCCGGTCGCACTCCCGGGCCAGCTCGACGCGATCCAGCGAGTGGATGACGTCGAAGAGCTCGACCGCCTCTTTCACCTTGTTGGTCTGCAGGTGCCCCACCAGGTGCCACGGCACCGGACGCCCGAGCTCGACGATCTTGCCGCGGGCTTCCTGCACTCGATTCTCGCCGAGCGCGCCGAGCCCGGCCGCGAGCGCCTCGCGGATCCGGGTGACGTCGACCGTCTTCGACACCCCGATCAGCAGCACGTCGTCCGCGCGGCGGCCCGCCCGCTCGGCGGCGCGCGCGATCCGCGCCCGCACGCGCTCGAGGTTGGCCCTGATGTCCTGCATACGGCACGGCGATTCTAGCACGCACGTTTGCGCTTCGCGGCGCGGCGATGCGTCGAGTCCTGCGTCAGCGCCGGCCGACCGCGGGGAGCGCGGCGAGCGTCACCAGCCGCCCGCGGTCGCCGCGGCGGTACGAGAACCAGAGTTCGGGGTGACAGGCGGTGCACAGGCGCGGGTTCTCGACGCGTGCCGGATCCACGCCCGCCTCGACGAGCAGCGCCTCGTTCGCCGCCCAGAGGTCGAGCATCACGCGGTCCGCGCGCGGCGCCGGCCGCGTCCACGCGTCCCAGCGGCCGGGGTACGCCCGCGCGAACTCCCGCATCACCGGCTCGTCCACCTCGTAGCAGCACGGACCGACGGACGGCGCGATCGCGGCACGCAGGCGGCCGGCGCGGGCGCCGGATCGCTCGAGCGCGCGGACCGCTGCCCGCGCGGCGCCGCGCACGGTGCCGCGCCAGCCGACGTGCGCGGCGCCGAGCACGGGCGTCTCGAGGTCGAGGAGGACGATCGCGAGGCAATCGGCGGTGAAGATTGCGAGCGGTACCGCGGGCTCCGTCGTCGTCACGATGTCGACGCTGCCCGCAAACCCGCCGCCCGGCGGCGCCGGTGCGGCCTCGGCGCCGTGGACCTGGCGCGCGTAGCCGACGCGCGAGAGATCGAGGCCGGCGGGCCGGAGCGCCGGCGCCGTCTCGGGACCGAACGGGGGCCGCGGCGCGCGCGGATCGATCGGCGCGGCGAATGAGGCGACGCCCGGACAGTGGCGCGTCGTCGTCGCGTGCGGCACCCCGAGGCCGGTGAGCCCGGCGAACGTGAAGTACACCGGCGGCTCCCCGTGCGGCGTCAGGCCAGGCCGGAATGCGCTCTCGGCGACCACGCTAGCGCGGATTGTGCATTCATGGCATGAACGCCCGTCGCGCCAGGCGGACGGGTCCTGTCGCCGGCCGCGGCCGCGCGCTGCGGCTCCCTCGACGTCACCACGCTCCCCCGGCGCCCGGCAGGAGCGGCCGGCGCGCGAGGCGGCGACGTGGGGGCCGGGGCGTGCCCCCCGAGACGCGTGTTGTCAGGTACGGACCCGACCACCGCGTTGGCGGAGTCACCCTCGCGGGTGGCTGCCAGCGTGGTCGAGGGGGGCACGCCCCGGCCCCCACGTCGCCGCCTCGAGCCACCGGGCGTCAGTCGGCCTGACGTCTGAGGAACGCGGGCACGTCGAGGTCGCCGCCGAGCGCGTCCTCGCCCTCCGCACGCAGCTCGCCGACGCGCCGGCGCCACGCGCCGGCGCCCGCGCCCGCGCCCGCCGCCGAGCGGACGCCGCGCGGCAGGTCGACCACCTTGCCGCCGGCGCCGACCGCCTCCTTCTTCTCGGCGAAGCCGGTCGCGATCACCGTCATACGCACCTCGTCGGTCATCTGCGGATCGATGACGGCGCCGAAGATGATGTTGGCGTCCTCGTGCGCCGCCTCCTGGACGATGCGCGCCGCCTCCTCGACCTCGTGGATCGAGAGGTCGGGGCCGCCGGTGAAGTTGATGAGGACGCCGCGGGCTCCCTCGATCGACGTGTCGTCGAGCAGCGGGCTCGCCACGGCTTTCTGCGCGGCGTCGAGCGCGCGATGCTCGCCGCGTCCCGTGCCGGTGCCCATCATCGCCAGGCCCATGCCGGCCATGATCGTCCGCACGTCGGCGAAATCGAGGTTCACGAGGCCCGGCACGAGGATCAGGTCGGTGATGCCCTGCACGGCCTGCTGCAGCACGGAATCGGCGACGCGGAAAGCGTCGATGAGCGGCGTCCCGCGGTCCACCACGGAGAGCAGCCGCTGGTTCGGGATCGTGATGAGCGTGTCCACGACACCGCGGAGGGCCTCGAGGCCCGCGTCGGCCTGGAGCATCCGCTTCTTGCCCTCGAAGACGAAGGGCTTGGTCACGACGGCGACCGTCAGGATGCCGAGGTCCTTCGCGAGCGAGGCGACCACCGGCGCCGCGCCCGTGCCGGTGCCGCCGCCGAGCCCGGCCGTGATGAAGACCATGTCCGCGCCCCCGAGCAGGCGGGTGATCTGCTCCGGATCCTCCTGGGCCGCCTCCCGACCGATGTCGGGGTTCGAGCCGGCTCCGAGCCCCTTCGTGAGCTTCGCGCCGAGCTGCAGCTTCACGGGCGCCGGCGAGGCGGCGAGCGCCTGGACGTCGGTGTTCGCCACGATGAACTCGGCACCGACGAACTCGGTCGCCATCATCCGGCTCACGGCGTTGCCGCCGCCCCCGCCGAGGCCGATCACCTTGATCTTCGCCATCTGCTCCGTCTGGTCCAGCTCGAAGAGTGGGCGCCGTGAGCGATCCCTCTCCATCAGCTCCTCCTCTGTGGTCGCTGCGCCGGGACCGACAGGGCGGCGCCGGCGGGGTGAACGGGTCGGCTCGGGCGCGAACAGTGGCGGCTGCGCACCGCGACCGGGTCTAGAAGATGTCATTGAACAGCCCGGTGACGCTCCGCACGAAGCGCCCCACGAGGCCGCCGCCCACGGTGGGGCCGGCGGCGGTCGGGGAGCACGCGCGGGCGCCGTAGACGGCGAGTCCCACGGCGGTCGAGTAGATCGGGCTCCGGACGACGTCGGCGAGGCCGCCGACCGCGAGCGGCGCGCCGCGCCGCACCGGCTGGTCGAAGATGGCCTCGGCGAGCTCCGGCACGCCCTCCATGATCGAGGTGCCACCCGTCACGACGACGCCGGCCGTCGGCGCGTCCTGCAGGCCCGCCCGTCCCAGCTCGCGCGCGACGAGCGTGAGCACCTCCTCGACGCGCGGCTGGATGATCTCGGAGAGCACCTGGCGGGAGAGCTGGCGGGGCTTGCGGCCCCCGACGGACGGGACGTCCACCGTCTCCTCGGCCGGCACGAGCGCGGTCAGCGCGCAGCCGTAGCGCTTCTTGAGATCCTCGGCGTCGGCCATCGGCGTGCGCAGCCCGATCGCGATGTCGTTCGTGATGTGGTCCCCGCCGAGCGGCAGGATCGCCGTGTGCCAGATCGCGCCGTCGCGGAAGAGCGCCAGATCCGTGGTGCCGCCGCCGATGTCGATGACCAGCACGCCGAGCTCGCGCTCGTCCTCGTAGAGCACCGCCTCCGCCGAGGCGAGCGGCTCGAGCACGACGTCGCGCACTTCCAGGCCGGCCCGGTTCACCGACCGGACGACGTTCTGCACCGCGGTGACCGCGCCCGTGACGATGTGGACTTCCACCTCCAGGCGTACCCCCGACATGCCGACCGGCTCGCGCACGCCGTCGCCATCGTCCACGCTGAACGACTGGGGGAGCACGTGGATGATCTCGCGGTCCTGCGGGAGATTGACCGCGCGCGCCGCCTCGACGACCCGGGCGACGTCCGTCCCGCTGACCTCGCGGTCCTTGCCCGAGACGGCGACGACGCCGCGGCTGTTCGTGCCCCGGATGTGGCCGCCCGCGACGCCGACGTAGACGGCCCCGACCTCGGCGCCGGCCATCTGCTCCGCCTCGGCCACCGCGACCCGCGCCGCCTCGACGACCCGGGCGACGTCCGTCCCGCTGACCTCGCGGTCCTTGCCCGAGACGGCGACGACGCCGCGGCTGTTCGTGCCCCGGATGTGGCCGCCCGCGACGCCGACGTAGACGGCCCCGACCTCGGCGCCGGCCATCTGCTCCGCCTCGGCCACCGCGACCTTGATCGCCTCGACGGTGGAGTCGATGTTCACGACGACGCCGCGCCGCAGGCCCCGTGACGGCGCCGTGCCGACGCCCACGACATCGAGGCCGCCCCGGGGCGACCGCTTGGCGATGACGGCGCAGATTTTCGTCGTGCCGACGTCCAGCCCGACCACGTCGTCCACGTCCCTCGCGCGTCTCCTCACGAGCCTCCCCGCTGGAAGACCACCTGGTCCCGGAAGCGCAGGTCCACCATCCGCACGTCGTGCGTCGCGACCTGCGCGAGCACGCCCTCGAGCCGGGCGAGCCGCTCCTCCCAGTTCTCGACCCCGAGACGCACCTCGACGCCGTCCACCGTGTAGAGGACGGGCCCCTCGCGCCGGCTCATGTCGATCTCCGAGATCTCCGCCGCGAGCGCGCTGCCGCTGCGCAGGAGGGCGCGGATCAGCGCGATCGCCACCCGCGCCTTCGGCCCGGGCGCCGCGCGCATCGAGTCGAGCTCTTCCTCGCTCAGCCCGCTGACGACGGGGACGGCCGGCTCGACCGCCTCGGACGACGGACCGAGCAGCCGTCCCTCCTCGTCGATCCAGTGCAGCCGCCCGGCGTGGACGAGCGTGAACGGGCGGCGCTCCTCGACCGTGATCACGATGCGGTGCGGCAGCTCGCGCACGATCTCGGCCCGGCGGACCTCGGGGATCGCCACGATGCGGGCCACGGTGGCGGCCGTGTCGAGCCGCACGATGTTCGTCCCGCGCTCGATCGCGGCGGCCGCGAGGATCCTCTCGACGCCCACGCGCGACGCGCCGCGGACGTCGACGCGCGTGACCGCCAGGCGGGGCGTCGTGAGGAGCCAGTGGAGCCCGAGGCCGAGCGCGAGCGGCGCGCCCGCGAGCAGGACGAGCAGCTCGAGCGCCCGGAGCAGGCGCGGGAGGGATCGGCGGCGGCGGCGCGTCCGGCCGACACGCTGCCCCACGACGAACGTCGAGCGCTCCCCGAGGTCGGGGAGGCTCGCGGGGCGGCTGCGGGGCGAGCCGAGGCCGCTCGGCATCCCCGCCTACTCGCCCACGATCCGGATCTCGGGCTCGAGCGTGACGCCGAACTGCGCGCGCACCCGCTCCCGCGTGAGATCCATGAGCGCCAGGATGTCGGCCGCCGTGGCGCCACCGCGATTGACGATGAAGTTGGCGTGCTTCGACGAGATCTCGGCGCCATTGAGTCGCTTGCCCTTGAGACCGCTCTTCTCGACGAGCCGCGCGGCGACGTCGCCCGCCGGGTTCTTCCACACGCACCCCGCCGACGCGAGCGCGAGCGGCTGGGTCGACTTCTTCTGCTTCAGGCGCTGCCGGAGCTCCTTCTGGATGTCGGCCATCGGCCGGCGCGTGAGCCGCAGGCGGCAGCCGATCAGCACGGCTCCCACGGGCGCGTGGAAGGCGCGGTACGTGAAGGAAGCGGCGCTCGGCTTGAACTCGCCGAGGGTGCCGTCCGGGTGCAGGAAGTAGACCGCGCTGATGAAGTCGCCGATCCCGCCGTCCGGCGTCCCGGCGTTCATGGCCAGCGCCCCGCCGATCGTCGCGGGAATCCCCACGAGGCACTCGATGCCGCCGAGATTGACCGCGGCCGCCTCGCGGATGAGCGCCGACAGGCTGACGCCGGCGCCGGCGAGCGCTTCCTCACCGCTGTACTCGGCGCGGCCGAGGCACCCTTCGAGCCGCAGCATCACGCCGCGCACCCCGCGATCGCGTACGAGCAGGTTGTTGCCGCCACCGATCACCGAGACCGGCAACTGCTCGCGCTCGGCGAACTTGAGCGCGTGCCGGATGTCGTCGACGTCCTGGGGCACCACGAAGATGTCCGCCGGCCCCCCGATGCGGAGCGACGTGTGGAAGCTCAGCGGCTCCTTGAACCGCACTTCTCCCCGGATCTCTCCTAGCATTTCGGCCTCCCGTCCAGAGAGTCGGCTTCGAGTCGCTTCAGCAGCGCCGGACCCAGATGGCCCACGTCGCCCGCGCCCAGCGTGAGCACCAGATCGCCGGTGCGCACGACCCCCGCGAGGTGCTCGACCACCGCGGCCCGGTCGCTCCCGAGGTACGTGACGTCGCGGTGACCGTGCGCCCGGATCCCCTCGGCGAGAGCCTCGGCGGTGACCCCGGGGATCGGCGCCTCGCCCGCCGGGTAGATGTCCAGGACGACGAGGGCGTCCGCCTGGTTGAAAGCGGTCAGGAACTCCTGGTGCAGGTGCTGCGTCCGCGTGTAGCGGTGCGGCTGGAACACCGTCACGAGCCGGCAGTCGAACCCCGCTTTGGCGGCGGCGAGGGTCGCCCGGATCTCGGCGGGGTGATGTCCGTAGTCGTCCACGACCGTCACGCCGCGCGCGCTGCCGCGGACCTGGAAGCGCCGCTGCACGCCGGCGAATCCGGCGAGCGCCCGCTGGATGGTGGCGAACGGGATCTCGAGGTCGAGCCCCACGCCCACCGCGGCGAGGGCGTTCTGCACGTTGTGCCGGCCCGGCACCCGCAGCGTGCACTCGCCGAGCGGGCTCCCGCGGTGCGACACCTCGAACCGGCTCGTCATCCCGGCGAGGTGCAGCCGGCGCGCGACCAGGTCGGCGCCCGACTCGAGGCCGTACGTGATGCTCCGCTTCTCGATCCGCGGGAGCAGCATCTGGATGTTGGGCTGGTCCAGGCACAGGACGGCGGCCCCGTAGAAGGGCACCTTGTTGACGAACGCGACGAACGCCTCCCGGATGGCGTCGAGCGACCCGTAGTGATCGAGGTGCTCGGCGTCGATCGTCGTGACGACCGCGATCGTCGGCGCGAGCTTGAGGAACGAGCCGTCGGACTCGTCCGCCTCGGCCACGAGGTAGTCCCCCTGGCCGAGCCGCGCGTTGGAGCCCAGGCTCGTCACGCGCCCGCCGACCACGATGGTCGGGTCGTACCGGCCCTCGGCGAGCACCGCGCCGACCATCGACGTGGTCGTGGTCTTGCCGTGGGTGCCCGCGACCGCGATCCCGTACTTCAGTCGCATCAGCTCCGCGAGCATCTCGGCCCGCGGGATCGTCGGGATCTGCTGCTGCCGCGCCACCTGCACCTCGATGTTGTCGCGGGACACCGCGGAGGAGTAGACGACGACGTGCGCGCCCTCGACGTGCGCGGCCGCGTGCCCGATGAAGATCTTGGCGCCGAGCGTGGCCAGGCGCTCGACGACCTCGCTCCGCCGCTGGTCGGAGCCCGTGACGCGGTAGCCGAGGTTCAGGAGGATCTCGGCGATGCCCGACATGCCGCTGCCGCCGATCCCCACGAAGTGGATCTGCCGGTAGCGCTTATACATTGGCGTGCTGCGAGATGTTCAAGAGCACCCCCGTCGCGAGCATCGTGACGAGGAGCGCCGAGCCGCCGAAGGAGATGAACGGCAGCGGCAGCCCCTTCGTGGGCAGCAGGCCCATGACGACGCCCAGGTTCACGACCGTCTGGGTGGTGATGAGCACCGTGATCCCGAGCGCCAGGTAGGCGCCGAACGGATCCGGGGCGCGGAGCCCGATCCGGAGCCCGCGCCACGCGAGCACGACGAAGAGGCCGACGATCGTCAGGGCGCCCACGAACCCGAGCTCCTCCCCGAGGATCGCGAAGACGAAATCCGTGTGCGCCTCGGGCAAGTAGAAGAGCTTCTGCCGCGAGCCGCCGATGCCCTGGCCGAGCAGGCCGCCGTTGCCGAACGCGAGCCACGACTGGATGATCTGGAAGCCGCTGCCCCGCGGGTCCGACCACGGGTCGAGGAAGGCGGTGATCCGGCGGATCCGATACGGCGCCGCCCAGATCGCGATCGCCAGCAGCGGCAGCGCGGGCGCGAGCACGAGGGCGAGGTGTCGCACCCGGCCGCCCGCCAGGAACAGCAGGGCGAACGTCAGCGCGAGCAGCGTCAGGCAGTTCCCGAGGTCGGGCTGGGCGAGCACCAGGGCGGCGAACAGGCCCGCCACCGCGAGCGGCGGCAGCAGCCCCTGCCGGAAGTCGTCGAGCGCGTCCCGGCGCCGCGCGAGGAACGCCGCGAGATAGACGACGAGCGCGAGCTTCGCGAGCTCCGCCGGCTGGAACGACACGGCGCCGAGGCGGATCCAGCGGCGGGTGCCGTTGATGGCCTGGCCGACGGGCGGGATCAGCACGAGCACGAGGAGGACGCCCGCGACGACCAGGAGCGGCACCACGAGCCCTTCGAGCCGCCGGTAGTCGGTCCGGAGCGCACCCCAGAGGGCGAGCCCGCCCAGGACGGCCCAGAAGAGCTGCTTCTTGAGGAAGAAGTAGGGATCGTGGAACCGCTCCGCCGCGACGATCGCGCTCGCCGAGTACACCATCACGACGCCGACCGAGAGCAGCACGAGGGCGACCCCGAACAGCCAGATGTCGGGCCGGAGCTGTCTGGGCACGCTAGTCCAGGCGCTCCACGAGCTGCTTGAACACGTCGCCCCGGTGCTCGTAATCGTCGAACATGTCGAAGGAGGCGCACGCGGGAGACAGCAGCACGACGTCGCCGGGCCGGGCCAGCCCGCTCGCCGCGTCGACCGCCTCCCGGAGCGACGCCGCCTCGGTCACCGGAACCCCCCCGGTCCGGAGCGCCGCGGCCAGCCGGGGACCGTCGGCGCCGAGCACGATCGCGTGACTCACGCGGCCACGCGCCGCGACGGCGAGCGGCGAGAAGTCCTGACCCTTGCCGAGCCCGCCCGCGATCAGCACGATGGGCTCGCCGAAGCTCTCGAGCGCCCGGAGCGTGGAGGCGACGTTCGTGCCCTTCGAGTCGTTGTAGTACTGCGCGCCGCGCAGGTCGCGCACGAACTCGAGGCGGTGCGCGACGCCGCGGAAGCGCGCCACGGCGCGGCGCACGGTGCTGGAGGCGATGCCCGTCCACAGCGCGCACGCCGTCGCGGCCAGCACGTTCTCCACGTTGTGCGCGCCACGGAGGAAGATCTCGCTGACCGGGCAGATCTCCTCGGCGTGCCCGTTCAGCCGCGCGGCGATCCAGCCGTCGTGCACGAACACGCCGTGCTCGAGGGCGCGACGGCGACTGAACCAGACGACGTGGGCGCGCGTGCGGGCCGCGAGCGCCGCCGTCGGCTCGTCGTCGGCGTTCAGCACCGCACAGTCCGCGTCGGTCTGGTTCGCGAAGATGCGCGCCTTCGCGTCGACGTAGCCGCCGAAGGTCCCGTGACGGTCGAGATGGTCGGGCGTCAGGTTCAGCACGACCGCCACGCGCGGGCGGAACGCGTCGATCGTCTCCAGCTGGAAGCTCGAGACCTCGCACACGACGAGACCGTCGGCCGGGAACGTGAGCGCGTGGGCGGCGAGCGGCGTGCCGATGTTGCCCGCGACCAGCACGGGGCGCGGCTGCTCGGCGAGCAGCGTTCCGGTGAGCGCCGTCGTCGTCGTCTTGCCGTTGGTCCCGGTGATCGCGATCGTGTCGGCCTCCAGGGCGCGCCAGCCGAGCTCCAGCTCGCCGATGATGGGCACGCCCGCCGCGCGCGCCGGCGCGAGCGCGGCGCCGGCGAGCGGCACGCCGGGGCTCACGACGACCAGGTCGGCGCCGACGAAGGCGTCCGCGGCGCCCGGGCCGACGCAGAGCCGCACGCCGGCGGCGGCCAGCGCCCGGGCCTCGCTCCCGAGCGCGTCGAGGGACTTGGCGTCCGTGCCCGTGACCAGCGCCCCTGCCGCGCGGAGGAGCCGCGCCGCGGCGACACCACTCCGGGCCAGGCCGACCACGGTCGCGCGGCGGCCGGCCAGCGAGTTCAGGTACGCCCGTCCCCGGGTCACCACACCCACCTCCTCGAGGCTCTCGACGCTCACGCCGGCGTCATCGCAGTTTGAGGGTCGTCAGGGCCAGGAGCGCCAGCGCGAACGAGACGATCCAGAAGCGCACGACGATCTTCGGCTCCGCCCAGCCAGAGAGCTCGTAGTGGTGGTGCAGCGGCGCCATCCGGAACACGCGCCGTCCGGTCAGCTTGAAGCTCGCGACCTGCAGGATGACCGAGACCGCCTCGACCACGTAGAGCCCTCCGATCAGCGGCAGCAGCAGCTCGGCCTTCGTCAGGACCGCCAGCGTCCCGATCGCCCCACCGAGCGCCAGCGACCCGGCATCGCCCATGAAGATCTCGGCCGGGTGGCAGTTGAACCAGAGGAACCCGATCGCGGCGCCGATCAGCGCGCCGCAGAACACCGTCAGCTCGCCGGCGCCCTTCACGTTGAGGATCTTGAGGTAGTCGGCCGCCTTGAAGTTGCCCGTCAGGTAGGCGATCACGCCGAAGGCCCCGCCGGCCATGATCACCGGCCCCACCGCGAGCCCGTCGAGGCCGTCGGTCAGGTTCACCGCGTTCGACGCGCCGACGATCACCAGCATCGCGAAGGGGATCCAGAGCCAGCCCAGGTTGACCAGCCAGCCCTTGAAGAAGGGAATCGCGAGGACCGGGAGCCACGCCGTCGGCGGCTGCCAGAAGACGATCTGCACCAGCGCGAGCGTCAGCAGGAGCTGCGCGCCGAGCTTCACGCGCATCGAGAGGCCACGGCGGTGGCGGAGCTTGGTGAGGTCGTCCCAGACGCCGAGCAAGCCGAAGCCCGCGGTCGCGAGCATCGCGACCCACACGTACCGGTTCCCGAGGTTGGCCCAGAGCAGCGTCGTGGCCAGGATCGCGGCGAGGATCAGCACGCCGCCCATCGTGGGTGTCCCCTGCTTCGTGCGGTGCCGCACCGGCGTGTCCTCGCGGATCGTCTCGCCGCCGTGCTGCGCGCGCCTGAGCCGGCGGATCAGCGGAGGCCCGATCAGCAGCGAGACCACGAGCGCCGTGATGAGCGCCATGAAGGAGCGGAACGTCAGATAGCGGAAGACGTTGAAGAGGATGTGCTCGCTGGCCAGTGGAACGAGGAAGTGGTAGAGCATCCGCCGTCCTCATTCGCGGGCCAGGCGCGCGACGAGCGCGTCCACCACCCGCTCCATGCGCATCCCGCGCGAGCCCTTCACGAGCACGGTGTCGCCGGGCGCCAGGCGCTTCAGCAAGTGCGCCACGGTATCCTCGAACGTCAGGACGTGCTGCGCGTCGGCGAGCCCCGCAGCGCGTGCCGCCTCCACCGCCGCGAGCATCTGCCGGCCGACCCCCAGGAACTCCGTCGCGCCGGCCGCGACGACGGCGCGCCCGGCCTCGCGGTGCGCCTCCTCGCTGATGGCGCCGAGCTCGAGCATGTCGCCCAGCACCACGACGAGGCGGTTCTCCGGCGCCATGCCGGCCACGACGGTGTCGAGCGCGGCGCGGAGCGAGACCGGGTTGGCGTTGTAGGTGTCGTCGAGAACGCGGACGGCGCCGGCGGCGCGCCACACGCACCGGCCGCCGACGGGGCGGGCGCTCGCGAGTCCACGCGCGATCTCGTCGAGCGGCCAGCCGAACGCGACGCCGACCGCCGCGGCGGCGAGCGCGTTGGTGACGTTGTGGTGACCGGCGAGCGCCAGCGTCACGGCCTCCCGGGCCCCGTCCGTCTCGAGCGTGAAGGTGAGACCGCGGGCATCCTCCGACGCGTCGCCGGCCGCGCGCACCCGGGCGCCGGGCGCGCGCCCGTACGTGATCACCCGGGCGCGCGTCTCACCGGCCATCTGCGCCACCCGCGGGTCGTCGGCGTTCAGCGCCACCCAGCCCTCCGGGCCGACCGCACGGACGAGCGCGGCCTTCTCCTCGCGCACCCCGTCCACGGAGCCGAGGAATTCGGTGTGCACCGCGGCGACGTTGGTCACGACGCCCACCGTCGGCCGCGCCAGCTCGGCCAGATAGGCGATCTCGCCCGGACGGTTGGTGCCGATCTCGACCACGAGCGCCTGGTGCTCGGGGCCGAGCCGGAGCAGCGTGAGCGGGAGCCCCCACTGGTTGTTGAGACTCGAGGCCGGCCGGAGGACGTGCCAGCGCGCCGAGAGCACGCCCGCGATCAGCTCCTTCGTGGTCGTCTTCCCGTTGGAACCGGTGACCGCGACGACCGGGATCGCGAACCTGGCCCGGTGCCAGGCGCCGAGCAGGCCGAGCGCCTTCGTGGTGTCCTCGACGAGGACGAGCGGCACGTTGGCCGGCACCTCGTCGTGCAGGGTGTGCACGATCAGACACGAGGCGCCGCGCCCCGCCGCCTCGCCGAGGAAGGCGTGGCCGTCGAGTCGGTGCCCGTGGATCGCGAAGAACGCCTCGCCGACGCCCAGCGTGCGGGAGTCGATGGACACGCCCATGACGGGGACCGCGAGGTCTCCGGTGACGAGCGCCCCGTGCGTGGCACGAACGATGTCCTGCACCGTGAACGGCGGCATGCGCCTCCCTATGGCGAACGCTCCGACAGGACGCGCCTGGCAACTTCCCGGTCGTCGAAGGGGAGCACTTCGGAACCCACGAGCTGGTAGGTCTCGTGGCCCTTCCCTGCGATCACCACGGTATCACCACTCTCCGCCCAGTAAAGCGCGGCCCGGATCGCGCGGGCCCGGTCGACGTCGTGCTCACACCGGCCCGCGGACGCCGGCGCGCGCCCGACGCCGGCGAGGATCTCGGCGATGATCGCCTCGGGCGACTCCGAGCGCGGGTTGTCCGACGTCACCCAGACGCGGTCGGCGAGGCGCGCGGCGATCTCCCCCATGACCGGACGCTTGCCGCGGTCGCGGTCGCCGCCGCAGCCGAAAACGACGCCGAGCCGCCCGCGCGTGAGCTTGCGCGCGGTGGCGAGCACCCGCTCGAGGGCGTCCGGCGTGTGGGCGTAGTCCACGATCACGAGGAAGGGCTGCCCCGCCTGCACCTGCTCGAAGCGCCCACGCACGGCGGCGACGGGCGCGAGCGCCGCGGCGATGGGCTCGGGCGGCAGGCCCAGCGCCAGGCCGGTCGCGACCGCCGCGAGGAGATTCATCACGTTGTGCTCGCCGATGAGCGGCGAGGCCACCGCGAGGCGCCCGCGGGGCGTGTCCACCACCATCCGGATCCCGTCGAGCGACGAGGCGCGCTCGACGGCGCGGACCTCTGCGGCGGGGCCGAGCCCGAAGGTGAGGACGCGCAGGTCGAGGCCCGCGACCATCGTGGCGCCGGCGGGATCGTCCGCGTTGATGACGGCCGCGCGTCCGGCCTTCGGCGAGGCCGCGGTGAGCTCGAAGAGACGCCGCTTCGCGAGCCCGTAGCTCTGCAGGGTGCCGTGGAAGTCCAGGTGGTCCTGGGTCAGGTTGGTGAACACCGCGACGTCGAAAGCGAGCCCGTCGACGCGCGAGAGCGCCAGGGCGTGCGAGGAGACCTCCATGGCGACGCCGCGGACTCCGGCGGCGCGCATCTCCGCGAGCATCCCCTGGAGCTCGAGCGCCTCCGGCGTCGTCTGGCCGGCGGGGCGGCGCTCGGCGCCGACGACGTAGTGCACGGTGCCGATCACGCCCGTCGCGAGCCCTCGCGCCCGCAGCAGCGCTTCCACCAGGTACGAGGTCGTCGTCTTGCCGTTCGTGCCGGTGATGCCCACGAGCGTGAGGTCGCGCGAGGGGTGGCCGTACCAGGCGTCGGCCAGCCGCGCGAGCGACGCGCGGGCCGAGGGCACGAGCACCTGCGCCACCGCCACGTCGCCGCGGGGCTCGCCCTCGGTGACGACGAGCGTCGCGCCGCGCGCCACGGCCTCCGGGACGAACCGGCGGGCGTCCTGCCGGAGGCCGGCGATCGCGACGAAGCAGGAGCCCGGCCGAACGCGGCGCGAGTCGGCGGTGAGCGACGTGACCGCGGGGGGCGGATCGCCCACCACGCGCTTGACCGGCAGCGCCGCGAGCAGCTCCGTCACGGGCATGTCACGCTCCGTCTCGTCCACGGCCCTGGGCTGTCATGGGCGTACGGCCCCGCTCCTGAGCCTGAGGCTCACGACCATCCCCGGCGCGAGCGGCGTTCCGGGCGCCGGAATCTGGCCGACCACGCGCCCCTGGCCTCCGATGCGGACTTCGAGGCGGAGCGCGGCGAGGGTCGCGAGGGCCTGACGGAGCGTCAGCCCGCCGAGGTCGGGCACGAGGCCCTCCGGGCCGCCGCCCGCGGGCGCCGTGCTCACGAGTCGCACCGCCGAGCCGAGCCTGGACTCGGCCGGCTGGCCGGCGACGATCTGGACCGGCTGGGCGTCCCGCGGCGGGACCTCGAGATAGCGCAGGATCTCCCGGCCGATCGCGGCGAAGACCGGGGCGGCCGCCTCGCTGCCCCACTTCTCGTTCCGCGGCTCGTCGAGCAGCACGAGCATCACGAACCGGGGGTCGTCGGCCGGCGCGAAGCCGACGAACGACAGCACCCCGGGCGCATGCGAGTAGCGCCGCGTCGTCGGATCGAGCTTCTGCGCGGTCCCCGTCTTGCCAGCGACCTCGTACCCCGGGATCGCGGCATTGTGCCCGGTCCCCTGCTCCACGACGCGCACGAGCAGCCGCGTCAGGGTCTGGGCCGTCTCCGGGGAGACCACCTGGCGCACCCGCCGCGGCTCGACGCGCCGGAGCTCCGTGCCGTCCGCGTCGAACGTCGCGCGCAGGAGGCGGGGCTGCATCAGCGTGCCGTCGTTGGCGATCGCCCCGACGGCCGCGACGAGCTGCAGTGCCGTGACGGAGATCTCCTGGCCGATCGACATCGTCGGCAGCGAGAGCATCGACCACCGCCGCGGCTCGCGCAGGAGTCCCCGGCTCTCCCCGAGCAGACCGACCTCGGTCGGCGCGCCGAAGCCGAACGCGGTGATGTACCGGTGGTAGCGGTCGCGGCCGAGGGCGAGACCGACCTTGATCGCCCCCACGTTCGAGGAGTTCTGCAGCACCTCGGCGAAGGTGAGCCAGCCGTACTTCTTCCAGTCGCGGATCGTGGTTCCCGCGACCGTGATCGCGCCGCCCTCGCCGTTGATCCGGTCCTCGGGCCGCACCACACCCTCCTCGAGCGCCGCGGCGGCCAGGATCACCTTGAACGTCGAGCCCGGCTCGAACGGATCCGTGATCGCGAGGTTGCGCCAGCGGTCTCGCGACGGGACGTCGAGGAACGTGTTCGGGTTGAAGGTCGGACGGATCGCGAGCGCGAGCACGTCGCCGGTGCGGGGTTCCAGCACGACGGCCATCGCGGCCCGGGCGTCCGTGCGACGCTGCGCCGCGTCGATCTCCCGCTCGGCGATGTACTGGATGGTCCGGTCCAGCGTCAGCATCAGGCCATGTCCGGGGGCGGGGCGCTTCAGCACGTGGGGCGCGGCCACCTCCCGGCCGAGCGCGTCGCGCCCGACGATCGCCTTGCCGGGGATGCCGGCGAGCTCCTCCTCGAACGCCCGCTCGACGCCCTCGAGTCCGGTCTCGACGCCCTCGAACCCCAGGACCTGCGCCGCGAGCTCGCGGTTCGGATACAGGCGCAGCGGCTCGGACACGAACCCGAGGCCCGGCTCGCGCAGGGCCCGCACCCGCTCGGCGACGGCGGGCGGGAGCTTCCGCCGGAGCCAGACGAACGTCCGTGAGCCGGTGAGCGCGGCGTGGATCTCGGCTTCCGGGAGGCCGATGAGCGGCGCCACGCGCGCGGCGACCCGCACCGGATCGCCGACGCCGCGCGCCTGGGCGAAGAGAGACTCGGCCTCCGTCGAGGTGGCGAGCGGCGCCCCTCGCCGGTCGACGATCGGCCCGCGCTGGGCGTGCAGCGCGATGGTGCGCGAGTACTGGCGCTCCGCCAGTTGCGCGAGCTCGCCGCGCTCGACGAGCATCAGCCAGCCGAGGCGACCGCCGAGGCCCCCGAACGCCACGGCCAGGACCACCGCGAGAATCAGGACCCGGCTGCGGACGCCCTGGTCCGTCACGGCGCGCGGCGTGTCCTCGAGCCCGGCGTGCCGCCCGCGTCGGCCCGCAGACTCAGGTCGGCCGCCAGTCCGGTGCCGCCGGGGACGTACTCGCGGGCGAGGCGGATCTGATCCTGCGCGGGGCTCGTCATCCCGAGTTGCCGCGCGCGGGAGTCGAGCCGCCCCGGCGAGCGGAGGGTCGCCACCTCGATCTCGAGCTGCCGGATCACGCCCCCGAGGCGGTCGTGCTCGCCGTGCAGCGCGTCGAGACGGTACGCGAGGTGCACCTGCTGCACGCGCGCGCCGGCGGCGGCGAGCGCGCTCAGCACGACCAGGGCCGCGCAGCCGAGCGCTCTGGCGAGCAAGCGCCGGACGCGGGGATCGTGGTCACGATAGAGTCGCTGTGGCTTCGTCACCGGAGCCGCTCCAGCACGCGCAGCTTGGCGCTCCTGGCGCGGGGATTGGCCCGCACCTCGTCGTCCGTGGGCGCACAGGGCGACGGCTCGAGCTCGGCGAATCCCGCCGGCCGGAGATCTCGGAACGTCCGCTTCACGATGCGATCTTCGCCCGAATGGAAGGACACGACGCCGAGCCGGCCGCCGCGGGCGAGCAGCTCTGGCGCCTCGTGAAGCGCCTGGCGGAGCGCTCCGGGTTCGTCGTTGACGGCCATCCGCAAGGCCTGGAACGTTCGCGTCGCGACGTGGATCCGTCGGGGCCAGGCCGCGCGCGGCACCGCGCTCCGGACTGCCGCGACGAGGTCGGCCGTGGTCGCGAGCGGGCGGCGCCGGACGATCGCGCGCGCGATGCGACGCGCGTGGGGCTCCTCGCCGTACTCGAAGATGATCCGGGCCAGCTCGGGCTCGGGGAGGCGGTTCGCGAGCGCCGCGGCCGTCTCGCGGGCGTCGGGGTCGAGCCGCATGTCGAGCGGCTCGTCGGTCTGGAAGGAGAAGCCGCGCCCGGAGGCCTCGAGCTGCCACGACGAGATGCCGAGGTCGAGCAGGATGGCGCGCGCCTCGTCGAGGCCGTGGGCCGCCGCCGCGCGCCCGAGGTGCCGGAAGCTCTCCCGGGCCAGGCGCACGCGGTCGCCGAACGGTGCCAGGCGCGCGCCCGCGCGCGCCAGCGCCTCGGGGTCCACGTCGAGACCGAGGAGCCGGACGTCCGGGCCGCTCCCGCCCAGGATCGCCTCCGCGTGACCGCCCATTCCCACCGTCCCGTCGATCACCCAGCCCGCGCCGCGCGGTCGCAGGAGGAACGCGACCTCGTCGACGAGCACCGGGAGGTGAACTACTTCACTCCCAGCTGCGACAATCGCTCGAAGCCCGACTCGATCCCGTCGCCGTGCGCGCGCTCGTACTCGGCGAAGCGCGCGCGATCCCAGATCTCGAAGAACTCGCGGCCGATGCCGACCAGCGTGACCTCTTTCGTGAGGCCGGCCTGCTCGCGCGTGTCGGGCGGCAGGAGCACGCGGCCGGCGCCGTCGAGCTCGACCTCCTTGGCCCGCGACACGTAGAGGCGCCCGAGCGTGCGCACCCCGGCGTCGAAGCGCGACTGCTCGTTGATCGCCGCGACGAGGCGCTCCCACTCGGGGTACGGATACACCTCGAGGGCCTGGCCGTTCGACACGACGATCAGGCCGCCCTCGTACTGCGCCAGCGCATCCCGGTAGCGCGCCGGGATGCTCAACCGGCCCTTCGGATCCACCGTGTGCTGATATCGCCCTATGAACATGTCATGTCGTGGGGCCAGGTTTTATTTCATCCCACTATGCCCCACTTGGTTGGCGAGATTAGCGTCACCGAGAAGGTTGTGTCAAGGGAAAACACAGGATTTTCCGATGGATTCGGCTCACCCGGCGGCTGTGACCACCTGTGGGGGAAGAGGCGCCCCGGAAACCCCCTGGATGGTGCCCCGGGGAGCCCGGCGGGCCGGTCAGCGAGGCTGGTAGTAGCGGAGGGCTTCGGGGATCCAGGCCTCGATCTGCCGGATGCGCGTCGCCTCAGCGGGGTGCGTCGAGAGGAACTCGGGCGGGCGCTGGCGCCCGCGCGCCGCCTCGGCCATCCTCACCCATAGATCTCTCGCAGCCGACGGATGATACCCAGCCTTGGCCATGAAGATGAGGCCGAGGTGGTCCGCCTCGGACTCCTGGTTGCGGCTCCACGGCAGGAGGAGGCCGACCGTCGCCCCCGCCCCGAGCAGCGCGGTGACCGTCTGGACGGTCCGCGGATCGCGCCGGGTCATCGCCGCCTGGGTGGCGGCGAGCCCCGTCTGGACGAGGAGGCTCTGGCTGACCCGCTCGCCTCCGTGCCGGGCGATCGCGTGGGCCACCTCGTGGCCGAGGACGGCGGCCAGCCCGGCGTCGTCGCGGGTGATCGGCAGGATCCCGGTGTAGACCGCGACCTTGCCGCCGGGCAGGCAGAAGGCATTCGCCTGCTTGTCCTCGATGGCATTGAACTCCCAGCGGTAGTCGTTGCGTCCCGTCGCAGCGGCGATCCGCTGCCCCACGCGCCGTACCTGCTCCACGACCGCCGCGTCGCGCGAGAGCTGTGACTTCTTGAGGACCTCCTGGTAGGAGTCCAGTCCCATCTGCAACTCGGCCGTCTCGGGCAGCAGCATGATCTGGCTGCGCCCCGTGTAGGGGACCGTCTGGCAGGCAGCGATCGACCCGGCGAGCCCGATGGCGAGCATGGAGCGCCGTACGCGCGTCATGGCGTGGAGTGTACCGCGCCGCTCAGCGATTCCGCAGGCGCACCTCGGTGGAAAAGGTCGCCCCGGCCCGCTCGGCGCCCCTGCCCGCCTCGGCGGTCAGCGTGACCGCGATGCTGCGCACGTCTCCGGGCACCACCGTCGGCTGACCGGCGCCGTCGAGGTACTCGAGGACGAACCGCGTCGCGCCGCGGGCCACGGGCTGGGCGCCGCCACCGGCATCGCGGCGGAGCACGGTGCCGTCGAGCGTCCACGTGACCGTCTCACCGCGCGCCGTCGTGACGCCGTCACCGTCGAGATCGCGATGGAGCACCACGCGCTCGCGCTCGGCCACGGAGATCGCGACGAAGGGCAACGGTCCGGCGCCCGCTCCTCGGAGCTCGCGCGCCAGGCGGTCGAGCGCCACGCGCGCCCCCTGCTGCGACTCGGCGCGCGCGGCGCCGATGGCGTAGGCTCGACGGCCGGATTCGAGGGCGGCGAGAACGCCGCTGAGGGTGAGGCCGAGGATCGCGACGGCGACGAGCATCTCCGCGAGTTGCACGCGGAGAGCGTCCGGCCGGCGACCGGCGCCGTCAATGCCGAGTGTTCGATACGTCTC
>MGCE01000171.1 GCA_001790315.1 Candidatus Rokubacteria bacterium RIFCSPLOWO2_02_FULL_72_37 | reverse complement strand
GCTCTGCGTCGCTGCGCAGCGTCATCACACCCATCTGGCTGGCCCGGTAGATCGGCACCACGACGTGCAGCCGGCCGTTCTGCTCGAGCAGCGAGATGTGCCGGATTTCGGTGCCGCGCACCGGCAGGTCGAACAGCGTGAACTGGCTGGCCGCCGGGTCGAACTTGAACAGCTGATCCGCCGTCCACAGGTTCCCCCACGCGTTGTGCCGGCTGTCGACCGCGATGTGATACGGCTGCAGCGAGGGGTGGGGCAGCGGGATGAACGTGGTCTCACTCGTCTTCGTATTGATCCGCGCAAGCGACGAGCCCCACGAGTTGCCCACCCAGAGCACGTCCGCATTCTTGTCGGTGCCCATGCGGCGCGGCCCCTGCGACCAGGGCACCGGCGTGTTGTAGGTCAGATCGTTGAAGTTGTTGTAGAACTCGCGATCCTCCGGCTTCACGCGGTCCATCTCGGCCTTGACCGGCGGCAGCTTGATCTCGGTGATGTCGCCGGTTCTGACGTCGGCCCTGCCGATGATGTCGAGCGCCATCTGCGCCCACCAGCCGTTCCCGTCGCGATCGCCGGCCGCTCCGTAGGTCGCGACCGTCCCCTTCGGGCTCTTGGACGTGAGGGACCTGAACGCCGTGAACGTCTCCGTCACCGGATCGAAGCGGACCGCGCCGTCGGGCGCCGACGCCCAGATCTTGCCCTTGCCGTCCACGTCGAGCGTGACGGCGCCGCCCAGCGGCGTCATCTCTGCGGGCGTCTGGTACACCGTGATCTTCTGCGTGGCCGGATCGAGCCTGCCGAGGCTGCGGCGGCCGGGGTTCACATCGAACCAGAGGTTCCCCTGGCCGTCGCGGGTCAGCCCGTGAGCGTTCGCCGCCTCGCCGTTCCGGCCGTCGACCTTCAGATACGTGACCTCGCCGGTCCTGCCGTCGACTTTCCCGATCGTCGCCAGACGATTCGGATTGTTCACGGTGAAGTAGAGGTTGCCGTCAAGCCCCATCGCGCCGTCGTGCGGAAGCTCACCGAGCTTGGACGGCGGGCCGAGCGCCCAGTCGGTGCCGTCGTTGTCCTGGTATCTGGTCCCGATGCCGGCGTCAGGGTTGAGCGGAAGGTCGTAGATCGTCCAGACCACGCGCGCCGCTTCGCCGGTCGGGCGCGGCCGCGGCGTGAAGGTCATCGACGTCTCACCCGGCCCGCGCGCACGGGCCAGGTAGGCGGCGAGATCCTTCTGATTGCGGTCCATGATCTGGTTGACCCTGGCGGTCGGTCCCGGATACACGCCGCTGTTGGGGACGACCTTCATCAGGTCGATCGCCTTGCTCCAGCCGGCCTCGTCAAACCGGAACTGCAGCAGGTACCCGGGCGGATGGCAGCCCGTGCAGTTGTTCAGGAAGATCTTCTTCGTGCGCGCATCGTCCGGCGTGCTCTCGGGCAGCGCCGCCGCCAGCAGTTCGCTGGGGAGCTGCCTGATGCGGCGCTCGGGATCTGTAATCGGCTGCAGCACGAGATCCTGGCGGCGTGTGGCTGTGAGGTCCACGACATCGCGGGCGGCCTCGAAGCCGAGCGCCTGCGCCCACACGTTGTACTTGCCGGCGGGCAGCGGCGGGAAGTAGTAGGCGCCGGCGGCGTCGGTGTAGACGGTGGTCGTGACCGTCGAGCCTTCCATCTTGGCGTAGACCGTCACGCCTTCCAGCTTCTGCCCCGATGCCGAGGCGATCGAGCCGGTGAGGACGTGGTCGGCGGCCTGGACCCCGGTCATGAAAAGCAGACTGGCCGCTCCCACCAGGAGCAAGGTTCGCAGCTTCGTCATAGCGCTTCTCCTCTTATTGACGCGTGTCTCCGCGAGGCGCAGCGGCCGCGGGCGCCGGGGCCGGTACGGTTCTCACGTACGCGACAATGGCGTCGATCTCGGCCGGTTGAAGAAAATATTTGAAGGCCGGCATGCGCGGTGTGCCCTCCATGATGACCTTCCGCATCAGGTCGTCATTGCCGCCGGTGGCGGCCATGCTCAACGGCGGGCCGTAGGTCCGGGCGCCGCGCGCGGGCGGCAGGTGGCAGACCCCGCACGCCTGCGACAGCGTCTGACGGCCCAGACGCTGCTGGTCCGTGAGACCGTCGGCTGCCTGCCCCGCGTCCGCGGATGGCGCGGCGGCGGCGAGCAGGAACAGAAGCACCGAAACATGGCGCGTCATTGAGCTTCCCTCCCCGGCGCACTATTCTGCGCCTTTTTCGCCGGTTTCTCCACCCATCGAGCCAGCGACGCGAGTAAGCAATCCCTCCCCACCACGGTGTGTCGGATCCGCACGGTGTGAAGGACCACCCGCAGGCAATTCCCATCGTGTCCGCTGTTGTCTTGCTGGATTTTGCGTACGTGGATCAGATGGGAATTCTTTAGTACCGCATTTCGGAATTACCGGACGTATTGTGTGATCTCCTCGGGCACGATCGACGAAGAGATCGCCGCCACGATTCACAAGGCGAGGGGGTCCCCGACATCGTGAACGACGGGCTTCGGTCGCTGACTTGCTCAGCATACGGATCGGTCCATGCGATCAAGGTGTGGCGAGGATCGCGTCGATTGAGTTCCGCATGCCGATCCGACTCCCTTCCCATTCCCTCGTCGGGCTGGTTCGGAGGGCTGGGGGGCAGAACCGTGAGTTGCGACAGGCTCACCCTGGCCGGCCTGCCGAAATGGGGAACGGGCACCACAGACTATGGAACGACCGCTATGAAACGCGCCTCCCGGGGCGCCAGGGAAGCGGCAGTGAGCGCGAAGGCGGAGAAGGAACTGATCTGCGTTCCGATTGTCCATACCGCGGCCGACATGGGGGGGCTGGCCCGCTCGGTACGGCGTCTTGCGGTCGGAAAGCTCGGTCGCGAGGCGTGGAAGCGGAACGTCGATGTCATTGGCCAACTGTGGGCCGACATCCGCAGGACGGTGGAAGGATGGGACATACCTTGGGAGAAGGTCCGCCTCTATCAGGACGGCCTGCCGCTTTGCGGACGGGAGGAAGAGATCGCGAGGGACTTAGCCAGGGCCGGGAGCCCCAACCATCAACTCCTCCTGTCGCTCATGAGCAAAGGCGCGACGCTCATGGGGACGGAGTCCGGTGAGCTCATCGTCGAAGAGTATCGCCTCGCTCAAGCGATTCTCGCGGCGAAGGACCCAGAAGAGGCCGCCAGGATCGAAGCGCAGCACAAAGCGCGGCGCCGCTCGCTGATCGTCCGACGCGACCGGTTCATCGCCGGACGTATCAACAAGTCGCTCCGCGCGGGCGAGATCGGCCTTCTCTTTTTGGGCCTGCTCCACTCAATCGAACCCCACCTCGCAAAAGACATCCGGGTGACCTATCCGATTTACAAGCCACATCACCCGCGCAGGGGGACAAGATGAACTCCAGAGTCCGTCGGATCCTGATCGTAGACGATGAGACGGCCATTCGAGAGCTCCTGTCGCGCTTCCTTCGTAGAGAGAGCTACGACACCGTGTCGGCGGCAGACGGCGACGAGGCGCTGGCACTCGTCAAGCGCGAGCTGCTCGACGTGGTCTTGCTGGACATTCGGATGCCAGGCCTGGACGGCATTGAAGTGCTCCGGCAGATCAAGAAGCTGGATCGCGACTTGCCCGTGATCATGATGACGTCCGACGGGCGCGTCCCGCAAGTGGTTGCGGCGATGCGAGCCGGGGCGTACGACTACGTGGTCAAACCCTACGTGCATGCCGACATGATCCGGACCGTTCGCGATGCGGTCAACGACCGCGGGCTGCGGCGGACCATTCCGCACGTGGCCGTGCGGACGCAACAGGCCGCCTCGCTCCGGGAACTAATGGGGTCGAGCGAGGCTGTTGTGAAGATCGGTGCGGACGTCGAGCGCGTCGCGCATTCGGACTTCGCGGTGTTGCTCCTTGGCGAGACTGGAACTGGCAAGGACCTGGTGGCCCGGGCCATCCACCAGGCGAGCGCCCACGCATCCGGTCCCTTCGTGACCGTGGACTGCGGGGCGATTCCCGAGACCCTCTTCGAAAGCGAGCTGTTCGGCCACGAAAAGGGTGCATTCACGGGGGCGGACCGGAGCAAGCCGGGCAAATTCGAGATTGCGGCAGCCGGAACGCTGTTTCTCGACGAGATCTGCAACATGCCGCTGGGCTCGCAAGCCAAGTTGCTGAGAGTGCTCCAGGAGCGTAGCGTGTGCCGCGTCGGGGGGAATAAGCCCGTGAAGATGGAATGCCGGGTGCTCGTGGCCGGCAACCAGGACTTGGAGCTGCTGGTCCGGGAAGGCAGGTTTCGCGAGGACCTCTTCTTTCGCCTGGGCGAGTTCCTCATCCACATCCCACCGCTGCGGGAGCGCGCGCAGGACATCATGTTCCTGGCCAAGCGCTTCCTCGATCTCACAAATCAGGAACTCGAGAAGGCGGTCCGGGGCCTTTCGGAGCGCGCGGTAGAGCGAATCCTGGGGTTTGGCTGGCCCGGCAATGTGCGCCAGTTGCGCAGCGTTATCCGTCGAGCCGTCCTGATGGCCGATGCGACGATCGAGGAGGAGCACTTGGGGCTAGCCAATGAGCCGGTTTTCTCCATTGCCGGCGCGCAGCCGCGGACCCAGTGCACGGATGCTGTTTCACTGAAGGAGCTCGTGCACCAAACGGTGGCCACCGCCGAACGGTCCGCCATCGTGCTCGCCTTGAAACAGGCCCGGGGAAACAAGGCGCAGGCCGCTCGTTTGCTACAGATCGACTACAAGACCATCCACAGCAAGTTCAAGCTGTATGGGCTCGTCACATCAAACGGGAGAGGTTATGACGAAGAGGAAACCTGAGACCGGGCTTGACGTGGGCCTGGGGGGCATCCTGAAAGGGTTGGGAGGCCTTGTGGAAAAGCTTGGCGAACTCGCCGAAGCGGGGGGCGAACTCTCGAAGAGCGGCGAGATTCACGGGCTTGGTCCCGATAGGGAGGCCAAGGGGGTCTACGGCTTCACCGTCAAGGTGGGTCTGGGCGGCGAGGGAGTGAAGGTGGAACCCTTCGGTAACATCAGGCGCGACGAAGAGTCGGGGCGGCCGGTCGTCCAGGAGGTCACCGAACCCGCCGTCGACGTCTTCGAGGAAAGCGATCACACGCTCGTCGTGGCCGAGATGCCGGGCATCGGGGCCGAAGACGTCCGCCTGGAAGTCACCGATGACCTGCTGACCATCACGGCCGAGCGCGGGAAGAAAAAGTATCGCAAGGAGGTGCTGCTGCCGGGGAGCTTCCCTCGCGAGAAGATGCGGGTGTCCTGCACCAACGGCGTGCTGGAGATCCGATGTGTCAAGTGACGACGCACCGATCCTTCGCCTTCGAGTGACGGAAGCGCTGGGCAAGGACATGGGGCGTGCGTTCGCCCGCATGGATCCTCAAGACCTCCAGCGGCTCGGCGTGGCGGTCGGCGAAATCGTCACGGTGACGGGGAAGCGCACGACCGTGTGCAAAGCGATGCCCGCCTACAAGGAGCAGCGCGGGCAATCGCGGATGCAGATCGACGGGCTCGTTCGTGAGAACGCCGGCGCCGCGCTCGACGAGGTCGTTCCGGTGCAGAAGGTCGCGAGCCGGCCCGCCGAGCGGGTCGTCCTCACGCCCACAACGATCACCCCCGCTGACCGAGACTTGAAGTACATCGGCGGTTTGCTCGACGGGCTGCCCGTGCTGGCCGGCGGTCGCATCCGCGCCACCTTGTTCGGCAGTCGCTGGACGGATTTCAAAGTCGAGAGCACCGTGCCCGCCGGAGCGGTGGTGATCAACCCGACCACCCAACTGGTGGTGGGAAAGGCAACCGCGGAAGAGACGCGCCGCGTGCTCTCCTACGAGGACATCGGGGGGCTCAAGCGCCAACTGCACCGCGTGCGGGAGACGATCGAGCTGCCCTTGCGCTATCCAGAGGTGTTCGAGCGGCTGGGCATCGAGGCGCCGAAGGGAGTGCTCCTCCACGGGCCGCCGGGATGTGGCAAGACGCTCATCGCACGCGCGATCGCGCACGAGACCGAAGCGGCCTTCTTCTCGATCAGCGGCCCGGAAATCATCCACAAGTTCTACGGCGAAAGCGAAGCCCACCTGCGCAAGATTTTCGAGGAGGCCACGCGCCGGGCCCCGAGCATCATCTTTCTGGACGAGATCGACGCCATCGCGCCGCGCCGCGAACAGGTGCTGGGTGAAGTGGAGAAGCGGGTCGTTGCCCAGCTCCTGGCCTTGATGGACGGCCTCACCAAGCGCCAGCACGTCATCGTCATCGCCGCCACCAACCTCCCAAACGCGATCGACCCCGCGCTGCGGCGACCTGGCCGGTTCGACCGTGAAATCGCCATCCCAATCCCCGACCGCAACGGGCGCATGGAGATCCTCGAGATCTACAGCCGCGGCATGCCGCTGCGGGCGGATGTCGATCTGCACCGCTTGGCCGACATCACGCACGGATACGTCGGAGCGGACCTGGAAGCGCTGTGCCGGGAGGCGGCGATGATCTGTCTGCGCCAGGTGCTCGCCGACATCGACTTCTCTCTTGCCCATGTGCCTTACGAGCAGCTCGCCAGGCTCGAGGTCGGTATGGACGACTTCCTGGCGGCGCTGCAGGATGTCGAGCCCTCGGCCGTCCGTGAAGTGTTCGTCGAAGTGCCGGACGTTGGCTGGAAAGACGTGGGAGGACTCTCCCACGTCAAGGCGCGGCTCGTGGAAGCCGTGGAGTGGCCCCTCAAGTACGCGAGCCTCTTCGAGAAGGCCGCCGTCAAGCCGCCCAAAGGGATCCTCCTGACAGGGCCGCCGGGTTGCGGCAAGACCCTGGCGGCGAAGGCGATTGCCAACGAGAGCCAGGTGAACTTCATCTCGGTGAAGGGGCCGGCACTCCTCTCGAAGTACGTGGGCGAATCGGAAAAGGGGATGCGTGACACTTTCCGGAAGGCGCGCCAGGCAGCCCCTTGCATCGTGTTCTTCGACGAAATCGACGCCCTGGTCCCCAGGCGCGGCGATGGCGGCTCGGATTCGCACGTCTCGGAGCGCGTGCTGGCGCAGTTCCTGGCCGAGCTGGACGGCATCGAGGAGCTCAAGGGCGTCCTTGTGCTCGGGGCTACAAACCGGCCGGACAGGCTCGACCCCGCCGTCTTGCGTCCCGGCCGGTTCGACGCCGTGGTCGACATCCCTCTGCCCGACGAGCAGGGACGCCGGGAGATCTTCGAGATCCACCTGCGCGGCAAGCCGCTTGCCCAGGGTGTCGACCAGGCCGGGCTGGCTGCGTGCGCCGAGGGCCTGAACGGTGCCGACATCGCGGGAGTGTGCCATCGTGCCGGGCTATCGGCCGTGCGCCGGGTCGTGGAGGCTGCGGGCACGGAGCCGCCCGGCGCGGTGGCGCTCGAGGTCACCGCGCAAGATCTTCAATCGGCCCTCGATGAAACCGCGACGGCGACTGGAGCGCGGGTCGACCGAGATGAAGCGTGACGTTGCGATCCGCGGCGTTCCGCCACGCACGATGGCCGACGTGTCCCGAGAGCTGGTGCATGGCAACCGGCGGGCCCGGGCAGCCGCGCGGCATGCTGTGCGGCGTCCCGGCACGACAGATTTTGTCAGCCTCCCTATCTCGCCGCTGAAGACGCCGCGCCAGTGGCGCTACCAGACGCGGCCGTCCTTCAAGCGTGTTCGGGGACCGCTCGTTGATGTGTTCAACGAAGCCGAAGAAGTGCTGATCGTCGTCGACCTCGGCGGATTCACCCGGGGCGAGATTTCCCTGAGCATGAGTCCACAGCACTACATCCTCCAGGCGGCGCGGGGAGAGCAGCGGTTCAGTGAAGTGATCGGGCTGCCGCCGAACGTCGACACGGAACACTCGCGGGAACGCTTCGTGAATGGCGTGCTCGAGATCGTTCTTCCTCGGAAGAAGATTCCGATCCAGCCTGCGTGCAGGCACACGACACCCGGGAGGTAAGTCATGGCGACGGTCCAGACGGGTAAACGACGCATCCTCATCGTGGACGATGAGCCGGCGGTGCTCGCCCTCTTGAGGCGGATCCTGTCCACCGAGGACGCGGAGATTCTCGCGGTGCGGAGCGGCGCCCGAGCGCTGGAAATCGCGCGACAGACGCGCTTGGACCTGGTCATGCTGGACGTCAGGTTGCCGGACGTGAGCGGTCTGGAGGTTCTCAAGCGCGTCCGGAGGATTGACGGGATGTTGCCCGTCATCATGGTGACCGCCTACGGCTCGGCCGAAACCGTCCGGGCCTCCATGAGACTCGGCGCCTTCGACTACCTCACCAAACCGTTCGACAACCAGGAGGTCAGGCGCATCGCGCGCGAGGCCTTGACGAGTCGGGCGCGTCGTCTGGTCCCCTCGGAGACCTACCGTGGCGCCGTCTGACTGCTCTCGCGTCGACGCCATCCCTGAACGGAGCGAAGCCGTCTACCTTTACTGTCTCGCCCGTGGTGTCGGCGCCCCGCCGGCGATTGAGGGCCCGGGCGTGGACGGTGAGCGCTTGCTGAATCCGATCCCCTTCCGGGACGTGGTGGCGGTGGTCAGCGCGGTGAGAGTTGACGATTTCTGCGGGCCGGCGGCTGAAGCCCGGATGAAGGATCTTGCCTGGGTTGCGCCATGGGCGTGCCGGCACGAAACGGTCGTCGAAGCGGTCATGCGCGCCTCGCCCGTGATGCCGGCACGCTTCGGCACGCTCTTCTCCTCTCGGGAGCGGCTGATCGCCTGGCTCGCCATCCACTACGTCGCCATCTCCCGCGCCCTCGACCGACTTGGGGATCACGAGGAATGGGCCGTAAAAGGAAGGCTGAACAGGCGCGCTGCCGAAGCCCCACTTCTGGCGGCCGCCCTCGCGCGCAGCGCGGCGCCGGCGTCACCCGGCGCTCGCTATCTGGAGGAGCGACGCATCCGGGCCGGCGTCGGCCAGGATCTGAACGCCTGGCTCCAGACTCTGTGCGAGCGAGTCGCCGGGCAACTGCGCGAACATGCGGTGGAGTTCCGAGAGCGGGCGGTCGCGCCCGCGGTATCGGACAAGGAGGGAGTCCCGATTCTCAATTGGGCCTTTCTCGTGCCGTGTGAAAGCGTGGGCGACTTTCGTGCGGCCGTCCAGCGCATCACCGCCACCTACGCCGAGCGTGGAGTTGTCCTCGACTGTTCCGGGCCCTGGCCGTCCTACAGCTTTTGCCCGTCGCTTGAAGCGGAGGGCGCAGAATGAGCTGGCTGCTCTATGGCATCGTCTTCGCCGGACCCCGGCACGGCTTTGAGCCGCCGCCAATGCTTCCCTTGGGGGTCGGCGGTGCCCCGGTGCGGCTGATCGAGGCGTGCGGCCTGGGCGCGGCCGTATCGAGAGGCGATTGGTCGGAGCTCACTCCTTCCGTTGGGCGTGCGTTGGCCTACGCCGAGGTGGTCGAGGCGCTCCACGCCGATCGTACCGTGCTGCCGCTGCGTTATGGGTGCGTGCTGGGCCAGGAGTCCGGCGTCGTGGAGCTGCTGCGCACGCAGGGCGGGACATACACAGAACGGCTCATGGGGTTGGACGGCTGCGTGGAGATGGGGATCCGCGTTTCCACAACTGAGGGAGGATCCTCGGGAAAGGGGGACTGCGGCGTGAAGGGCCCCGGGTGGCGGAGGGGTATGTCCAGCCCTTTTGCGGGAAGTGCGTATCTGGTCCGGCGAAAAGAATTCTATGCCGAGCGAGAGCGGCGCGCGCACGAGGCCGCCGCGTCAAGCCAACGGCTTCGCGCGGCGCTCGCCGGGCTGTTCCTGAGGTGCAAGACGGAGCACTGCGCGGCCCTGGGGCCACGGTCCGTCTTCCGCGTTCCGCTCCTCAGCCTCCAGTTCTTAGTGAAACGGGAAGGGCTGCCGTCGTTTCGCGCGGCGGTCCTGCGGATCGACCTCACCGAACGCGCGAGTCTTCTCCTGAGCGGCCCCTGGCCCCCCTACAACTTCGCGATGCCGGATCTCCAGACCGAATGAGGGAGATTCACCGCCGCGCGCCGCGCCGTGCCGGAGAGGCTGCAGACAGTGAAGCCGGGCGCTACAAGACGCTGTACTCGATGCTGCTGGACGCCAGCCCCTCCTCGGTGCTCTTGATTGACAGCCAGATGCGCGTCGTCTCGGCCAACCGCAACTTCGTGGAGAAGGCGCTGCGGTCCGAAGCAAACACCGTCGGTCAGCGTATTGACGCGGTCTTCCCGCCCGCGATCGTTCAACAGATGGATCTCGTGAGTCGCGTACGGGCGGCGTTCGAGCACAACCGGCCGACGAGGGGCGAGCGGATGACCTATCGCTCGCCGGGGCTCGCAACGCGCACCTACTATTACAGCCTCATCCCGTTCTCCTGGAAGGGCGCCATCGAGCACGTGATGTTGTTGCTCGAGGACGTGACCGAGCAGGTGCGGCTGGGTGAGGAGGCGCGCCGCGCCGAGCGCCACCTGGCCAGCGTGGTGGAAAGCGCCAGCGACATCGTGCTCTCCACGATGGTTGACGGGACCATCCTGACTTGGAACGCAGCGGCCGAGAGGATCTCGGGGCTCACCCTGGGCGAAGTGGAAACCCGCACGTTCTTCGATCTGTGCGCTGAGCCGCACCGAGCGGACGCGAGACGCGGGTTCGAAACGGCCAAGCGTGGAAAAGGCTTCGGCGTGGCGGAATGGGATCTGGTCACCAAGTCCGGAGCGCTCGTGCCGGTGTCGTGGGTCGGCTCGACGATGAAGGACGATCGGGCCCGGGTGGTCGCGATTGTGGCGGTGGGCCGGGATCTGACCGAGCGGCGCAAGTTCGAGGCGCACTTGCTGCAGTCGCAGAAGCTGGCCGCCCTGGGTGTCCTGGCCGGCGGCGTCGCGCACGAGATCCGCAACCCGCTGTCGATCGCCTCATCGGCCGCCCAGTTTCTCTCGGAAGAGCCCGAGGACCCCGACTTTCGCCGGGAGTGCAGGGCCAAGATCCTCACGGGTATCGAGCGGGCCTCGCGCATCATCGAGAACCTCCTGCACTTCGCCCGCCCGGGTGAACAGCCCAACATGGTGCAGGTGGATCTCGTGCGGGTCGTTCGGGATGCGGCCGCGCTGGCGGCCGCCCAGGCCGGGACTCAGCAGGTCGAGATGAACATCGAGTTGCCTGGCAACCCGGTGCTCGTGAGTGGAGTGCCCGGTCTGCTGCAGCAGGTGTTCATCAACCTCTTTCTGAACGCGTTGGGCGCCATGCCGGGCGGCGGGCTGCTGCGCACCGCCCTGGATCGGGCAGGCGCGGAGGTGCGAGTCCAGATCAGTGATACGGGGGACGGCATACGTGCGTCGGAAATCGAGAGAATCTTCGATCCGTTCTACACGACGAGGCCGGTTGGTCAGGGGACGGGATTGGGGCTGTCCATCTGCCATTCGATCGTGCGGCAGCACTTTGGGGCCATCGACGTCGAGAGCGTCGAAGGCCAGGGCTCCACGTTCACCGTGAGACTGCCGCTTCTCAAGAACGGAATACGGCAATGATCCGGAACGGTGCGCCCGTGAGGGTCCTCATCGTAGACGACGAACCGGACATCTGTTGGGCCCTGACGCACATCCTGAAGAGCACAGGCATCGTCCCGGTGACCACGACGAGCGGCCGAGAGGCGCTTCGCCTCGCGAAGTCGCAGCGCTTCCACCTCGCCTTTATCGATGCCAAGTTGCCGGACCTGGACGGCCTCGACCTGGCGCGCCGCATCCGGGAGGGCGATGCTGCAGCCCGCATCGTCCTGGTCTCGGGCTATTTCTACTGTGATGACGCCGAGGTGCGCCAGGCGATGGTCGCGGGCCTCATCGCTGATTTCGTCGGTAAACCAATCCTGCACCAACAGGTCGAGGCGATCGCGCGCGAGGTGCTCTCGCAGGTAGTCTCGACCTCCCGTGTCATTGCGCCAGTTCCATAGCGGCCGCACCATTCCTCGGCCGCGTTCTTTCTCCAGCGTCGCGAAATACTGCGAAAAACGCGCAGGACCGCTGGCATCTCGGTTGCGATAGAGGCCAGCCTCGGAGAGAGAACAGCGGGTCTTAGGCAAGTTCCAAAACGAAGGAAGGTGAGAACGGACATGGCAAAGATGCAGAAGTCGACTGATTCGTCCAGCCTGGCGGAAGTCGTGGACCGCATCCTGGACAAAGGCATCGTGATCGATGCCTGGGCGAAGGTGTCCCTGGTCGGGATCGAGTTGCTCTCGATCGAGGCCCGTGTGGTGATCGCCTCGGTTGAGACGTACCTGAAGTACGCCGAAGCGATCGGCTTGACGGCCAGCGCGGCCGCTCCGGCCTAGCGAGGAAGCATGGCTCGTGGAGACTGCTGGGCAGTCTCCACGAGACGTCTTGCTGACGATGAGAGCATCAAGGAGGTGAAGCGTGATGGGGCAATTGACGGCTGATATGACCCGGCTTGTTGGAGAGATTCACACCGCGCGCGGCGAACGTCAGCGACTGATCGGGGCCACCAGGCAGGCCGCGGTCGAGATGAAACACGCGCTGGCCCGGGTGCAGGGTGGATTTCGAGCGGCGCACGCGGAGATGGCGCGGCGTCAGCGGCGCGACCTCCGTGAGTTCGTGTCGGGGCTCAAGAGCCGGGTAGCGGCGCTGCGAAACGGGTTCGGCACCGACTTGGCCGGCGCCCGCGCCGTCTGGTGTCGGACGGTCGCTACGGCGGGTCCGACCGGACGCGAACACTCGAAGCGAGCCGCGAGGGCGACTGGTGGCTAGCGAGGCGACATGGCTCGTGGAGATTGTTCCGACGGTCTCCACGAGATGCCTTGCCGACGACTTGGGGGGTTTCGATGCATTTGCAATGTCTTGTCCACGGGCACCAGGACTTGTGGAACCGCGAGCCTCGTCGCGTGTTCCTGCGTTGTGCAGAGTGCGGACGTGAGACGCCGGGGTGGACGTTGGATTTGCCCGCCCCGCGGCAGCGCTTCGCCGACGTCGCGCGCGTCCTCCGTGGCTGCGACAGCATCACAGCCCTGCAGCGGTACGAGGGGCCCGATCGCGCTGATGAACGTAGGCGTGCACCGGCGCTGGCAACCGCCAGTGTGTGGGGCGCCGGTCGGGAAGAAAGGATCGAGGCATGAGTGACAACGGCTTGGGGTTGGCTACTGAGGCCACCGTTCGAATACCGGTCGGCTCCGACAATGTGCTGCCCGAGGCCAGTGAGGCCTTCGTCGCCACGCGCGAGGTCCAGGATCTGGCCGACCGCGCCCTCAGGTACCTCCACGCAGGCTACCCGGTGCACTTCTCGGGACCCGCCGGATCGGGCAAGACCACGCTTGCTTTCCACGTGGCCTCGAAGTTGGGCCGTCCCGTCACGCTCATTCACGGTGATGACGAGTTCGGCACTTCCGATCTGCTCGGCAGCGACCACGGGTACCGCAAGGCGAAGCTCGTCGACAACTACATCCACTCGGTCCTGAAGACGGAAGAGGAAATGAAGACCCTGTGGATGGACAACCGGCTCACCACGGCCTGCCGGAATGGGGATACGCTGATTTACGACGAGTTCACCCGCTCGCGTCCCGAAGCCAACAACGCGTTGCTGAGCGTCCTCGGCGAAGGCATCCTCAACTTGCCCAAGCTTCGCCGCAACGGCGAAGGGTACTTGCAGGTCCATCCCCGGTTCAACGCGATCTTCACCTCGAACCCTGAAGAGTATGCCGGCGTCCACAAGACTCAGGACGCCCTGATGGACCGGCTCATCACGATCAGCACGGGGCACTACGACCGGACCACGGAGATCGCGATCACGGCGGCCCGGTCGGGCATTCCGGAGGCCGCCGCCGAGGTCATCGTGGACATTGTGAGGGAACTCCGGGGTACAGGGATACATAACCATCGGCCCACGATCCGGGCGTGCATCGCGATCGCGCGCGTCCTCGTCTGCAGCCACGCGGAAGCGCCGTGGGACGATCCCACTTTCGGGTTGATATGCCGCGACGTGCTCAACATCGATACGGCGAAAGTGACCCGCGGCGGCGAGTCGCTCATGCCCCAGAAGGTCGACGAGGTCGTTCGGAGGATGTGCGCCTCCCGGATGAGGCGTGCCGGGGGCCGGAAGGGATAAGCCGATGTCGCTACCGCGAAAGAGCATGCGGGACATGAAGACGCTTTCGGGAAGGGTCGACCGTATCGCCAACCCGTACATGGCCTACATGCAGATCACCTGCCTCGAGATGGAAAAGGCGCGCAAAGGGCGGGAAAAGGACAGCGCGCTGAAGCGTCTACAGGATCTGGACGCGCGGCTGCACGAAATCGAGCGCGAGAAGGCCGCTCTTCTCCACGCGCTTGCCGAGCGCGGCGCCGCTCGGGCGGCAACGGCCAGCCCTGGGGGCCGGCGAGCCTTCAACGGAGGCGCGGCCGGCCTCAAGCTTCGATATTGAAGGGGAATCCGTGATGCTGACCGTTCCGACGGCTACCCACATCCGCGGCGCCCGCCACGTGAAAGGGTTCCGGGCGTGCCCGGCATCCACCGGGGTGGCCGCCCCGGCACAGGATGCGAGGCGGGTCACGTGGGCCGAGGTTGGCCGCTGCAACAGCCGGTCGCGCCGGCGCTGGCTTGCCCGGCTGTGGGAGGCTCACCGGGTACGCGTCCGCACGAGGAGTGGCTTTCAGCGTTTGGCGGAACACGGCGACCAGGAGGAACTCGTCCGATGAAAATCATCTGTCTCTCTTGCGGGCACAAAGTCGATCTGGGCGATGCGTATGACGACTACGCAGGGCAGATCAAGTGCTCCACGTGCGGCGCGATCCTGGAACTCAAGACGGAGGCGGGCGGCCTCAAGGCGGCCGCGGTGACGCGGGAACGTCCCTTGGAGGAGTCAGCGGCGGCGGCTCCGGTGCACGAGCCCGCCGTGCGACGGTACTGAGAAATGTCCAAGCAACCGCTGTCCAACGAGAAGCTGTATCTGTACGCGATCGTTTCTGGGCTCGATGGCGCGATCCTCGGTCCGATTGGCCTCGAGGGTGACACGGTGTACTCGATGACGAGCGGCCGCGTCTCCGCGGTGGTCAGTGGCGTCCCCGAGAGGCTGCGGCCGGAACGCCGTCACCTGGCCGCCCATCATGCAGTGCTGAAGCGCCTGATGGCGGAGACTGACGCCGTCCTGCCCGTCGCGTTCGGCACCGTGGCGGACGGGCGGAAGGCGCTGTGCCAGATCCTCTCCCGCAACCACAAGGCCGTGTTGGACACCCTGCGGCAGGTCACACGCTGCGTGGAGATGGGGCTGAGAGTCACGTGGGACGTGCCCAACATCTTCGAACATTTCGTCGATACGCATCCCGAACTGCGTGCGGCACGCGATCGGTTCTTGACCGGGCACCGCGAGCCGTCGCAGAACGACAAGATTGAAGTGGGGCGCCTGTTCGACCGCCTGCTCAGCGAGGATCGGGAGACACACGCGGAGCGGGTGGAAGAGATCCTCGCGCCTCGCTGCGTCGAGACCAAACGCAACACACCGCGCAACGAGCGAGAAGTGATCCACCTGGCCTGCCTTGTGAAGCGCGATCGGCAGGAGGAGTTCGAGGCTGCCGTGTTCGAGGCCGCTCAGCTCTTCGACAACAGGTACGCGTTCGACTACACCGGCCCGTGGCCGCCCCACAATTTTGCCGACATGGCCCTGGACTTCAAGCCCGGGCGGGCGCCGGCCCAGGCTCTTGTGTGAACGCGGATTGGCGCCAGAGGAGACACGGCCGTGCTGCTCGTTGACGATCTGCTGCTCGCACCGCTCAGTGGGCTCCGGTGGATCGCGGAGAAGGTTCACGATGCAGCGCGAGAGGCAATGGCCCACGAGGCGGATGCCGTCACCGAGGAGCTGCGGCAGCTCTACCTGATGCTGGAGGCGAAGCAGATCGCCGAGGCCGATTTCGACGCTCGAGAGCGCGAGCTTCTCGACC
>MGCE01000170.1 GCA_001790315.1 Candidatus Rokubacteria bacterium RIFCSPLOWO2_02_FULL_72_37 | reverse complement strand
CGCGGCATGCGTTCGCTGCCCCGAGGCGGCTGGGCTCCATCCGGGCGCGCGGGGCCCGCCGCGCGCGGGGCGGGAACGGGTCTCCGTCGACCCCTTCCCGCGGGTGCCCGCCGGCCCGGACTCCGCGTGCGGCGAGCCTTGCGATGACTTCGAGAACGGCACCCTAGCGCGGTGAGCGACGAGACGAGGCGACGGCGAGCGCGGACGCCGCTCGCAGGCGGTCCGCGCGCTGGTATCGCCGCATGGCCCGGCAGAGGGGACAGGCGAAGCGATGATAGCCCCACGGAACGCTCGCGAGCGCGGCGGCGATGCTCGCGCCGGCCAGCACGAGCGTCGTCACGGCCGGGCTCCGCCGGACGCCCCGCCGTGCGCGGCGCGGGGCGAGGGGCCGGCCGGCACCCAGCGCCGGGCGCCGCACTGGCAGCGATCGCCCGCGCTCGGCTCGTCACGGGACCAGATGTGCAGATCGGAGCGCGACGCTTCGAAAGCGGCGGCCTGCCCCTCGCTCAGGGCTTTCCGAAGCGCCTTCCAGTCGTTACAGTGAAGCCGCATCACGCCCGATCCTCCCCTCCACGAGGAAGATGAGGGCAACGGTGATGCCAATCGGGAACAGGCTGGGTTTTCGCCATGATGCGGCTGCGCGGCCGGAGGGCGCGGCCAGGTCCTGGACGCCGGCTCGGTAAGAATCAGTTCACCCGGGTTCCGGAATAGGAGGCGCCATGTCCGAGATCGCCCCGACGCTCGCCGCCGGACGCAGCACGGTCGGAAGCCTGTTCCAGAGCTGCGTCCGGCGCCACCGCGAGCGCTGCGCCGTCGAGGCGGCCGGTCGCGCGCTCACCTACGGTGAGCTCGACGCGCGCGTGAATCGCGCGGTCGAGGTGCTCCGCGCCTCGGAGGTCGCGCGCGGCGACCGCGTCGCCATCCTCTCGGAGAACCGCCCGGAGTATCTCGAGCTCGAGCTGGCGTGCGCGAAGCTGGGCGCGATCCTCGCCTGCCAGAACTGGCGCCTCGCGCCGCCCGAGCTGCGTCACTGCATCACGCTCGTCTCGCCGACGCTCCTCGTCGTCTCCGAGCGTCACGCCGAGCCGCTCGCCCGGGCGGGCGTCGGCGCGATCCCGACGATCCGGCTCGGAGAGGATTACGAGGGGCGGCTCGCACGGGCGCGGCCGGGCGACCCGGAGGTCGCCGCCGAGCCCGAGGACGGCCTCCTCATCCTCTACACGAGCGGCACCACCGGCCTGCCGAAGGGCGCGGTGATCTCCCACCGGGCCGAGCTGGCCCGCTACCTGGTGTTCTTCGCCGAGCTCGGCCTCTGCCCGGGTGACACGAGCGTGGCGTGGGCGCCGTTCTTCCACATGGCGGCGACCGAGCCGGCGCTCGGCACGCTCGTCACCGGCGGCAAGGTCATCGTGATCGACGGCTTCCGCCCGGACGAGATCGCGGCCCACGTGGGCCGTGAGCAGCTCGGCCACCTCCTGCTCATGCCCGGCATGATCGAGCCGCTCATCGGCGAGCTGCGCGCCCGGGCCATCCAGCCGAAGGGCGTCCGGCTCTGTGGCGCGATGGCCGATCTCGTTCCCGCGCATCAGATCGCCGAGGTCACGACGCTCCTCGGCGCGCCCTACCTGAACTCGTTCGGCTCCACGGAGACCGGCATCCCACCGGCCTCCGGCAACGTCATCGCCGTGGGCGAGGTCCCCGCCCGGCTCTCGAAGCGCCAGAACGCCTTCTGCGAGATCCGGCTCGTGGACGCCGACGACCGCGACGTCCCGCCGGGGACGCCGGGCGAGCTGGCCTTCCGCGGGCCCACGTGCTTCAGCGGCTACTGGAACGCGCCCGAGGCGAACGCCCGGGACTTCCGCGGCGGCTGGTTCCACATGGGCGACATGTTCGTGCAGCACCCCGACGGATCGCTCGATTTCGTCGACCGGCTCAAGTACATGATCAAGTCGGGCGGCGAGAACATCTACCCGGCCGAGATCGAGCGCGTCCTGCTGGCCGACCCGCGCGTCGCCGACGCCGTGGTCGTCCGGCGCCAGGATCCGCAGTGGGGCGAGGTGCCGGTCGCCGTCGTCGCGAAGAAGGACGAGGCGCTCGGCGCCGCGGATCTGCTGGCCCGCTGCCGCGCGGAGCTCGCCGGCTACAAGCAGCCGAAGGAGATCGTGTTCGTCACGCTCGCCGAGCTGCCGCGCAGCACCACGGGCAAGATCCAGCGCCACGAGGTCGAGGCGCGGCTGCGCCGCCCGCCGACGGCGTCGTGACCGGCCCCCCGCGGGAGCGTCACCCGCCGAGCTGGACGACCGGGGGAACCCGCGTGCGCCAGGGGCGGGCGGCCTCGAACGCGGCGGCCGCCCGGAGCACGGTCGCCTCGCCTTGGCGATGGCCCACGATCTGCAACCCCACGGGCAACCCCCGGCGCGTGAACCCGCAGGGGATCGAGATCGCGGGCAGGCCGAGCACCGAGAACGCGTAAGTCAGGTACGAGCGCTGCAGCGCCTTGCCCACCGGGCGGCCGTCGATCTCCTGCGCGTAGGGCTGCTCGATCGGAAACGGCGGCACCGCGGCCGTCGGCGTGATGAAGAGATCGCGCGCGGCGAGGAACTCGCGCACGCGGTGCCAGAGCCGCGTCCGCAGGAGCTCCCCCTGCGCCACGTCCCGCGCCGAGAGCGCGAGGCCCTGCTCGGTGTTCTCCACCAGCCCTTCCTGCAGGACGGCGCGGTGCTCGGCGAGCTTGTCGGCGTGCCGCGCGACCATCAGGGGCCCGCGCGTCAGCCGCACGATCTCCGGGACGTCGCTCATGTCCGGGCAGGCGCCCTCGACGCGGGCACCGAGGGTCCGGAAGACACCGACCGCCTGCTCGAAGACCGCCCGCACTTCGGACTCCACGAGCACCAGCCCGCCGAGGTCGGCGGTCCACGCGAGGCGCCAGCCCTTCACCGACGGCGCCCGCACGGCCGCCACGAAGTCGCGGGGATCGACCGCGTAGGACAGGGGCGCCCGTTCGTCGGCGCCCGCCATCACCGACAGCAGCAGCGCCGCGTCGGCGACGGTCCGCGCCATCGGCCCCTCGACCGAGTACGTGTCCCACGCGAGCACCGAGGGATACCGGGGGATCAGGCCCGGCGTCGTCCGGAACCCGACGACGCCACAGAACGACGCCGGGCCCCGGAGCGAGCCGCCGAGGTCCGTCCCTTCCGCGAGCGTGCACATGCCCGTGGCCAGCGCGGCCGCCGACCCGCCGCTCGAGCCGCCCGCCGTGAGCGCGAGAGCCCAGGGGTTGCGCGTGGCGCCGAACAGCGCGTTCACCGTGTTCGGACCGAACGCGAACTCCGGCGTGTTCGTCTTGCCGACCACGATGGCGCCGGCGGCGCGGAGCCGTTCCACCACCAGGGCGTCCTCCGCCGGCACGTGATGCTCGAAGAGCTTCGAGCCGTAGGTGGTGCGGAGGCCGCGGGTCGGCGTGACGTCCTTGATCCCGACGGGCACGCCGAAGAGCGGCGGCCGCGTGGCGCCGCGGCGGAGCGCCGCCGTCTGGAGGCGCGCCTGACGCAGCGCCGACTCGCGCGCGAGCGTCACCACGGCGTTGACGCGCGGGTTGACGGCGTCGATCCGGGCGAGGACCGCCTGCACGACCTCGAGCGGCGAGGCCTGGCGGCTCCGGTAGAGCTTCAGGAGCTCGACGGCCGGCGTGAGCGCGAGATCGGCGGGGAGCGTCCTACGACTCGAGCAGCTCGGTCACGATCCGGTAGGCCGCGCCCACGGCCGGCCGGCAGACGCGCACGGGCACGTCCGACGCGTAGAACCGCTTGACGCCCTCCCCCGTACTCAGATCCATCCCGGTCAGCGCGCGGCAGTCGAGGTGCCCCATCTCGGCCTCGAAGCGGCGCCGCAGCTCCTGGGTCAGGGCGTACGCGCGAGGGTCACGTTCGGAGGGAGTCTCGCGACCGTGACGGAGGCCGATCGCCATCACCGCGCCGACCACCGCGCCACAGACGGAGCCGGTCCCGCCCATCCCTCCGCCGAACGCCGTGGCGACGCGCGGAATGATCTCGTGCTCCACACCGAGGCGCTGGCACACGGCCAGCAGGACGGCCTCGGATCAGTGGTAGCGCTGGCTCAGCAGCGTCTCGGCGGGATTCAGCTCCGGAGCGTCCACGACGCCACCTTCCCTCAGGAGCCGGCCGGTTCGCAATCCGCCGATTGCCTCATCCTTTGCCTTATACTGCCGCCGGGTGCGGGCCCCGGACCCGCGCGGCACGATGGTGGCGGCGCGTTCCTCCGACTGGTTCGAGAAGGTCACGATCGGCACGCTCCCCGAGCGCGCGGCGCGCCGCTGGGGCACGCGCGAGGCGCTGTGCTTCCAGGGCCGGCGCTCGACCTTCTGCGAGATCGCCGCGGGCGTGGACCGTGTCGCCCGGGGGCTCATCGCGCTCGGCGTCGCGCAGGGGGACAAGGTCGCCCTGTGGATGCTCAATCGCCCGGAGTGGATCGAGGCCGCGTTCGCGGTGATGAAGATCGGCGCGGTCCTGGTACCCGTCAATACGCGGCTCCGCACCCACGACGTCGGCTACATCCTCGCCCAGTCCCACGCGACCACACTGATCCTCGCCGAGCGCGGCGGCCCCGTCGACTACCTCGCCATGGTGCGCGAGCTCGCGCCCGTGGACGGAGCACCCGGCGCGAGCCGCTTGCCCGGCCTCCGGCGCGTGCTCCTCCTCGGCGAGGCGCGCCGTCCGGCGACGGTGGTCTGGGCGGACCTCCTCGAGCGCGCAGACGAGGTCGACGAGCGCACGCTCGGGGCGCGCGCGGCCGCGGTGAGCCCCGAGGACCTGGCCTTTCTGATGTACACCTCGGGGACCACCGGCGTGCCCAAGGGGGCCATGCACGCCCACCGCCTGGTCCGTAACGTCACGGACCGCGCCTTCCGCCTGGCCATCACCGAGCAGGACGTGATCCTGATGTACCTGCCCTTCTTCCACCTGTTCGCCTTCTCGGAGGGGATGCTCGCCTCGATGGTGACCGGCGCGCGGCAGGTGCTCACCGAGACCTTCGAGGCGGCGGAGAGCCTCGAGCTCCTCGCCGGCGAGCGCGCGACGGTGCTGCACGGCTTCGACACGCACTTCAAGGAGCTCTGCGCGGCGCACGCGCGGCAGCCGCGGGAGGTGTCGAGCGTCCGCACCGGCATCCTCGCCGCCGGCATGTCGAGCTCGGTCCCCGTCGCGCGCCGCGCGCGCGCGCTCTTCGGGCCGCTGGTCTCGGGCTACGGCATGAGCGAGTTCGGAGTGGGCGCCGCGATCGGCGCCCTCGACTCGACGGAGGAGCAGTCCTGCGAGGCCTCGGGCTATCCGGCGCCGGGCTACGAGATCCGCGTCGTCGACCCCGCGAGCGGGCGCGACCAGCCCACGGGCGCGCCCGGCGAGATCCTCGTGCGCGGCTACACGCTCATGCTCGGCTACCACGACGAGCCCGAGGCCACGGCCGCCGCGATCGACGCCGACGGCTGGATGCACACCGGCGACATGGGGCTGCTCCGCCCCGACGGACACCTCCGGTTCATGGGCCGCTACAAGGACATGCTCAAGATCGGTGGCGAGAACGTCGACCCGATGGAGGTGGAGGCCTATCTCATGAGCCACCCCGGCATCGACTCGGCGGCGGTGGTGAGTTACCCCGACGCGCGTCTGAGCGAGGTGGGCGTGGCGTTCGTGCGCCGCGCGCCGGGCCGCACGCTCACGGAGGACGACGTCCTCGCCCACTGCCGGGGCCGGATCGCGAGCTTCAAGATCCCGCGCCACGTCCTCTTCGTCGACGACTTCCCCATGACCAGCTCGGGGAAGATCCAGAAGGTCCGGCTCCGCGAGGAGGCGCTCAGGCGCCTGCCGCCGCCGCGGCCCTGAGCGCCATCCACACGCGCGCCGGCGTCATCGGCAGGTCGAGCTGCGTGACGCCGCGGCTCGCCAGGGCGTCGAGCACGGCGTTGACCGCCGACGGAAGCGACCCGGCCACGCCCGACTCGCCCGCGCCCTTCACGCCGAGCGGGTTCGTGGTGCAGGGCGCCGTGTGGTGCCCGATCGTCATCGGGGGCATGTCGTCCGCGCGCGGCAGCATGTAGTCCATGAACGAGGCGGTCAGCAGCTGGCCGCCCTCGCCGTAGACCACCTGCTCGCCGAGGACCTGACCGAGCCCCTGGGCGACGCCGCCGTGGATCTGGCCCTCGACGATGGTCGTGTGCATCACGCGGCCGACGTCGTCGACCGCGACGTAGCCGACCACCCGCACCGCGCCCGTGGCCGGGTCGATCTCGACCTCGGCGACGTGGCAGCCGTTCGGAAAGCTCATCTGCGGCGACACGAACTTGGCCGTGCTGTCCAGGCCCCCGGCGAGGTCCGCCGGCAGCCCCGTCATCGCGCGCGCGCGGCGCGCCAGGTCGACGATCCCGATGGCCCGCTCGGTCCCGGCGACGTGGAACCGGCCGCTCTCGAACCGGACGTCGAACGGGGCGGCCTCGAAGAGGTGCGCGGCGAGCCGCCGGCCCTTCTCGATCGCGGCGTCGCAGGCGAGGACCGCCGCGCTGCCCGCCATCATCATCGACCGGGACGCCACGCTCGGCGTGCCCGCCGGCACCTCGTCGCTGTCGCCCTCGATGAGCCGCACCGCCCGCACGTCGACGCCGAGCCGCTGCGCGACGACCGGCGGGAAGGTGGACAGGTGCCCCTGGCCCAGGGCCTGCGCGCCGGTGCGGAGCGCCACGGTGCCGTCCTCCTCGAAGCGCAGGTCCACCGTCTCGTCGAGGATTCCCCCCGCCACCTCCAGGAAGCAGCCCAGGCCGATGCCCCGGAGCCGGCCCGCCCGCTCGGACGCCGCGCGACGCGCGGGAAAGCCCCTCCAGTCCGCCAGCGCCGCCGCCTTGTCCATCACCGTCTCGAAGTCGCCGCTGTCGTAGACCTGGCCGGTCGACGCCCGGTACGGCATCGCGGCCGGCGGGATCAGGTTGCGCCGCCGCAGCTCCACGCGATCAATGGCCATCGCCCGCGCCGCCGTGTCGATCAGGCGCTCGACGAGGTAGATCGCCTCGGGGCGGCCCGCGCCACGGTACGGCCCGAGCGGCGCCGCATTCGTGAACACCATCTTCACGTCGGTCTGGATGGCGGGGATCGCGTACACGCTCGAGAGGCAGTTCTTCGTGTTGCTCGTCGCGAAGATGGCCGCGAACGTCGAGACGTACGCGCCGATGCCCACGAGCGTGCGCACCCGGAGGGCGAGGAACCTCCCCTGCCCGTCGAGCGCGAGCTCGCCCTCGAGGACGCCGTCCCGGCCGTGGGTGTCCGCGAGAAAGCTCTCGACCCGTGTCGCGCACCACCGCACGGGCCGCCCCAGGCGGCGCGCCGCGTAGAGGAGCGTCGCGTACTCGGCGTACGCCTGCACCTTCATGCCGAAGCCGCCGCCGACGTCGTACGTGAGGACGCGGAGCTTCTGCGGGGGCACCTTGAACACGCCCTCCGCCAGGAGGCGCCGCACCACCGTGACGCCCTGCGTGCTCGCGATCAGCGTGTGCCGCTCGGCGGCCGGGTCCCACTGGCCGATCGCCGCCCGAGGCTCCAGGGCCGAGGGCGCGAGCCGCGTATCGAGCAAGCGCACGCGCTCGACGTGCGCGGCGCGGACGAACGCAGCGTCGACCACCGCCGCGTCGCCGTCGGTCCAGTCGAAGGCGACGTTGCCCGGCGCCTGGGGCCAGACCGCGTGCGCGCCCGGCGCCATGGCGTGCGCGACGTCGGGGGCGGCCGGCAGCTCGGCGAGGTCGACGACCACGGCCTCGGCCGCGTCCCGCGCCTGGGCGGCGGTCTCCGCGACGACGATCGCGAGCGGCTCCCCGACGTACCGGACGCGGTCGATCGCCAGGGGCGGTATCGGCGCGTCGACCATCGGCCGGCCGCCGCGCCCGGGGAACGCCGCCGCGGGCGGGATCGCGCCGAGCCCGTCCGCGGCGAGGTCGCGTCCCGTGAACACCCCGAGCACGCCGGGCTTGCGCGACGCGGCGGCGACGTCGAGGCCGCGGATCTCCGCGTGGCCGACGCTCGCGCGCACGAACGCGGCGTGAGCCTCTCCGGGCACGTGCACGTCGTCGGTGAAACGTCCACGCCCCGTGAGCAGCGGCCCGTCCTCGCTGCGCCGCGCGTCTCGATCGCTGCCGAACCGCACGATATCGTCCGTCATTGACAATGCGCCGAGGCACCAAGTATAAACCCAGGCATCCCGAACTCCGTGGACCACTGCCGGCGCGCCCGATGGCGCACAGAGGAGGCGCAACGCACATGATCAGAGACGCGATTCGCAAGCCCCTGCGGGCCGCCGCCGTGCTGCTGGCTGTTCTCGGCTGCGCGCCGGCCCTCGTCCACGCGCAGGGCGGCCCGATCAAGATCGGCCTGCTTCCGCCCGTGACGGGACCGCTCGCCACGCCGGGACGCGACATGGTCGACGGCTTCAAGCTCTTCTGGGAGCAGGCGGGGAACAAGGCCGGCGGGCGGGCGGTGGAGATCGTCCTCGCCGACACCACGTGCAACCCGGATCAGGCGCTCACCCAGGCGCGCCGCCTCGCCCTCCAGGAGAAGGTGCACTTCATGGTCGGCCCGCTCTGCGGGCACGAGGGCCCGGCGGTGGCGCAGGTAAGCAAGGAGACGGGCGTGCCGCTGGTGATGGACGCGGCCGGCGCCGACACCATCACCAAGTGGGAACGCACCCCGACGGTCGTGCGGACGGCGGTCTCGGCGAGCCAGATCGGCCATCCCTGGGGCGAGTATCTCTACAAGGAGCTCGGCCTGCGCAACGTGACCTTCATCGGCCAGGACTACACCTGGGGCCACGAGGTCACGCTCGGCGCGGTCCGGACCTACACCGAGCTCGGCGGCAAGGTCGCCAAGATCATCTGGAACCCGATCGGGACACGGGACTACGGCCCCACGATCGCGGCGATCCCGGCGGGGACCGACGGCGTCTCGGCGGTCGTCGTGGGCGTGGACCGCGCGCGGCTCTTCGAAGCCTGGTTCAATTTCGGCATGGACAAGAAGTTCAAGATCTACGGCGGCTACTGGATGCACCAGGACGCGCTGCCGCAGATGGACGACCGCGCCATCGGCCTGATCGGCAACTCCCTGCACTACGCCGCGGGCCTCGACACGCCGGAGAACCGGGCCTTCACCGACGCCTTCGCGCGGAAGTACAAGCGGCTCCCCTCGTGGTTCGGCGAGTCCGCGTACACGGCGGCCCTCTGGACCAAGACGGCGATCGACGCGATCAACGGCAAGGTGGAGGATCGTGCCGCCTTCCTCAAGGCGATGCGGACCGTGCAGGTGAAGGCGCCCCGCGGGCCGGTGCGCATGGACGAGTACGACAACCCGGTCCAGAACGTGTACATCTCGCGGATCCAGAAGATCAAGCACCCCGTGCTCGGCGACGTCCTCACCAACGTGCCGGTCAAGACGTACGAGGCCGTGTCCCAGTTCTGGAAGTGGACGCCCGAGGAGTTCCTGAAGCGAGGCCCCTACAAGCGGTGACTCCCGCCCGCGGCGACGCGCCCCCGGCTGCGGGCTCCCCGCGGCCGGGCGGCGCGTCGCTGGGCTCCGCCCCATGACCAGCAGCGCGATCCTCCAGGCGATCAACGGCACCTCGCTCGCCGCGCTGCTCTTCCTGCTCGCGAGCGGCTTCACGCTCACGTTCGGCCTCATGCGCGTGGTCAACATGGCGCACGGCGCCTACTACCTGCTCGGCGGCTACATCGGCCTCACGATCGCCGAGCGCACCGGCAGCTTCGCCCTCGCCATCGTGGGCGGCGGCGCCGCCGTCGTGGCCCTGGGGTACCTCATCGACCGCTTCCTGATCCGCCACACCGGCGAGAATCACCTCGCCCAGGTGCTGCTCACCGTCGGCGTGGCGTTCGTGATCGGCGACGTGTCCCTGGCGATCTGGGGGGGCGACAGCCTCAAGGTGCCCACGCCCGTCTTCCTGCGCGGCGCGATGGAGCTGCCCGGGGGACTCGTGTACCCCCGGTATCGCTTCGTCCTCATCCTGTTCGGCGTCTGTGTCGGCGCCGCCCTGTGGCTCCTCTACCGCAAGACCCAGATCGGCGCCGTCGTGCGCGCCGGCGTGGACGACCGCGAGCAGGTGAGCGCGACCGGGATCAACGTCGACCGCCTCTTCGTGCTGGTGTCGGCGCTGGCCTCGTTCCTCGCCGGCATGGCGGGTGTCGTGGGCGGTGCCTTCCTCACGCTCTACCCCGGGGCGGACTGGGAGATCTTGGTGGTCGCGCTGGTCGTCGTCATCGTCGGCGGGCTCGGGAGCCTGGGAGGCGCGATGCTCGGCGCGCTGATCGTCGGCCTCCTCGACGCCTACGGGCGGTGGCTGCTCCCGGAATTCTCCTACTTCGTCCTGTTCGGCCCGATGGCGGTGCTGCTGCTGGTCCGTCCCCGAGGCATCTTCGGCCGGGAGTCCTGATGCGGAACGCCCTCCGCGTTCCCCTCGCCCTCGCCGCCCTCGCCGTGGCCGTGCTGCTGCCCGTGGCGGCCGGGCCGTTCTGGACGGGGCTCCTCACGCAGATGTACGTCTTCGGGCTGCTGGCCCTCTCGGTCGATCTGCTGCTCGGCCACGCCGGGCTGTTCTCGCTGTGCCACGCGTCCTTCTTCGCGGTGTCCGCGTACACGACGGCGATCCTCCAGGTCCGTCACGCCGTGCCGACCGCGCTCGCCGCGCCCGCCGGCCTGCTCGCCGGAACGCTCCTCGGGCTCGTCTTCGGGTTCGCCGTCCGGACGCGCGGCGTGTACTTCATCCTGATCACGATCGCCTTCGGCTACGTCGTCTGGGGCGTGGCGCACCGCTGGTCGTCGTTCACCGGCGGTGACAACGGGGTCACCAACGTCCCGTTTCCGGACGTCGGCGCGGTGCGCGTCGAGTCCCACACCGAGTACTACTACCTGGTGCTGGCGGTCGTCCTGCTGTGCGCGCTCGGGTATCGGCTCCTCGTCGCCTCCCCGTTCGGCCTCACCCTGCGCGGCATCAGGGCGAGCGAGACCCGGATGCGGAGTCTCGGCTACCACTCCGGCCTGCACCTCTACGCGGCCTTCGTCGTCTCGGCGGCGCTCGCGAGCCTCGCCGGCGTGCTGTACGTCTACTACAACCGCTTCGTCAACCCGGTCGCGGCCTCGTTCCCGATCTCGGTCGAGGCGGCGCTGATGGCGATCATCGGGGGCACCGGGACCATCGTCGGGCCGTTCATCGGTTCGATGATCATCCTCTGGCTTCGCAACTGGGTGTCGAGCTTCTTCGAGCTGTACGCGTCGGTGATGGGGCTCGTCTTCATCGCGGCCGTGCTCTGGGCGCCCCAGGGCGTCGTCGGCCTCGTCGGCCGCCTGCGGGCCCGCCTGGCGGGCGCCGGGTCCGGATGACCACGCCCGCCGCCGCCATCGAGGTCAGCGGCCTGACCAAGGAGTTCGGCGGCCTGCGCGCCGTCGATCGGGTCTCGCTCAGCGTCGCCCCGGGCGAGCGCCGGGTGCTCATCGGTCCGAACGGGGCCGGCAAGACGACGCTGTTTCACTGCATCACCGGCACGCTGCGGCCGTCGGCGGGCCGCGTGTCGCTGTTCGGGCGCGAGGTGACCCGCCTCCCCGAGCACCGGCGCACCGCCCTCGGCATGGGGCGCACGTTCCAGATCTCGAACGTGTTCGCCGACCTGTCCCTGTTCGAGAACCTGGCGCTCGCCATCCTGGGGACCGATCGGCGCAAGTGGATGATGCACCGCCCGGTGGCCGCCTTCGACGACGTGTGCCGGCGCGCGCGCGAGGGGTTGGAGCTCGTCGGCCTCGCCCACCGCGAGCGGACCGTCGTCCGCCTCCTGTCCTACGGCGAGCGCCGGCAGCTCGAGCTCGCCCTGGCCCTCAGCTCCGGTCCCCGGGTGCTGTTCCTCGACGAGCCGTGCGCCGGCCTGTCGCCGAGCGAGCGCCAGCGTATCTCGAGGATGATCGGCGCGCTCCCGCGCGCCATCACCGTGCTGATGATCGAGCACGACATGGACGTGGCCCTCGGGCTCGCCGATCGGGTGACGGTCCTGCACCGGGGCCGGGTGATCCTGGAGGGCACGCCCGGCGAGGTCCAGGCGAACCCGGAGGTGCGCGAGGTCTACTTCGGCCATGTCTGAGCCCCTGCTGTCGGTCAGAGAGATCCACACGTACTATGGCGACAGCTACGTCTTGCAGGGCGTGAGCCTCGACGTGCCCGCGGGCACGATCGTCGCGATCCTCGGGCGCAACGGCATGGGCAAGACGACGCTCATCCGATCGGTGGCGGGCCTCACGCCGCCGCGCCGGGGCGACGTCGTCTTCAAGGGGCGCTCACTGCGGGGCCGCCCGCCCTACGCGATCGCCCAGGCGGGCATGGCGATCGTCCCGCAGGGCCGCCGGATCTTCCGATCGCTCAGCGTGCGCGAGAACCTGCTCCTGCCGACGAGCCGCCTCGCCCGCGCGAGCCGGACCGCGGCCGACGGCCGGCGAACGCACTGGGACCTCGGCCGAGTCCTCGAGGAGTTCCCGCAGCTCGCCGAGCGGATCGACCACCCCGGCGGCGCGCTGAGCGGAGGCGAGCAGCAGATGCTGGCGGTCGGCCGCGCGCTCATGGCGAACCCCGACCTCGTCCTGATGGACGAGCCCTCGGAGGGGCTGGCGCCGCTGCTCGTCCGACAGGTCGAGCAGATCATGAAGAGCGTCCGCGAGCACGGCCACGCGATCCTGCTGGTCGAGCAGAACTTCGCGCTCGCCATGTCGGTCGCCGACCACGTGCACGTCGTCTCCTCCGGGCGCTTCGTCTTCCAGGGGCCCCCCGACGCCCTCTCGCGCGAGGTCGACATCCTCGACTATCATCTCGGCGTCTCGGGAAGCCGGTAAGGAGGTCGCTCATGCCGTCGCACCACAGGCTCGCTCCCACGCCGGACACCGTTCACTGGGGCTACTTCGACGCGACGATCCCGCCCCGGCTGACCGTCGACCCGGGCGACACCGTCACGGTCGACACCGTCTCCGGCGGCCGCGTCGAGGTGGCCGACACGACGATCATGCGGCCGGACCATCTGGAGATCGTCGAGAAGCTCCGGCCGGTCCTCGGTCCCCACATCCTCACCGGTCCCATCGCCGTGCGCGGCGCCGAGGCCGGCGACGCGCTGGAGGTGCGCATCAAGGCGATCGAGCTGTCGGTCGACTGGGGCTGGAACGTGATCCGCCCGCTCAAGGGCACGTTGCCGGAGGACTTCCCGGCGTTCCGGCGCCGCGTCATCCCGATCGACCGCAAGGCGATGACGGCGACGCTCCCGTGGGGCCCGACGCTGCCGCTCCGGCCGTTCTTCGGCATCCTGGCCACCGCGCCGCGCCCGGAATACGGCACGATCTCGTCCATCGAGCCGCGCGAGTTCGGCGGCAACATCGACAACAAGGAGCTGGTGCCGGGCTCCTCGCTGTTCCTGCCCGTCTTCGTCCCGGGCGCGAACTTCTCCGCGGGCGACGGCCATGCCGTCCAGGGCGACGGCGAGGTGTGCCTGACGGCGCTCGAGACCTGCCTGACCGGGACCTTCGAGCTCGTCCTGCACAAGCGGATGACGCTCGCCTTCCCGCGCGCGGTGACGCCGACCCACTACATCGCCATGGGGATGGATCCCGACCTCGACGACGCCGCCAGGCAGGCCCTCCGCGACATGATCGCGTGGCTCGCGCAGCTCAAGGGCTGGACGCCCGAGGAGGCCTACGTCTTCTGC
>MGCE01000169.1 GCA_001790315.1 Candidatus Rokubacteria bacterium RIFCSPLOWO2_02_FULL_72_37 | reverse complement strand
TTTTCAGTCCTGTGCTCTACCAACTGAGCTACCTGCCCACCAGACCGCTGAGGATAGCAGAGGGACCGGAACGTGTCTATTCGACGGTCGAGATGACGCCGACGGCGCCCGTCTTCTCGAAGACGAGGGTGATGATGATGACCTCGCCCGACCTGAGCGGGCGCGTGAGATCCGCCAGGACGATGTGCGGGGCGCCAGGCGCGAGCCGCACGAGGCTCACGGCCGGCACCGCGAGACGCGGGAGCGGCGCGCCCCGGGCATCCACGAGCTGGACGCGATGGGCGATCGGCGTCTCCGCGTGCACCAGGGTGTCGCCGAACTTGCCCGTGCTGTCGATCTCCGCGTAGAAGATGGCGCCCGCGCCCTCGCGCACGACGCGGCCCTTGGTGGGCATCAGGCGCACGCCGCCGAGATCGGTGACCGTCGGATAGTAGACGCAGCCGGCCGCGAGCACGAGCGCCGCCAGCGCGAGCCCGGCCGCGCGCCCCCGGCTCATCGGCCGCCGAACGCCCCCTCGGCGGCCATCGCGCGGAACGCGCGCTCGTAGCCCGCGAGCGTGCGCGCGACGTCCTCCTCGCTGTGCACCGCCGAGATCCAGCCGTGGTTCATCGAGCAGTCGACGCCGTTGTTCGCGAGGGCGCAGCGCAGCAGGTGGTACAGGCTGCCCTTGCGCGGGCGGTCGAAGCCGGCCAGTCCGGGCCGGCCCTCGAAGGAGACGTGGTAGATCGACGCCTCGCCGTAGCAGGTGCCCGGCGCGCCGGCGCGCCGCATCGCCTCGGCCAGCCCGCGGCGCACCTCGTCGCCGAGCTTGTTCGCGCGGGCCTGGAGCGAGGCGTCCGCGCAGCGCTCGAGGGTGGCGATGGCGGCGGCCGCGGAGAGCGGATTCGCGTTGAACGTGCCCGCGTGCGCGACGCGCTGGCTCCGGTCCCAATCGGCGTCGCCGCGGAAGGCGATCACCGACATCAGCGCGCGCGCCCCGCAGAGCGCGCCGCCGGGCAGGCCGCCGGCGACGATCTTGGCGAGCGTGGTGAGGTCCGGTGTGACGCCGAAGTAGGCCTGCGCCCCGCCGGGCGCGTAGCGGAACCCGGTGATGACCTCGTCGAAGATCAGCACCACCCCGTGACGGGTCGTGAGCGCGCGCAGCTCCTGGAGGTAGCCCGGGATCGTCGGGGTCGTGCCGGCCTGGCCGCCCGCCGGCTCGAGAATGACCGCGGCGACGTCGCCGCGATCGAGCAGACTCCCGACGGCCTTGATGTCGTTCGGCGGGCAGATCAACACCTGGTCGAGCGTCGCCCCGGGGATGCCGGCCGACATCGGCACCTCGTACGGCGGATTGACGCCGACCGCGGCGCCGTCGTGCCAGCCGTGGAAGTGGCCCGCGAGTTTCACGATCTTCGGCCGCCCGGTGCAGGCGCGCGCGACGCGCATCGCGAGGTGCGTCGCCTCGGTGCCGGACATCGTGAAGCGCGTGAGCTCCGCGCACGGAACCAGCCGATTGACCAGCTCGGCCCAGCGGACCTCCAGCTCGTGGCAGGCGCCGAGGTGCGTGCCGCGGGCGACCTGCTCCTGCACGGCGCCGACGACCGCGGGATGGCAGTGGCCGAGGAAGAGGGCGCCGTGGCCCATCCAGTAGTCGATGTACTCGTGGCCGTCGACGTCCCACTTGCGCGTGCCGCTCGCGCGCTCGACGTAGATCGGGAACGGCGCGAGGTGGCGGATGTCGTGGGTGATGCCGCCCGGGATCGCGGTGCATGCCCGCTCCCAGAGGGCGGCCGACTTCGGGTGCCTGCCGCGGTACTCCTCGGCGATCGTCATCGTCGGTCCCCTCTCCTCTTCCGGCGTGTCCCCATCATACCGGAACGCGCGGCCAGCCGGAGCAGCTCGACGACGGCCGCGTGGGCCTCGAGCGGGAGCGCGTCCACGGTCGCCTCGCGCCGCCGCGTGATCCCGTCGGCGGCCCCGGCCGCGACGCACGCCTCGATCAGCCGACGCTCGAGGGCCGGAGTGTGCAGGAGATCCTGCCCGGCGCGGCGCGCGAGCGCGGCGACGATGCCGTACCCGCCCCAGTTCGACACGCCGGCGACGACCAGGTGGTCCACGCGGACCACGGACGCGATCCGCGCCTGGAGCGGATCGAGCCGTACGAGACGGGCGCGCACGTTGCCCATGCCGATCTCGTTCCCGCCGTCGCCGATGCCGACCGTCCGTGCGCGCACGCCGCCCACAAACAGCTCGTCGATCGGCGCGTTGAACGCGCCGATCGACTCTCCGCGCGCCGACAGGTAGGCGCCCGAGCGCGTGCGACCCGGACGCTCGATGGCGACGAGGTGGGTCGGACGCTCCGTGGCCAGGAGCGCCTGGGCCGCGCCGCCCCCCGCCGGGTACACGACGACGTCCGACGGCTCGCCGAGGACGCCGAGCGCGGCCTCGAGCGGCGCCACGTTCGCGCGATCGGTCACCCAGCGGACGCGCGCGCCGAGGCGACGCAGCGCGCGCCCGAGCACCGCGGCCCCCGGCGGTCCGTCGGTCTCCGGCATGCCCGGCCGCACGCTGAAGCCGGTCGCGATGAGCACGCGGCGCGCCCCGTGGAGCGCCCGGGCGGCCGCGGTGGCTGCGCCGGGGCGGACCAGGGCGTGGATCCCGCGGGCGCCGGGATCGAGGGCCAGCAACTGGTCGAGGAGGTCGGTGCCGCGCACGGCCCCCGACGCTATCACCGGGTCGCCTCCCACAGCAAGGCCTGCCACGGCGCCACGGCTGACGTGAAGAACTGGAACGGCGGCCTCGAACAGGCCGCCGGCGCGGGGAGCGAGCGGCACCGGGGACCGGTCCGGCAGCAGCACGTCGACGGCCCGGCAGCGCGGTACCCGCACGCGGAACGTGGCCGCGTCGCCGACAAGGCTTGCACCGAGCGCGCTCATGGGCTCCAATAACACTCCCTATGGCCTCGCCCTTCTGCCTGGTCCTCCATACGCACCTCCCGATGGTGATCCACCACGGCCGGTGGCCCTTCGGCAGCGACTGGCTCTGCGAGGCGGCCTTCGAGTGCTACCTGCCGCTGCTGGAGGCCGCCCACCATCTCGTCGCCGACGGCGTCTCTCCGAAGTGGACCATCAACCTCTCTCCCGTCCTGATCGAGCAGCTCGCCGCGCCGGATTTCCAGAAGGAGCTTTCCTTCTACTACGAGAACGTCCGGCGCGCATGCGCCGAATCGGGCGAGCACTTCGCGCGTGAGGGTCGGAAGGACCTGGTCGAGCTGGCGCGCTTCTGGGAGGAGTTCTACGAGCGGATGTGGGAGATGCATCGCCGGATCGGCGGCGACATCCCCGGCACGTTCGCCGATCTGCAGCGCAGCGGGGACATCGAGATCATCACGTGCGCGGCCACGCACGGATATCTGCCGCTGCTCTCGCGCGACGAGTCGATCCATCTCCAGCTCCGGACGGCGGCCGAGACCCACCGCCGCCACTTCGGGGTGGCGCCACGGGGCATCTGGTTGCCCGAGTGCGGCTACCGGCCGCGCTACCAGTGGACGCCGCCGACCGGGCGCGACGCCGGCCGCAGGCGCGCGATCCGGCCGGGCCTGGAAGAGCTGCTCGCCGAGCACGGGTTCGCGTACTTCGTGGCCGACTCGCACGTGGTCGCGGCCGGTGCGCCGGTGTTCCCCTACCGCGACTACGTGCCCCGGCCCGACGTCGGTCGTGAGCCCGCCACGGATACCCCGCCGGTCGACGCGCGCTCTCCCTACGTGCCCTATCGCGTCGCCTCGCGGGGCGGGACCGGCGGCGCCGTCGCGTTCATCCGCGACCCCCGGACCGCGCTCCAGGTCTGGAGCCGGGAGCACGGCTACCCCGGCGACTACGCGTATCTCGAGTTCCACAAGAAGCACTTCCCCGGAGGCCTGCGGCTCTGGCGGATCACCGACGACTCGGGCGACCTCGGACGGAAGGCGCCGTACGTTCCCGCGGCCGCGGCCGGGCAGGTCCGGCTGCACGCCGCCCACTTCGTCGAGCTGGTACGTTCGATACTGGCGGGCGCCGCGGCGGAGGGCCCCGCGCTCGTCTGCTCGCCCTACGACGCCGAGCTGTTCGGTCACTGGTGGTACGAGGGCCCGCAGTGGCTCGAGCAGGTCGCGCGCGCCATGGCGGGCGCCGGCGTCGTGCGGATGACGCTCGGCGAGGCGCTGGAGGCCGTGCCGCCGAGGGCGACCATCGCGCTGCCCGAGGGTTCCTGGGGCGAGGGGGGCGACCATCGCGTGTGGCTCAACCGTGACACGGAGTGGACCTGGGACCGTGTGTACAGCGCCGAGGCCGAGTGGGTCGAGCACCTGCTGCGCCCGGAGCCCGGCGGCGGCGAGCGGCGGCGCGTCCTCGCGCAGGCCACCCGGGAGCTGCTGCTCCTCCAGGCGTCCGACTGGCAGTTCCTGATCACGACGGGCGCCGCACGCGACTACGCGGAGCGCCGGGTCGCCGAGCACTACGCCGACTTCAAGCGGCTCGCCGAGATGCTGCACGTGCTCCGGTCGGAGCACCCCCTCTCGCCGGACGACACGGAGGTGCTCGTCCGCCTCGAGCGCGCGGACTTCTGCTTCGCGGACCTCGAGCCGGCCTGGGCGCTCCCGGCCGACGGGGCGAGGTAGCCGCGATGCGCCGGGCCCGCGTGCTCGTGATGATCATGGCCGGCGGCAAGGGCGAGCGGCTCCAGCCGCTCACGCGGGACCGGGGCAAGCCCGCCGTGCCGTTCGGCGGCCGTCACCGGCTGATCGATTTCGTGCTCTCGAACTTCATGAACTCCGACATGCCCTCCATCTACGTCCTGGTGCAGTACAAGTCCCAGTCGCTGATCGAGCACCTGCGCCTGGCCTGGCGGACGAGCGGGATCCTGCCCGACTTCTTCGTCACGGTCGTGCCGCCGCAGATGCGGTCCGGACAGGAGTGGTACCGCGGCACGGCGGACGCGGTGCTCCAGAACCTGAACCTCGTGGACGACTTCCAGCCGGACGTCATCGCCGTGTTCGGCGCCGATCACGTCTATCGGATGGACGTGAACCAGATGCTCGACGCGCACGTGGGCTCGGGGGCCGACGTGACGATCGCCGCCCGGCCCGTGCCCATCGAGGAGGCCGCGGCCTTCGGCATCGTCGCCGTGGACCGGAGCGCGCGTGTCGTCGAGTTCACGGAGAAGCCGCCGCGGCCGAGCCCGATGCCCGGCGATCCGCGCCGTGCGCTCGTCTCCATGGGCAACTACCTCTTCTCGCGGCGCGTCCTGGTGGAGGCGCTCCTCGCCGACGCCCGGCGCTCCACCGACCACGACTTCGGGCGCTCGATCATTCCCGAGCTGGTGCCGACCGGGCGCGTGTTCGCCTACGACTTCCAGCAGAACGAGGTGCCCGGCGTCAAGCCCTACGAGGAGCACGGCTACTGGCGCGACGTGGGCACGATCCAGAGCTACTGGGAAGCCCACATGGATCTGCTCGGCGAGTCGCCGCGGTTCGATCTCGACAACCGCCACTGGCCGATCCGCAGCGGCCACCACGCCGGGCCGGCCGCACGCTTCATCGGCAGCGACCTCGACAACGCGCAGGTGGGCGAGGCGTGCCTGGTCAAGCGCGCGACCATCCGCAACTCGATCCTGGGCCGCTCGGTGTGGGTGAACGAGGGCGCCGTGATCGAGGACTCGATCGTCATGGACCACACGACCGTCGGCAAGGGCGCGCAGCTCAGGCGGACGATCGTGGACCGCTACAACATCATCCCGGCGGCCACGCGCATCGGCGTGGACCCATCGGCCGACCGGGAGCGGTACCACGTGGACCCGTCGGGGCTCGTCGTCGTGCCCCGGGGCGGCCGGCGCGAGTTCCTCCGGGGCCTCGAAGACGCGTGAGCCGCTCGGTCGTCGTCCACGGGCACTTCTACCAGCCCCCGCGCGAGCAGCCCTGGCTCGAGGCCGTGCAGATCCAGGACTCGGCGGCGCCCTACCACGACTGGAACGAGCGGGTGACCGCCGAATCCTACGCCCCCAACACCGCCGCGCGCCGCGTGGACGACGCCGGCCGCATCCTCGACATCGTCAACAACTTCGAGAAGATCTCGTTCGACGTGGGCCCGACGCTCTTCGCCTGGCTCGCCCGCCATCGTCCGGACGTGTGCGCGAAGATCATCGAGGCGGACTGGACGAGCGTGCGGGCCCACGGCGGCCACGGCAACGCGATCGCCCAGGCCTACAACCACCTCATCATGCCGCTCGCCAGCCGGCGCGACAAGGTCACCCAGGTGCGCTGGGGCATCGAGGACTTCCGCGCGCGCTTCGGGCGAGACCCGGAGGGCCTGTGGCTGCCCGAGACCGCGGTCGACGAGGAGACGCTGGCCGTCCTCGCGGAGGCCGGGATACGGTTCACCGTCCTCGCGCCCCATCAGGCGCGACGCGTCCGTCCGCACGGGAGCGAGGAGTGGCAGGAGCCGGCCGACGGCGTGGACCCGCGACGCCCCTACCGGTGGCAGGGGCCGGGCGGCGAGAGCCTCGCGCTCTTCTTCTACGACCACGGCCTTTCGCACGGCATCGCCTTCGGGAGCCTGCTCGAGCGCAGCGAGCATCTCGTCGCCGCGATCCAGGGCGCCTTCGTCACGGACCGCGACGAGGCACAGCTCGTCCACTGCGCGACCGACGGCGAGTCGTACGGTCACCACCGACGCTTCGGCGAGATGGCGCTCGCCGCGGCGATCCACCGGTTCGAGGCCGAAACGCCCGGCCGTCTCACCAACTACGCGGCGTTTCTCGCCGCCCACCCGCCGACGCACGACGTGGAGATCCGCGAGCGCACCTCGTGGAGCTGCGCCCACGGCGTCGAGCGCTGGCGGGCCGACTGCGGATGCCGCATCCGCGGCGACTGGCAGCAGCGCTGGCGGGCGCCGCTGCGCGAGGCCCTCGACTGGCTGCGCGACCGGCTCGACGCGTTCTTCGAGGCGCGGGCCGCCGTCCTCCTGAAGGATCCGTGGGCCGCGCGCGACGCGTACATCGACGTCGTGCTCGACAAGAGCCCGGGCCGGGTCGAGGCCTTCTTCGCCGGGCAACAGCGGGTCCCGCTCGACGCGGCCGCGCGCGTCGAGGCCCGCCGACTCCTGGAGCTGCAGCGTAATCGGATGCTGATGTACACCTCGTGCGGCTGGTTCTTCGACGAGCTGTCCGGGCTCGAGCCGGTGCAGATCCTCCGCTACGCGGCGATGGCGCTCCGGTATCTCGAGGAGCTCGGCGGCGACCGACTCGAGGACGCGCTGCTCGCGCGCCTCGAAGCCGCGCCGAGCAACGTCCCCGACCTGCGTGACGGCGGGGAGATCTGGCGGCGGCTCGTCCGTCCCTGCGCGGTCGAGCGCGAGCGGGTCATCGCCCATTACGCGATCACGAACCTGGTCCAGCAGCATCCGCCCGACGCCAGGATCTACGCCTACCGCGTCGAACGCCTCGACGAGGTGCGCGAGACGTCCGACGGCACCGCGCTCAGCATCGCCCGGGTGCGTGTCGGCTCGGAGATGACGGGCGAGGCGTGCGATGCGGCGGTCGCACTCATCCACTACGGCGGTCCCGACTTCAGCTGCGGCGTCCGGGCGCCCGCGGAGCCGGCGGCCTACGACGCGATGAAGACCGAGCTGCTCCGCCGCTTCGCGCGTTTCTCCGTCGCCGACCTCGTGCGCGGCCTCGACGAGCAGTTCCGGGGACAGCTGTACTCGCTGACACACCTGTTCCTCGACGAACGCCGCCAGGTGCTCGAGCGGGTCATCGCCGCGGTGCTCGAGCGGCACGAGGAGACGTACCGCGGGATCTGGGACGAGAATCGCAAGCTCATGCACTACCTGCGGCAGGTGGACGCACCGATCCCGGAGGCGCTCGCCCTGGTGGCCCGTCACGTGCTGGAGGAGCGGATCCAGGCCGAGCTCGCGCGAATGGAGGCCGCGATCCCCGCGCGCGCCTTCGAGCTCGTCACCGAGGCCCAGGCGCTCGGGCTCACGCTCGACCTGATGCCCGCGCGCTTCGTGATGCACCGGGCGGTCCAGCGGGCGCTCGCTGCGGTCGAGGCCACGCCTGCGCCGGAGCGTGTCGCCGAAGCGGTCGCGCTCGTCACGGGCGCACAGGAGTTCGGCGTCCGCTTCGGCACGTGGGCGACGCAGAATCGGTTCTTCGGGCTCTGGCAATCCCGTCCCGAGGCCCGCGAGGCCCTCGAGCCGCTCGCTGCCGCGCTCGGCTTCGCGCTTCAGCGCTGACGGGGCGGGTTCGGCGCCGGCGCCACGGGGGCCGGCGGACCGGGGGGCGCGTCCGGCTGCGGCGGCATGAAGACCATCGCCGCCACGTTGAAGCCGTCTTTGGCGAAATAGACCAGGAGCCCCTCCTGGTAGTAATACACGTCGCTCTCGCCCTCGCGCCCGGTCTTCGTCGGCACGCCCCAGCCGGTCATCACCGTCCGACGGTCGAAGATGCGCGGCTTCGGCTCCAGCCGGAAGGTGCGCACCTGATCGGGGCGGTACCCGCTCGGGGTGAGCAGGCCGAAGTCCACCGTCATGCGCTGGATTCCCGCCGGTGCCCGCGCCCCGTCGTAGACCCACTGGGTCGCGTCGTACGTGTCGATCTTGACCGGCACCGTCCGGGTCGGAGGGCCGTACATCGCGCGGACGGTCTCGCTCGTCGTCGTCCCGGGGACGATCGCGCCCCACTCCTCCGCCCGCGCACTGCCGGCTCCGAGCAGGAGGGCGATGACGAGGACGGACCAGCGCACGTCAGAAACCGAGCGCCAGGCCGTCCCCGCGGGGATCGGCGCCGCCCACCAGCGTGCCGTCCTGCATGACGATCCCGTGCGCGTGGCCCACCTTCGTGAAGAATTCCGGCGCGGGCTTGACGAAGTGCCCCTTCGCGAGGAGCGCGGCCAGGGTCTCCTCGGGCACCCGCCCCTCGACGTACAGCGTGTCGGCCGGATCGTCCGGGAGGAAGGCCCCGATCAGGAAGCGCGGCCGTTCGATCGCTTCCTGGATGTCCATGCCGTAGTCGAGCACGTTCGTGAGCACCTGCGCGTGGAACATCGCCTGGCCGTTGCCGCCCATCGTCGCGAACCCGAGGATCGGCCGCTCGTCGCGCGTGGCGAGCGCGGCGATCAGCGTGTGGAAGGGCCGCTTGCGCGGCGCGAACACGGCGGGATGCCCGGGCTCGAGCGTGAAGTGCCGGCCGCGGTTCTGGAGCGCCACCCCCACGCCGGGCACGACGACGCCGGACCCGAAGCCGTTGAACAGGCTCTGGATGACGCTGATCACGTTGCCACGTCCGTCGGCCACGACGAAGCCGGTCGTGTCGCCCTCCGGGTCGCCGGCCGCGTACGCCTGCGCCTTGTGCGGATCGAACGGTGCGCGTCGGCGTGCCGCGTACGACTTGTCCAGCAGCGCCCCGATGGGCACGCGCGCGTGCGCCGGGTCGCCGATCCACCGGTCGCGGTCGGCGTAGGCGAGCTTCGTCATCTCGACGAGCAGGTGCAGGTGCTCCGGAGAGTGGAGCGCGTAGGTCGCCACCGGAAAGCCCTCGAGCAGGTTCAGCGCGAGCAGCGCCGCGAGGCCCTGGGTCGGCGGCGGCGGCTCGTGCACGGTGACACCCCGGTACGTGGTGGAGATCGGCTCGCCCCACTCGCCGGTGTGCGCCGCGAGGTCCTCCGGCGTGAGAAACCCCTCCGCCTCCAGCCGGCGCGCGATCGCCTGGCCGACCCGTCCGGTGTAGAAGACGCGCGGCCCCTGCTCGGCGACGTCGGTCAGCGTACGCGCGAGATCCGCCTGGACGAACAGCTCGCCGGGCGCCGGCGCCGTGCCGCGCGGCGCGAACACCCGGCGCCACTCGGGATCGGGCGTGACGGAGACGTACTCCGCGATCGCCTGGCTCACGAGCGAGGAGAGCGGGAAGCCGTGGCCCGCATGGTGGATCGCGGGTCGCAGGAGCTCGCCGAGCGGCCGCGTGCCGAACCGCTCGAGCAGCATCCCCCAGGCGGCCACGCACCCCGGCACGCTCACGGTCGGCGGCCCGATCACCGGGAGCCGGTCCATGCCGCGCCGCCGGAGCTCCTCGAGGCCGGCACGCGAGCCGGAGCGGCCGGCGCCGTTCAGGAAGTGCACGCGTCGCGTCTGCGCCTCCCAGTAGAGGCAGAAGAGGTCGCCGCCCACACCGCACATGTTCGGCTGGGTCACGGCGAGCACGGCGTTCACGGCGACGGCGGCGTCGACGGCGGTCCCGCCCGCCTTGAGCACCTCGACCCCCGCCAGCGTCGCGAGCGGGTGGGCGGATGCGACCATGCCGTCGCGACCGAGCGCGACGGGGCGATGTGAGTAGCCGATCTGCGGCATCGCGTCAGGCCCCTCCGAACAGCTTCGTGATCTCGTCACGGGCGAAGACCGGCAGCGGCGCGCGGCGACTCCCGCTGACGAGCGTCACGCCCTCGGCGCGCGGCACCACCTGGCCGATGAAGTGACTGTCGATGCCCTCGCGGGCGAGGGCGTGGATGACGATCCCCGCGTCGGCGGGGGCGAGCGTCAGGAGCAGCGCACCGGAGGCGATCGTGCCGAGCGGGTCCACGCCCACGGCCGCGCAGAGCTCGCGGCCTTCGGGCAGGACCACGATCCGGTCGGCGTCGATGCGGAGCCCGACGTCCGCCGCGTCGGCGAGCTCGTGGAGCGCGGTCGCGATACCGCCCTCGGTCGGGTCGTGCATCGCGTGGACCTCCGCCAGCTCGCACGCGATCTCCGCCTCCCGCAGCACGCTGAGCCCGGGCGTCTTGAGGAAGCCCCGGGCCCTGCTGAGCACGGCCGGGCGGACGCCGCGGGCGAGGAGCTCGGCCTCGCGCTCGCGCGCGATGATGGCCGCGCCCTCGAGCGGCACGCCCTTCGTCAGCACCACCGCGTCCCCCACCCGGGCGCCACCGGTCGTCACGAGTCTGTCCTTCGCCACCTCGCCGAGCATCGTGCCCGCGATCACGGGCCGGGCGAGTCCATGGGCGATCTCGGTGTGTCCGCCCACGAGCGCGACGTCGAGCGCCTCGCACGCCGCGTGGAGCTCGGTGAAGAGCCGCGCGATCGAGGCGTCCGTCGTCCGCCCCTCGGGCAGGAGCAGGGTCGCGAGGAACCAGCGCGGCCGCGCGCCGCGCACCGCGACGTCGTTGGCGTTGACCTGGAGCGCGTACCAGGCGATCTCGTCGGTCGCAAACGTGATCGGGTCCGATGTCGCGATCAGATACCGGTCGCCGAGGTCGATGACCGCCGCATCCTCGCCGACCTTCGGGCCGACGACGACGCGCGGGTCCTTCACCGGGCGCTGGTCCAGGAACGCCTGGAGCACCGTCGCGCGGAGCTTGCCGACGGGGAGGCTTTGCATGGCGGCGACGAGTAGTATACACGCGTGAACGTCGCCATCCGGCAGGCGAGCGCGTCCGTCGTCGAGTGTGTCCCGAACGTGAGCGAGGGCCGCGACCGGCGCGTGCTCGACGCGCTCGCCGCGACGGTTCGCGACACTCCGGGACTCACGCTCGCCGACGTCCACGCGGATCCGGACCACCACCGCGCGGTGTTCACGTTCCTCGGCGCTCCCGCCGCGGTGGAGGCCGGAGCGCTCGCGCTCGCCGAGCGCGTCGGCGCGCTCGTGGACATGCGGCGGCACCGCGGCCTCCACCCGCGCGTCGGCGCCCTCGACGTGCTGCCGTTCGTCCCGCTGGCGGGCGCCTCGATGGCCGAGGTCGTGGCGCTCGCGCGCCGCGCCGGCCGCGCCATCGCCCTGGCCCACGCGCTCCCCGTCTGGTTCTACGGCGCGGCGGCGACGCGCCCGGGGCGCGAGACGCCCCGGCCCCTGCGACGGGGCGGATACGAAGGGCTGCCCGCGCGACTGGCCGCGCCCGAGGGCGCGCCCGACGAGGGACCGGCCCGCTTCGATCCCCGCGCGGGTGCGGTGCTCGTCGGCGCGCGCGACGTGCTCATCGCGTTCAACGTGTGGCTCGCCTCGGCTGACGTCGAGACCGCCCGCGACATCGCGCGCGCCGTGCGCGAATCGTCGGGGGGTCTCCCCCGAGTGCAGGCGATGGGGATCCTCCTCGGCAGCCGCGGCGTCGCGCAGGTTTCCATGAACCTCCTCGACTATCGCCGGACGCCGATCCCCGCCGTCTTCGACCGGGTCGTGGAGGAGGCGCGCCGCCGCGGGCTCGCCGTGGCGCACAGCGAGCTCGTCGGGCTCGCGCCGCGCGCGGCGTTCGCCGGACGCTCGCCGGAGTCGGTCGGCCTCGCGGACCTCGCGCCCGCGCGGCTGCTCGACACGTACGGCTCGCCCGGCGGGGCGACCCCGCGCTAGGTGAGCAGCTTCAGGAGATCGGCGGTCAGATCGTAGAGCTGGGCGCAGCCCCCCTGGCCGCCCATGTGGGTCTGGATGCGCTGGCGCAACCCCGCGTCCACGGTCTCGCCGAGCATCGTCGCCATCCGCCGCTGGGGCTCCGAGCAGACGCCCATGTAGGGGAGCTTCGGCGTCACGTGCTCCGCGCGCACGATCCGTGCGCTCGCGAGGTCGATCTCGTACGTCAGCTCGAAGCCGTGGACGTCGTCGTGCATGGAGTGGAAGCACCGGAGCCGGTCCGCCGCGCGCTCGAGCCGGGCGACCTTCCGCCGCTCGAAGACCCGACGCTGGCCGGGACGCGGGCTGTAGAGGTCGGGCCGCATGGGCGTCGCGATCGTCCGCGTGCCGAACAGCGCGCGCCCCGCGTCGCTGTAGGCGAAGCAGGAGTTGGGCAGGTCGATCCACCCCGTGGTGTCCAGCTGCCAGCACTCCCACGGGTCGCCGCCCGCCGCGCGCTCGGCCCGCGCGCGCGGGAGCTTCGCCACCTGGCGCGCCAGGCGCGCGATCTCGATCACCGCGTCCACGACCAGCCCGGCGCCCGCGTCGCCCCCCGTCGCCTCGACCGCGCGACGGGTCAGTCCGCCGACCATCCGCGTGCCGGCCAGCGCCGCGACGCCCCGGGTCGCCACCGGTCCCAGCGCCCCGCGGAGCGCCCGACCGCGCGCTTCGCGGATCTCGTAGGTCGGCGACGGTAGGGCGACGATCGTGACCTCGATCGCGCGGTCGGGGTCGTCGAGCCGCACCGTGTGGGTGAACGCATCGGGGTGGGTGTTGTCCACCCACCCCTCCATCCTGCGTTCGTAACGATCGCGCCCCTGGAGCAGCGCCGGCGTGATCACCTCTCGAGGTATTTCTCCGGCTCCCTGTCGAACTTCTGCTTGCACCCGACCGCGCAGAAGTAATACGTCTGGCCCTTGTAGCTCGACTGCGCCGCCGCCTTCGCGGGCTCCACCGTCATCTTGCAGACCGGATCAAGCGCCATGCTGTGGCCTCCATCGTTTGAGTCTGAGACTGTTGGTGACGACCGACACGGACGAGAACGCCATCGCCGCGCCGGCGAGGATCGGCGAGAGCAGGACGCCCCAGAGCGGGTAGAGGACGCCCGCCGCGACCGGGATCAGCACCGCGTTGTAGCCGAACGCCCAGACGAGGTTCTCCTTGATGACGCGGATCGTGCGGCGGGAGAGCTCCACGGCCGCGACGGCGCCGCGCAGGTCGCCGCGCATCAGCGTGACGTCGGCCGCCTCGATCGCGACGTCGGTGCCCGATCCCATCGCGATGCCGACGTCCGCCTGCGCCAGGGCCGGCGCGTCGTTGATCCCGTCGCCGACCATCGCGACCCGCCGCCCCTCGGTCTGGAGCCGCTGGATCTCGCGCGTCTTGTCCTCGGGCAGGACCTCGGCGAGCACGCGCTCGACGCCCGCCTGGCGCGCGATCGCCGCCGCGGTGGCCGCGCTGTCGCCGGTCAGCATGACGACGCCGAGGCCGAGCCCCCGGAGGGCGGCGACCGCGGCCGCGGCCTCGGGCTTCAGCACGTCGGCCGCGGCGACCAGCCCGAGTGGCCGCCCCGCGAGGGCGAGGTACATGGCCGTCTTGCCCTCCCGGGCGAGCGCCTGCGCCCGCTCGGCGAGCGCGCCGACCTCGATGCCACGCATGTCCATCAGCGTGCGATTGCCGAGCAGCACGCGCCCCTCGGGCGCCATCGCGTCGATCCCCTGCCCCGGGACCGTCCTGAACTCGGCGACGGGCGGCAGGGCGAGCCCGCGCTCCTTGGCGCGCGTCACGATCGCCTCGCCGAGCGGGTGTTCCGATCCCTGCTCGGCGGCGGCCGCGAGCGCCAGCACCTCGTCCTCCGCGACACCCTCGACGGGGATCACGTCGGTCACCGACGGGCGGCCCACGGTGAGGGTGCCGGTCTTGTCGAAGACGATCGTGTCGCAGCGGTGGAGCAGCTCGAGGGCGGCGGCGCTCTTGATGAGCACGCCGAACTCCGCGCCGCGGCCGGTGCCGACCATGATCGCGGTCGGTGTCGCCAGGCCCATCGCGCACGGACAGGCGATGACGAGCACGGCGACGGCGCTGGTGAGCGCCATGAGCCCGGCGGGCTCGGGACCGAGGAGCCACCAGCCGGCGAACGTGAGCGCCGCGATGCCGAGCACGATCGGCACGAACACGGCGGCGACGCGGTCGGCCAGACGCTGGATCGGGGCGCGTGAGCCCTGGGCCTGCTCCACGAGCTTGATGATGCGTGCCAGCGTCGTCTCGCTGCCGACCCGCGCCGCGCGGAACACGAAGCTCCCCGTGCGGTTCACGGTGCCGGCGTACACGTTCGCCTCCGGCGCCTTCTCCACCGGGAGGCTCTCGCCCGTCAGCATGGACTCGTCGACGGCGGATGCGCCCTCCGTCACCATGCCGTCGACGGGGATGCGCTCGCCCGGCCGGATGCGCACCCGGTCGCCGACGGCGACCTCCGCCGTCGGCACGTCCACCTCGCGCCCGTCGCGGACCACACGCGCGGTCCGCGGCGCCAGGCTCACGAGTCGCCGGATCGCCTCGGACGTGCGCCCGCGCGCGCGCGCTTCGAGCCAGCGGCCGAGGACGACGAGCGTGATGACGACCGCGCTGACGTCGTAGTAGGTCACGGCGCCGTGGCCGGTGAAGACGTGCGGCCAGAGCGTGACGGCGACGCTGAAGACATACGCCGCGCCCGTCCCGATCGAGACGAGCGTGGACATGCTCGCCGTGCGGTAGCGGAGGTCGTGGAGAAAGCCCCGGTGGAACTGCCAGCCGACCCAGAACTGCACGGGCGTCGTCAGCGCGAACAGGAGCCACGGCTCCCGGAGCGCGGGCGGCACCCACGGGAAGACGTGCGACATCCCGCCGAGGAGAACCGGCGCCGAGAGGATCGCGCCGACGACGAACTTGCGCCGCTGCTCGCGCTGCTCGGCCTCGCGCGCCTCGCGCTCTCGGTCCGCGGCCGCGGCCGCGCCGTCCGGGGGCGGCGCGGCCAGCTCGTAGCCCGCCGCCTCGACCGCCGCGCGCAGACGCTCGAGGTCCGTCTGCGCCGGGTCGAACGCGATCGTCGCCCGCTCCGTCGCCAGGTTCACGCTCGCGGACTCGACGCCCGCGACCGCGCCGAGGGCGTGCTCCACCTTTCCGACACAGGCGGCGCAGTGCATCCCGCGGACGGGGGCGGTGATCTCGGTCGCCATCACTTCCCCCTGAAGCGGGCGAAGACGTCCAGCAGCTCGTCGATCTTCTGCTGGCGCTCGCTCTTCGAGCCC
>MGCE01000168.1:5391-6438 GCA_001790315.1 Candidatus Rokubacteria bacterium RIFCSPLOWO2_02_FULL_72_37 | reverse complement strand
GCCGACGAAGGGCGAGGACCCCGTTCGGCTCTATCTCAAGGAGATCGGGCGGGTTCCGCTGCTGACCGCGGCCCAGGAGGTCCAGATCGGGCGCCGCATCGAGGTCGGGCAGATCGCGCTGCGGAGCGCCCTGGCGGGTATCCCCATGGCGCTCGACGCGCTGCTCGAAGCGGGTGACGGGCTTCGGCGAGGTGCGGTGGCCGCCGACGACATCATCGTGCTGCCCGAGGGCGGCGAGCTCGAGGCCAAGGCGATCCGGCCGGTGCTGCTGGCCTTCGGGCGCCTCCGGCGGTTGCAGTGCAGGATCGAGCGCTCGCGGGCATCGCTCGCTGATCGGCGCCGCTCCGCGACGAGTCGCCGGCGGGCGCGGACGACGATCGCCGCCCATCGTGAGGCGATCCAGAAGATCGTCGCGGGTATGCCGCTCAAGCCGGCCCTCATCGACACTCTGGTGGTTCGCATCCGACGCCACTGCGAGCGCCTCCAGAGCCTGGCGGCCAGCCGCCTGCCGACGGCGGGCCGCGAGGCCCGAGCACTCGAGCGCGCCGCGGGCCTGCCCCGGCGCCAGCTCTGGCAGCTCCTCGAACAGATCGAGCGGAGCGATCAGACCGTGCGCCAGGCCAAGCGAGAGCTGATGGAAGCGAATCTCCGGCTGGTCGTCTCGGTTGCCAAGCGCTATCTCGGCAGCGATCTCTCCCTGCTCGACCTCGTGCAGGAGGGGAACATCGGCCTGATGAAGGCGGTGGACCGGTTCCAGTACCGCCGCGGCTTCAAGTTCTCGACGTACGCCACGTGGTGGATCCGCCAGGCCATCACCCGGGCGATCGCCGATCACTCGCGAACCATCCGGATCCCGGTGCACATGGTCGAGACCCTGAACCGGATCTCGCGGGTGAACCGCAGCCTGGTCAACGAGATGGGTCGCGAACCCACGCCCGAGGAGCTGGCGCAGCGTACGGGCGTGCCCGCCAAGAAGGTGAGGCTCATTCTCGAGTCCTCGCGCAAGCCGCTGTCGCTCGAGACGCCGATCGGCGAGGATTCGGAGCT
>MGCE01000168.1:0-5382 GCA_001790315.1 Candidatus Rokubacteria bacterium RIFCSPLOWO2_02_FULL_72_37 | reverse complement strand
CCTCGAGGACAAGTCGGCTGGCTCCCCGAACGACTCGCTGCTGAACCAGGACCTGACGACCCAGGTCGAGCGGGCCCTGGCCATGCTCTCCCCGAAGGAAAAGGAGATCCTCCGACTGCGGTTCGGCATCGGCGAGGAAGGTGAGCACACCCTGGAGGAGGTCGGCCGGCGCTTCCAGGTCACGCGCGAGCGCATCCGCCAGATCGAAGCCAAGGCGCTCCGCAAGCTGCGCCATCCTCTCCGGGGCCGTAACCTGCGCGCGTTCGTCGAGAACTAGGCTAGGTCAGGTACCGGCGGGCCAGCTCGTCCGCGTAGACCTCCAGCAGGCGGTGCATCTCGCGCATCGCGTCTTCGGCCGCGCGCCGGTCCGCGGCCTCGCGCAGGTGCCGGAGGATGGTCTTCTTGGTCTCGCCCGACTCCTCCTTCTCGATCAGACCGGCATCACGCCGTGCTTCTTCCAGGGGCGCTGGAGCGTCTTGGTCCGCGCCATGTCGAGGCCGCGGATCAGCACCCCTCGGGTCTCGCGGGGATCGATCACGTCGTCGATCAGCGCCGCACCGGCGGCCATGTAGGGATTGATGAGCTTCCTGAACTCGTCGACGCGTCGGGCGCGCTCCTCGTGCGGGTTGTCCGCCGCGGCGATCTCCCGGCGGAAGACGATGTTCGTCCCGCCCTCCGGGCCCATCACGCTGATCTCCGCCGTAGGCCAGGCGACGATCAGGTCGGGCTCGTAGCCGCGCCCGCACATGACGAAGTAGCCCGCGCCGTAGGCCTTCCGGAGCACGACCGTGAGCTTCGGCACCGTCGCCTCGCTGACCGCGTAGAGCATCTTGGCGCCGTGACGGATGATGCCGGCGCGCTCGACCTTGCTCCCCACCATGAAGCCCGGCACGTCCTGGAAGAACACCAGCGGGAGACCGAAGGCGTCGCACAGCATGATGAAGCGCGCGGCCTTGTCCGCGGAGTCCACGTCGAGGGCGCCCCCGAGCACCATCGGTTGGTTGGCGACGATCCCGACGGGTGCCCCGCCCAGCCGCGCCAGGCCGACGACGACGTTCTTCGCCCAGCCCGGCTTCAGCTCGAAGAGCGCGCCGTGGTCGATGACGGCGCGGACCACCTTCGTGACGTCGTACGCGCGTCGCGGGCTGTCGGGAACCAGCGTGAGCAGCGCCTCGTCCCGCCGGTCCGCCGGGTCGTCACACGGCACGACCGGCGGCCGCTCGGTGTTGTTCGATGGGAAGTAGGAGAGGTAGTCCTTGATCGCGCGGATGCAGGCACGATCGTCCTCGACCTCGAGGTCGCCGCAGCCGGAGATCTCGCAGTGGATCTTCGAGCCCCCCAGCTCCTCGGCCGTGATGTCCTCGCCGACCACCGCCTTCACGAGCGGCGGCCCGCCGAGCGCCATGTTGCTCGTCCCCTTCACCATCGGCACGAAGTCGGCGAGCGCCGGGATGTACGCGGTGCCGGCCGCGCCCGGTCCCATCATGGCGGCGACCTGTGGCACCACGCCCGACATGATGGACTCCTCGCGGAACAGGAGCCCCGAGCCCGCGAAGCTCTTCGAGCCGATCGCCTCCTGGATCCGGGCCCCGGCCGAGTCGATGAGCCAGATCATCGGGAAGCGCTTCGTGTAGGCGATCTCGCGCGCCCGGTTGCACTTGACCTCCGCGGTTCGCCCCATCGAGCCCGCCATCACGGTGAAGTCGTAGGCGATCACCGACGCCGGGCGCCCGCCGATCCGGCCGAAGCCGGTGACGACGCCGTCGGCGGGCGTCTCGCGGCCGGCCAGATCGGGCGCGATCCCGGCGTGGGTGGCCTGGACGCCGATCTCCGTGAAGGTGCCCGCGTCGAAGAGGAGATCGAGCCGCTCGCGGACGGTGAGCTTGCCAGCCGCGTGCTGCCGCGCGATGGCCTCCTCGCCGCCCATCCGACGCGCGCGCGTCCGCCTGGCGGCCAGCTCGTCGACGAGGTCCTTCATGCCCATCGGTTCCCTCCTATCCCCTGAGCTGTCCGGTCCGGATCAGATGGTGGACGGAGAGGTCCGTCGGCGGCGGCGAGCCGCTGAGCATCGTGAGCATCGTCGCGACCTCGCTCCGGTAGTGGGTCGCGTGGTTCGCGACGTGCTGGAGGAGCGTGCCCAGCACGCCCCGGAAGGGCTTTCCCTCGGTGTTCCGGTACTCGATCGAGCGCGCGAGGTCGTCCGGCGCGAGTCCCTCCACGAACGCCCGCTGCTCGGCCTCGGTCGTGTCCCAGCGCGACCGCAGCGCGGCCAGCGTCGCGATGTCGGCGCCCGGCAGCGCCGTCGGCGAGGTCCCCTTCCAGCGAGCGAGCCAGACCCAGTCGGCGCCGTAGATGTGGGCCAGCATCCGCCGCACGGTCGGGAAGCTGAACTGCGCGCCGACCTCGCGCCCGGCCACCTCCTCACCCAGGCCGGCAGCGACATCGAAGAGCCGGCGGTTGGCCCAGCGGTGATACTCGTAGAGCCCGCGGATCAGGTCGAGCGCCGTCACGTCTGCCATGTGGGCCTCCTCACTCGAGGACGGCGACGACGTCGCCCTCCTGCACCGTCTGCCCCTCCCGGACGCGGATCTCCTTCACCGCGCCGTCCCGCGGCGCCTCGACCGGGATCTCCATCTTCATGGACTCGAGCACGATGACCGCGTCGCCCTCGGCCACCCGGTCGCCGGCCTTGGCCGCGATCTGGAAGACCACTCCGGTGATGTGCGCCTTGATCTCGTCAGGCATTGAACGCTCCTTGTTCGATCATCTGCGTGTGCACCCGGCCCTCGTGGAGCTCGGGGCTCGCGAGCACGCGGCGCAGCAGCGGCAGCGTCGTGTGCACGCCTTCCACGACGCACCGCTCGAGCGCCGCGGCCAGCCGCCCGACCGCCTCGGCGCGCGTCGCGCCCGCAGCGACCAGCTTGAAGAGCAACGGATCGTAGTGGACGGAGACGACGCTGCCGGTCTCCACGCCGGACTCGACACGGATGCCCTCGCCCGAGGGCAGCTCGAGCCGCTCGATCGTCCCCGGCGACGGCAGGAAGCCCCTCGCCGGATCCTCGGCATACACGCGGCACTCGATCGCCGCCCGGCACGGGACGACGTCCACCTGACGCCAGGCGAGGCGCTCGCCGGCCGCGACGCGGAGCTGTTCCACCACGAGGTCGAGTCCCGTCACCTCCTCGGTGACCGCGTGCTCGACCTGCAGCCGCGTGTTCATCTCGAGGAAGTAGAAGGCACCGCCCTCATCCAGGAGGAACTCGAACGTGCCGGCGTTGACGTAGCCGATCGCCCGCGCCCCCGCGAGCGCCGCAGCCACGAGCCCCTGCCGCGTGGCCGGCGGGAGGTGAGGCGCCGGCGATTCCTCGACGAGCTTCTGGTGGCGCCGCTGAAGCGAGCACTCGCGCTCACCGAGGTGCAGGAGCGTGCCGGCGGCGTCGCCGAAGACCTGGACCTCCACGTGCCGCGGCCGCTCGAGAAAGCGCTCGACGTACAGATCGCCGCGGCCGAACGCGGCCTGGGCACGACGGGCGGCTGTGGCGAAGGCGCCCCTCAGCTCGCGCGCCGTCGTCACGCGCGCCATCCCGATGCCCCCGCCGCCCGCGGCCGCCTTCAGGATGATCGGATAGCCGATGTCGCCCGCGACCATCTCGGCCTCGCCGACGTCGACCACCGTCTCCGGGCTCCCCGGCACGACCGGCACCCCGGCCCGGGCCATGAGGCGTCGCGCCTCGGTCTTGTCGCCCATCGTGCGGATCGCGTCAGCCGAGGGCCCCACGAACACCAGGCCGGCGCGGCGACACGCCTCGGCAAACCGCCAGTTCTCCGAGAGGAAACCGTAGCCGGGGTGGACCGCGTCCGCGCCCACCCGGCGCGCCGCCTCGATGATGCGCTCGATATCGAGATAGCTCTCCCGAGCCGGCGCCGGTCCGATCGCGACCGCCTGGTCGGCGTCACGCACGTGCAGGGCGTCGGCGTCGGCCTCGGAGTGGACAGCGACCGCGCGGAGGTTCAGCCGTCGGCACGCACGAAACACCCGTCGTGCGATCTCTCCCCGGTTGGCGACCAGAACAGTGCGGATCAACGCCCCGACGGTGAGGCGCGTTCGCGCCGTACGACCTCGACGGCGACGGCCCGCCAGCCGCCGTCCCCGGCCACCCAGCGGCTCTGGACGACGGCCGTGCCACCGGGGCCGTCGAGCCGCTGCTTGACCAGGCGGTGAGCGCCGACGCGCGCGAGCGCGACGACCCGGTGCGCGCCGAACGAGGCGCTCTCCAGCGCGGTGGCCGCCGCGTCCCATGCGCAATCGGGCGCGAGCCACCGCCGCACGCCGTCCGTCTCGCGGCGAGCGAGCGCGTCGCCGAACGAGCGCAGTGTCGCCTCGAGACCTGGCGGAAACGGCCAGGCCGCGACCGCGCGCTCGAGCCGGATCAGCTCGTGGCCCTCCTCCGCGCCTTCCGGCACCGCCGGCTCCGGCGCGGGCGGCACGGGTAACCCCTCGCCACCGACGCCGCCCGCGGCAGCGAGCAGGCCCGCGAGCGCGCGACGACGATCGACGGCGCGCTCGGCGAGCTCGGGCGTCACCGTGAGATGGCGCAAGATCACGGCGCCCGCGGCGACGTGGCGCGCTTCGTCCTCGATGCAACGTGCGAGAATCAGACGCGTCGGGGGCTCGTAGACGGCGTTGGCGCGCGCCAGGTGGTCGCGGTAGACGGCGACCAAGTGGGGCTTGAGGACTTCGTAGACACCGACGAGGCGCTCGATCGTCTCGCCCGGCGCCTCGGGAACCTCGAGCGCGTCCATGAGCGCCACGACGTCCGCGTTCGCGGGCTCGGAGACCTGGGCCGGCGCGCGCAGTTCGGGCAGGCGCCTGCCGAAGGCGTCGCAGTGCTGGGCGAGATCCCAGACGTGTCTGCCGAGGAGGAGCTTGGCCGAGAGCTCGGGCGTGAGCGCGATCCAGCCGCCGAGGGCGCGCATCGTCCGCTCCACGACGTAGCGGTAGGCGCGCAGCCGCCGCGCGGAAGCCTCCACCGCGAACTGCCCAGCGAGCGGGTGCGCCACGAGCGTTCAGTAGACCTGCGACCGCTGCGTGGTCCTGATCAGCCGCTCGATCTCTTGCTCGGTGAAGCCGGCCAGGCGTCGCACGTCGGTCGCGATCGAAACGGGCACCGCTTCGTGGTCGCCTTCGCGCCGCATCCCGCCCAAGTTGAACCGCTCGTCGATCGTCTCCTGGAACTCGATCGCGCGGCGGCGGCGGTCCGGGTCACCCTCCGTGAGCCGCGCGAGCCATTTCGAGCCCATGCGGACGTGCGTGATCTCGTCGGCCAGCACGAACTCGACGGCCCGTTCGAGGATCGGGTCGCCCATGCGGCGCGCGATGTG
>MGCE01000167.1:2804-6041 GCA_001790315.1 Candidatus Rokubacteria bacterium RIFCSPLOWO2_02_FULL_72_37 | reverse complement strand
GCGTCCGGGCTCCGCGTGAATCTCGACTTCCTCGGAAAGGTCCGCCTGATCGATCAGCGCTTTGGGAAGACGAACACCTCGAGAATTCCCGATCCTGACGATCCGTGCCTTCACTGACTCCCCTCCTCGTCCGGGCCGTCACTGCGAGTAATTACACTGTAATCACATCGGGCGCCCGGGGCAAGCGCGCCCGCACCTGCGGCTATCGCGTCGCGGGCTCGAGGAGGAGCTCGTCGCGGAGCCAGGCGAGGATCGCGTCGACGCCCTCGCCCGTCCGGAGGTTGGTGAACACGACCGGCCGGGCGCCGCGCATGCGCCGCGCGTCGCGCGCCATGACGGCCAGGTCGGCGCCGACGTGGGGCGCCAGGTCGATCTTGTTGATCACGAGGAGGTCCGAGCGCGTGATGCCCGGGCCGCCCTTGCGCGGGATCTTCTCGCCCTCGGCGACGTCGATCACGTAGATGGTCGCGTCGACCAGCTCGGGACTGAACGTCGCGGCGAGGTTGTCGCCGCCGCTCTCGATCAGCAGGAGGTCGAGGTCGGGAAACGCCTGCAGCAGCGCGTGAGCGGCCTCGAGGTTGACCGAGGCGTCCTCGCGGATCGCCGTGTGCGGGCAGCCGCCCGTCTCGACGCCGACGACGCGCGCGGCCGGCAGCGCGCCGCGCCGGACGAGGAACTCCGCGTCCTCCTTCGTGTAGATGTCGTTGGTGATCACCGCCATGTCGACGTGCGCGCGCAGGCGCAGGCAGAGCGCCTCCGTCAGCGCGGTCTTGCCGGAGCCCACGGGCCCGCCGATGCCGACCTTGAGCGGCCGCGGCACCGCCGGCGCGGTCATGAGCGGAAGAGCCTCGCCTCGAGCGCCGCGTGCCGGAGGCTCGCCAGCTCGAGGCCCGGGGTGAAGCTCCACATGTCGTCGACGGCGCGCGCCGCCGCGTCGGCCGCGAGGCGCGTGACCAGGGGCCCGAGCGCCGCGAGGACGCGCTGGCCGTCGAGCTGCCCGAGCGCGATCAGGCGCAGGCCCGCGCCCACGAGGAGCGTCGCCGTCGAGTAGAGGTACGCCGCCGCGACGGCCTCGGGCGTGGCGCCCGCGCGCCCGAGCGCCGCGCCGAAGGCGAGCGCGTGGTGGCCGGGCGCCGTGCCCTCGTCCACGGCCCGGGCGAGCGCGGAGAGGACCGCGTCGTCGCCGAGCGCGGCGGCGACGCGGAGCGTCTGGCGCCCCATCTGCCGGCTCGCCGCGCGCAGCTCCGGCACGCACTTCATCGCCTCGAGCCGGGCGTCGAGCGCCAGCAGGCCCGCGAGGTCGGCGGCCGCCGCGCGGCGCGCGGCGTGCGCCGTGGCGACGGCGTCGCACGGGCCCGCGGCCAGCTCGAGGTGGGCCCGGACGAACGCCTCGAGCCCCGCGCGATCGCGCACGCGCCCCTCCTGCGCGTAAGTCTCGAGCCCGAACGAGTGCGCGAAGCCGCCCGCCGGGAAGAGCCCGTCGGCGAACTGCAAGATCGGCAGCAGCGCGCCCTCAGTGCTCATGGCGGTGGCCGGCGCCGACCGGCACGAACACGGCCCGCGTGCGCGTGAAGACGACGCCGAGCCGCCCGAGGAGCTGCTCCATGGCCGGATCGTCGGGGACGAGCAGGCGCTCGCCGTCGAGGGCGAGCGTGAAGTGGCGGTTGCCGACCTCGAACGCCACGCGGAGCGCCTCCTCGCGCGAGCGCGGCGTGACGGCCAGCACAGGCTCGGGCGCCGCCTCGACGACGACGCAGAAGCCCGCGCCGACGTGCAGGACGTCGCCCGGCGTGAGCGTGCTGCCCGTGGGGAGCGCGAGCGCCAGCGCCCGCCCCGCGCGCGTCGTGACCCGCCGCCGCCCCCAGCGCCGTTCCTCCGCCGTGAGCACGAGCGTATCCCGTTCGAGCCCCGCCAGCTCGCCCTCCCCCACGTGCACGTGCGTCCGGGTAATCACCGGCGCGCTCAAAACAAAAAATACCTCTGCGCCATCGGCAGCACGCGCGCAGGCTCGCACGTGAGGCGCTCGCCGTCCGCGCGCACCTCGTACGTCTCCGCGTCCACCTCGATCCGCGGCAGCGCGTCGTTGTGGACCATGTCGCGCTTGCCGATGCGCCGGCAGTTGCCGACGGCGACGGCGCGGCGGGCGAGGCGCAGGCGCTCCGGGACGCCGGCGTCGAGCGCCGCCCGCGACACGAACGTGACGGCGGTCGTGGCGCGTGCGCGGCCGAAGGCGCCGAACATCGGCCGGTAGAGCACGGGCTGCGGCGTCGGGATGGACGCGTTCGGGTCGCCCATCGCCGCCCACGCGAGGAGCCCCCCCTTCACGACCAGCTCGGGCTTGACGCCGAAGAACGCGGGGCGCCAGAGCACGAGGTCGGCGAGCTTCCCGACCTCGACCGACCCCACGTGCTCGTCCAGGCCGTGGGCGATCGCCGGGTTGATCGTGTACTTCGCGACGTAGCGCTTGACGCGGCGGTTGTCGTCGCCGGGCGTCTCGCTCGGCAGCGGGCCGCGCTGCCGCTTCATCTTGTCGGCGGTCTGCCAGGTGCGGATGACGACCTCGCCGACGCGCCCCATCGCCTGCGAGTCCGAGGACATCATGCTGATCGCCCCGAGGTCGTGGAGCACGTCCTCCGCCGCGATCGTCTCGGCGCGGATCCGCGACTCCGCGAACGCGAGGTCCTCGGGGATGGACGGGTTCAGGTGGTGGCAGACCATCAGCATGTCGAGGTGCTCGTCCATGGTGTTGACCGTGAACGGCATCGTCGGGTTCGTGGACGAGGGCAGGCAGTTGGGCTCGCCGCAGACGCGGATGATGTCGGGCGCGTGGCCGCCGCCCGCGCCCTCCGTGTGGTAGGTGTGGATCGTCCGCCCCCGGAACGCGCGGATCGAGTCCTCGACGAAGCCCGCCTCGTTGAGCGTGTCGGTGTGGATGGCCACCTGCACGTCCAGCTCCTCGGCGACGCCGAGGGCGCAGTCGATCGCCGCGGGCGTGGTCCCCCAGTCCTCGTGGAGCTTGAGTCCGATGGCGCCCGCCCGCACCTGCTCGCGCAGCGGCTCGGGCGCCGAGCCGTTGCCCTTGCCGAGGAAGCCCAGGTTCACCGGGAACGCCTCGGCGGCCTCGAGCATGCGGTGGATGTTCCACTCGCCGGGCGTGCACGTGGTCGCGTTGGTGCCCGTCGCGGGCCCGGTGCCGCCGCCGACCATCGTGGTCAGGCCCGCGCTGATGGCCTCCGT
>MGCE01000167.1:0-2780 GCA_001790315.1 Candidatus Rokubacteria bacterium RIFCSPLOWO2_02_FULL_72_37 | reverse complement strand
TGGATGTGGGTGTCGAGCCCGCCGGCCGTCACGATCCGGCCCTCGCCCGCGATCACCTCGGTGCCCGCGCCGACGACCATCCCGGCCGTGACGCCGGCCATCAGGTCCGGGTTGCCGGCCTTGCCGATGCCGGCGATGCGGCCGTCGCGGATGCCGATGTCGGCCTTGACGATCCCCCAGTGGTCGACGATGACGGCGTTCGTCACGACCGTGTCGAGCGCGCCGTCCGCGCGCGTCGCGCGCGCCGACTGTCCCATGCCGTCGCGGAGCACCTTGCCGCCGCCGAACTTCGCCTCCTCGCCCGGCACCGTGAGGTCGCGCTCGATGCGGATCAGGAGCTCGGTGTCCGCGAGCCGCACACGGTCGCCGGTGGTGGGACCGTAGAGGTCCGCGTACTGCCGCCGCGGGATCCGGAGGCTCACGGCCGCGCCTCCCACTCGGCGAGCCGCGCCAGCGCTTCGTCCTTCGTCCCGCCCTGGGCGAGCGCGTTCAGGCCGAAGACGCGCCGCGCGCCCGCCAGCTCCACGAGCGTGACGCGCTTTTCGTCCCCGGGCTCGAAGCGCACGGCCGTGCCCGCGGGCACGCAGAGGCGCATGCCGAACGCCAGCGCGCGCTCGAACCGGAGCGCGCGATTCACCTCGAAGAAGTGGAAGTGCGAGCCGACCTGGATGGGCCGGTCCCCGGTATTGGTCACCGTCAGCTCGACCGTCCGGCGACCCGCGTTCGCGACCACGTCCCCCTCGCCCAGCAGATACTCCCCCGGAATCACGCCGCTCCTCCTCCCCGCACGACGTTGCGAGCCCAGCCGCTCAGGGCCAGCGGACGCCCCCCGCGTGGTCCCGCGACCGCCGCACGCGGGCCCGGGGCCGGCGGGGGCGTGCGGCAGGGGTCAGCGGGACCCGTCCCCTCCCACGGTAACGCGGACCCCGCGCGCCCCGCTGGAGCCCAGCCGCTCAGGGGCAGCGGACGCCCACCGCGTGGTCCCGCGACCCCTGCCGCACGCCCCCGCCGGCCCCGCCGCCCGCGTGTCGGCGACACTATCGGATCGGCCGGTGGATGGTGACGAGCTTGGTGCCGTCGGGGAACGTGCCCTCGACCTGGATCTCGTCGAGCATCTCGGGCACGCCCTCCATCACGTCGGCGCGCGAGAGGATCGCGAGGCCCGACGCCATCAGCTCGGAGACCGTGCGCCCGTCGCGGATGCCCTCGAGGATCTCCGCGGTGATGAGCGCGAGCGCCTCCGGATGATTCAGCGTGAGGCCGCGGGCGCGCCGGCGGCGCGCGACCTCGGCGGCGGTGAAGATCAGGAGCTTCTCCTGCTCGCGCGGGGTCAGGTGCATCGTCAGACCGCCAGGTGCCGGCGCACCGTCTCGGGGTGGAGGTCCTGCGTCGCGCTGGAGGCGACGACCGCGCCCTTGGCCATGATCACGTAGCGGTCGGCGAGCCGCTCGGCGAAGTCGAGGTACTGCTCGACCAGCAGCACGGCGAGCCCCAGCTCCCGCTTGATGCGGCGCAGCGCCTCCTCGATCTCGAGGATGATCGAGGGCTGGATCCCCTCCGTCGGCTCGTCGAGCATGAGGAGCTTCGGCCGCGTCAGGAGCGCGCGGGCGATCGCGAGCATCTGCTGCTCGCCGCCCGAGAGCACGCCGCCCTTGCGGCCGAGCAGCGGGCGGAGCGCCGGGAAGAGGTCGAGCGGCTCCTCGATGCCGCGCGCCCGCCCGCAGCCGAGCAGCGCCATCCGGAGGTTCTCCGCCACGGTCAGGTGCGGGAAGATCTCGCGGCCCTGCGGGACGTACCCGATGCCCGCGCGGGCACGCCGGTCGGGCGACCACCCGGTGACGTCGGCGCCGTCGAGGGTCACGCGGCCGCCCCGCGCCGGCAGGAGCCCCATCGCCGTCTTGAGCAGCGTGGTCTTGCCGACACCGTTGCGCCCCATGAGGCACACGATCTCGCCCGCGGCGACCTCGAGGTCCACGGCCCAGAGCACCTGCGACTCGCCGTAGGCGACGTCGAGCGCGTCAATGGACAGCATCGGCCGCCTCGCGCCGTCGCCCCAGGTACACCTCGAGCACCCGCGGGTCGCCCTGCACCTGCTCGACCGGCCCCTCGCAGAGCACCGCCCCCTGGTGGAGGACCGTCACCTTCCGGGCGATCTGCCGCACGAACTCCATGTCGTGCTCGATGACGAGCACCGAGCGGTCCGCGGCGATCCGCTCGAGCAGCGCCCCGGTGCGCGCCGTCTCCTCCTCGGTCATGCCGGCCACCGGCTCGTCCACCAGCAGGAGCTCCGGGTCCTGGGCGATGACCATCCCGATCTCGAGCCACTGCTTCTCGCCGTGCGACAGCGCCCCCGCGGGGGCGCCGGCCTTGCCGGCGAGCGCCACCGTCTCGAGCGTCGCGGCGATCCGCGCCCGCTCGTCCGCGAGGTCCGGCTGCCGGAGCGCCGCGAACACGCCCTTGCTCGCCCGGCGGAGCGACAGCTCGACGTTGTCCCACACCGTGAGGTTCACGAACACCGACGGCGTCTGGAACTTCCGGCCGATCCCGAGCTGGGCGATCTCGTTCTCGCGCAGATGCAGCAGGTCGGTGTGGTGGCCGAAGATCACGCGGCCGCTCTCCGGCTTGACGCGGCCGGAAACGACGTCGAGCAGGGTGGTCTTGCCCGCGCCGTTCGGCCCGATCACCACGCGCAGCTCGCGCCGGTCCATGAAGAAGTTGAGGTGGTGGAGCGCCTTGAAGCCGTCGTAGTTCACCGTGACGTCTTCGAGGTAGACGATGCT
>MGCE01000166.1:3040-6362 GCA_001790315.1 Candidatus Rokubacteria bacterium RIFCSPLOWO2_02_FULL_72_37 | reverse complement strand
CCGATGACCGTCGTGTGGAGCGACTGGTACATGTTGACCTTGGGCATCGCGATGAAGTCCTTGAACCGGCCGGGCACGGGCTTCCAGAGCGAGTGGATCACGCCGAGCGCGCCGTAGCAGTCGCGCACGGAGGTCGTGATGACGCGGACCGCCGTGAGGTCGTAGATCTCGTCGAACTCGCGTCCCTGCTCGTGCATCTTCTTCCAGATCGAGTAGAAGTGCTTGGGTCGTCCGCGGATCTTCGCCTCGATGCCGACCTCCGACAGCTTGCGCTCGAGGATCGCGATGACCTGATTGATGTCGGCCTCGCGCTCGAGCCGCCGCTTGGCCACCCGCTTCTGGAGGTCGATGTACGCCTCGGGCTGGAGCGTCCGGAGCGCGAGGTCCTCGAGCTCCGCCTTGACCTTCGCCATGCCGAGCCGGTGGCCCAGCGGGGCGTAGATATCCAGGGTTTCCTGCGCGATCTTCCGGGCTCTATCCGGCGGCAGGTAGTCGAGCGTGCGCATGTTGTGCAGGCGGTCGGCCAGCTTGATCATGAGCACGCGCAGGTCGCGTGCCATCGCAACCAGCATCTTGCGGAAGTTCTCGGCTTGCCGCTCCTCGCGGGAGGAGAATGCGAGCTTGCCGATCTTCGTGACGCCGTCGACCAGCTCGGCGATCTCGCCGCCGAACTCGCGCTCGAGCTCCGGCTTCGTCGCCTCGGTGTCCTCCAGGACGTCGTGCAGGAGCCCGGCGGTCACGGTGGTGACGTCCATCTTGAAGTCGACGAGCAGGTGGGCGACCTCGAGGGGGTGGGACAGATACGGCTCGCCCGACGCGCGCTGCTGGCCCTTGTGCGAGGCGGCCGAGAAGTCGTAGGCGCGCGTCAGCAGCGCCAGGTCAGCGCCCGGCTGGTACTTCGGAATCTCCTCCAGCAGCGTCTGCAGTTGCGTCACGTGGCGAAAACCCCTGCTTAAACATATGATTTTACGCGCACTTCAGGCTTTCGCCACGGCTTTTTTGCCGCGCCGGAGCCGCCCCTCCATGTGACGCGTCCAGTCCACGACGATGGACGCGGCGATGTAGACGGTCGAGTACGTGCCCGTGATCACGCCGACGAAGAGGACGAAGGCGAAGTCCTCGAGCGTCCTGCCCCCGAAGAAGAGCAGCACCCCGGCGGAGAAGAACGTCGTGAGCGCCGTGAGCACCGTGCGGGAGAGGGTCTGGTTGACCGCGTCGTTCATCTGCTCCGCGAAGGTCTTTCCCTTCGGCACGAACTTGCCGCGGTTCTCGCGGAGCCGGTCGTAGGCGACGATCGTGTCGTTGACCGAGTAGCCGATGACCGTCAGCAGCGCCGCGAGCACCGGGAGCGAGAACTCCCGGTTCGTGAGGCTGAGGGCGCCGAGACAGACGAGCACGTCGTGGAAGACCGCGACGATCGCGGCGACGCCGCCCTTGAGGTCGAACCGCACGGCGATATAGAGCAGGATGCCCGCCAGGCCCGCGATCACCGCGTACACGGCCTGGAGCTGGAGGTCGCGGCCCACCTGCGGGCCGACGAACTCGACACGGCGGATCTCGAACTTCCCGAGCGACGGGTCCCCGGTCAGGGCGCCCTGGACGCGCCGGGCCACCTCCTCGGAGCCGACCTCCTTGAGCGGCAGGCGGATGATGTACTCGTGCTCGTCGCCGAAGCGCTGGATGATCGAGTCCCCGAGCTTGATCTGCGCGAGGCCATCACGGATCTGCCCGATCCCGGGCGTCCCCTGGAAGCGCACCTGGAGCAGGGTCCCCCCGGTGAAGTCGATGTCGTACCGGAGCCCGCCCCCGGCGACCAGCGAGACGAGGCTCAGCAGCGTGAACACGGCCGAGGTGAGGTACGCCCACTTCCGCCGGCCGATGAAGTTCCAGTTGGGGTTGTGGAACAACTCGATCATATGGAGACCGCCTCGACCTTGCGCCGCCCCATGTAGACGAGGTCGAAGAGCAGCCGCGTGAAGAAGTAGGCGGTGAACAGGCTCGCGCCGAGGCCGACGAACAGCGAGACGGCGAATCCCTTCACGGGCCCGGTGCCGAAGTTGTAGAGGATCGCCGCGGTGACCATGACGGTCAGGTGGGTGTCGATGATCGTGCGGAGCGCGCGCGCGAACCCGGCGTCGATCGCCGAGCGCGGCGTCTTGCCCAATCGCAGCTCCTCGCGGATCCGCTCGAAGATGAGGACGTTCGTGTCCACCGCCATGCCGACGGTCAGCGCCACACCGGCGAGCCCCGGCAGGGTCAGCGTGGCGCCGAACGCGGCCATCGCCGCGATCAGCAGGTAGAGGTTCAGCCCGAGCGCGACGTCGGCGATGAGGCCGGAGAGGCGGTAGTAGACGAGCATGAACACGAACACGACGGCGGCCGACGCCGCGATCGCGATGAGGCCCTGCCGGATCGAGTCGGCGCCGAGCGAAGGGCCGACCGTTCGCTCCTCGAGGATCGTGACCGGCGCCGGCAGGGCGCCCGCTCGCAGGACGATGGCGAGGTCGCGCGCCTCCTCCACCGTGAACTGCCCGGTGATGACCGCCCGGCCGCCGGGGATGCGCTCGTTGATGCGCGGCGCGGAGTACACGCTGCCGTCGAGGATGATCGCGAGGTGCCGGCCGACGTTCTGCTCCGTCACCTCCCCGAAGATCCGCGTGCCCGTCGCGTTGAACTCGATCGAGACCTGCCAGTTGCCCGGCGAGTTCGGGTCGGCCTGGACCTCGGCGCGCGTCAGCTCGGCGCCGGTCAGGAGCGTCCGCTTCTGCACGACGTACGGGATCTTGCGCTCGGCCTTGGTCTCCGCGTCCACGCGCCGCTGGTAGAGGACCTCCGAGGTCTCCGGGAGCTGGCCGGCCAGCGCCTGCTCGACGGGTGTCCGCTCGTCGAGCAGCTTGAACTCGAGCAGCGCCGTCTTGCCGATGAGCGCCTTCGCCCGCTCGACGTCCTGGACGCCGGGGAGCTGGATGAGGATCCGGTCGGTCCCCGTCCGCGTGATGGTCGGCTCGGCGACCCCGAACTGGTCCACGCGGTTGCGGATCGTCTCGAGCCCCTGCCGGACGGCGTCCTCTCGGAGCTGGCTCACCAGGCGCTCGCTCATCACCAGCCGGAAGCGGCCGGCGGCCTGGTCCTCGTCCTGGCGCTCGAAGCGACCGAACTCCGCGGCGACGGTGAGGGCGTCGTTCCACGCCTGCGGGCCGGTCAGCTCGACGGCGATCGTCCGGTCGCCCTCGCGCGTGATGCGCTTCACCCCGATGCCCTTGCGTTCGAGCGCGTTCTTGAGGTCCTCGGCCGCGCGCTCGGTCTGCGTGAGGACGTGCTT
>MGCE01000166.1:0-3033 GCA_001790315.1 Candidatus Rokubacteria bacterium RIFCSPLOWO2_02_FULL_72_37 | reverse complement strand
CGAGCGCGTTCTTGAGGTCCTCGGCCGCGCGCTCGGTCTGCGTGAGGACGTGCTTCTCGGCCTCGACACCGAGCACGAGGTGGATGCCGCCCTGCAGGTCGAGGCCCAGGTTGACCGTCTTCTTCGGCGGATAGAGATACCAGGCGGCGACGACAACGACGACCGCGACGATCGCGACGCGGGCCCAGAGGCGTCTAGGCATTCTTCTCGCCTTGCGCCTCCACCACCCGCCCGATGGCCCCCCGGTCGAACTCGAGCCGCACCTGGTCGGCCACGCGCAGCACGACCTTGTGCTCGTCGAGTCCGGTGACCGTCCCGTGAAGCCCGCTCGAGGTCACGACCCGGTCGCCCTTCTTGAGCGCCGTGAGCATCCGCTCACGTTCGCGCTTCTGCTTCTGCTGCGGGCGGATCAGCAGGAAGTAAAAGACGGCGAAGATCGCGGCGAAGAACAGGAGCTGCGTCACCATGGCTCCGGACCCGCCGGCACCGCCCGGCGGCGACGAAGCGGCGTATGCGAGATCAGCGATCCAGGGGGCGCCCATCGAGCATCAACCTCCGAGGCTAGCGGTCGCGCGAGGCATCCACGGATGATACTGCATATCGAGAAAAAAACCGAGCCTTGAATGCCCCAAACGCGCGCGCCGCGATCGCCATCCGCATCGCACGCACGAGGCCGACGAAGAAATGCACGTTGTGCAGCGACAGGAGACGGTACGCGAGCAGCTCGTCCGACATGAACAGGTGCCGCAGGTACGCGCGCGAGAAGCGCCGGCACGCATAGCAGGCGCACTCGCCGTCGAGGGGCGCGGGATCGCGCGCGAAGCGCGCGTGCTTGATCACGACCGGTCCGTCCCAGGTGAAGCACTGGCCGTTGCGGGCGTTGCGCGTGGGCAGCACGCAGTCGAACATGTCCACACCGCGTGCGATCGCCTCGACCAGGTCTTCGGGCTTGCCCACTCCCATGAGGTAGCGCGGGCGGCCGGCCGGCAGGAGCCCGGCAACGAGCTCGATCGTCTCGTACATCGCCGGCTTCGGCTCGCCCACCGCCATGCCGCCGATCGCGTACCCCTCGAAGCCGAGCGCGACCGTCTCGGCCACCGCCCGTCGGCGGAGGCTCTCGTCGGTCCCGCCCTGGACGATTCCGAAGAGCGCCTGCCGGCCCACGCCCCGCGCGCGATGGGCGGCCTGCGAGCGCGCCGCCCACGCGAGGGTGAGCGCGAGCGAGCGCTCCGCGTCGGCACGCGTGGCCGGATGGCCGAGGCACTCGTCGAGCGGGTGGATGACGTCGGCGCCGAGCGCGTGCTGGATCTCGATCGCGAGCTCCGGCGAGAGGAAGTGGGCCGCTCCGTCGACCGGCGAGCGGAACTCGACGCCGTCGGCGGTGATCTTCCTGAGTTTCGCGAGGCTCCACACCTGGAATCCCCCGGAGTCCGTGAGGAGCGCCCCCTCCCACCCCATGAACCGGTGCAAGCCGCCCAGCTCACGGATCACCTCGTGGCCGGGCCTGAGCAGGAGGTGGTAGGTGTTCCCGAGCACGATCTGCGCCCCGGCATCGCGGAGGTCGTCGGGCGAGAGGCTCTTCACCGCGCCGCGCGTGCCGACCGGCATGAACACCGGCGTGTCGACGACGCCGTGGGCGGTTGCGAGCCGGCCCGCGCGGGCGGCGCCGTCGGTCGCGAGGAGCTCGAAGGTCATACGATCAACGTCGCGTCGCCGTAGGAGTAGAAGCGGTAGCCCGCGCCGATCGCGTGCCGATACGCCTTCAAGACCAGCTCCCGCCCCGCGAACGCGGAGACCAGCACCAGGAGCGACGAGCGCGGCAGGTGGAAGTTGGTGAGGAGCGCGTCCACGACGCGGAAGCGGTGGCCGGGGACGATGTACGCGCCGGCGGCGCGCGCGCCCGGCGTGACGCGCCCGTCGGGCCCGGTCGCGCTCTCCAGGGCGCGCGTGGTCGTGGTGCCGACGGCCACCACGCGCCGCCCCTCGGCCCGCGCGCGGTTCACCGCGTCGGCGGTCGCCGACGGGACCAGCATGCGCTCGGGCGCCAGCACGTGGTCCTCGACGCGCGGCGCCGTGATCGGGCGGAACGTCGCGGGCCCGACGTGGAGCGTGAGCCGGTGGACCTCGATCCCGCAGGCGCCGAGGCGCCCGAGGAGCGCCTCGGTGAAGTGCAGGCCCGCGGTCGGCGCGGCGACCGAGCCCGGCGGCTCGGCGTACACGGTCTGGTAGCGCTCGCGGTCCTCCGCGGTCGGCGCGACGAAGTGCGCGATGTAGGGCGGCAGCGGCGGCAGGCCGTCCGTCGCCAATAGATCTTCGATCGTCCCGTCGAGCCGCTCGACGAGCCGCGGGCCGTCCGCGGCCGCGCCGACGACGGAGAGACGCGCCGAGCCCGCGACGAGCTCAGCGCCCGGCCGGCACCGGCGCCCGGGGCGCACGAGCGCCCACCAGCGCCGGTCGTCCTCCCGCTCGAAGAAGAGCAGCTCGATCGCGCGCCCGTCCGCATCGCGCGCCCGGACACGCGCCGGAATCACCCGTGAGTCGTTGACGACCAGGCAATCGCCCGGACGCAGGACCTCCGGCAGGTCGGCGAAGACGCGATCCTCGAACGTCTGCCGGGCGCGGTCGATCAGCAAGAGCCGCGACGCGTCCCGCGACGGCGCGGGCGCCTGGGCGATCAGCGCCGGCGGCAGGTCGTAGTCGAGCTCCGCGAGATCCACGGCGCCAGTGTACAGGGGCGACATCCCGCCTTGCGCGTCCGCGGCCCCCGGTGCGCAAGCCCGGCTTGCACGGGCAAAGCCTGCCGTCGTCGCGCCACTTTCCGCCCGTGGCGGGCGCTGGATCTGCAAGGTGACCTTGCGGCGCAGGGTCGTTCGTACCGGATTTCTAGGCCTTGTGCATGGCATGTCTCTTGCCACGATCTGCAGATGGGAGGGCGATCATGGCGGGCGGTCTCGTGCGCGTGCTGATCGGAGTGGACGTCGGAGGAACCACGACGGCGGGTGGCCTGGTCACCGCCGACGGCGAGGTGCTCTC
>MGCE01000165.1:6734-9110 GCA_001790315.1 Candidatus Rokubacteria bacterium RIFCSPLOWO2_02_FULL_72_37 | reverse complement strand
CACCGCGTCGAGGACCCGCGTCATGACCCCGGTGGAGGCGAGCGTCTGGCCGAGCGTCAGCAGGAGCTCGCGGTCGCGCGTCCAGCGGCGCGTCGCGAGCGCGCGGCCGACCTTGGCCCGGAGCTCGTCCGGCGCGAACGGCTTCGTGAGGTAGTCGAAGGCGCCCCGCCGGACGGCCTCCACGGCGGTCTCGATCGTGCCGTGCGCGGTCATGATGAGGACGGGCAGATGCGACTGCCGCGCGTGGAGCGCCTCCATCGCCTCGACGCCGTCGTCCGGCCCGAGCCGCAGGTCGACGAGCGCGAGGTCGAACCGGCCGGCGTCGATCGCGGCGAGCGCGGCCGCCGGGTCGGTGGTGGCGGCGACCTCGAACCCCATCGCCTCGAGCCGCATCGCGAGCACGTCGAGGATCGACCGGTCGTCGTCGACCACGAGCACCCGTCGCTTCATCGGCGCCGCCGCATCGTCCGCTCGTCGATCTGCTTGAGCTGCTCGAGCTCCGCCTCGCGGCGCGCCAGATCCTGTCGGAGGCGCGCAAGGTCCGCCTCGCGCCCGGCGAGCGCCGTCTGGAGCTGCGCCAGCTCCTCCCGGAGGCGCGCCACCTCGGCGCGCGCGGCCAGCACGGCGGCGAGGGTGTCGCGACTCGCCCGGGCGCGCGGCGCCTCGCGCGCGGCGGCGTGCCGCGCGAGGTAGTCGTCGTAGGCGGCGACCGCGGCGACGTAGTCGCCGCTCGCGGCGAGGTCGTCGGCGCGCGCGAGCTCTATCGCGGGGGGCCGCACGACGTCCAGCAGGGCGCACCCGCCGAGCGCGAGCGCGAGCCAGGCCACGCGGAGCAGACGGGTCATGCGCGCGGCAGGAGCACCGTGAAGCGGCTCCCCTTGCCTTCCTGCGACTCCACGGTGACGCGGCCGCCGTGGGCGCTGGCCACGCCCTGGACGACGGCCAGCCCGAGGCCGGTCCCGCCGCGCCCGGCGTGGGCCTGCCGGTAGGCGTCGAACACGAAGGGCAGGGCGTCCTGCGGGATGCCGACGCCCGTGTCCTCCACCTGGAGCTCGACCTCGGCGCCCGCGTCGACGAGGCGCGCGACGACGCGCCCCCCGGCCGGCGTGAAGCGGATCGCGTTGGCCCCGAGGTTGACGACGACCTGGTGGAGCCGGTCGACGTCGCCCGTGATCGTGAAGTCGGCCCCCACCCGCTCGCACTCCAGGCGGACGCGCGCCTCGTCCGCCTGGAGGCGGAGCTCGTTCAGGGCGGCGGTGAGCACCCGGTCGAGGTCCACGGGGGCGCGCGCGAGCGGCATCAGGCCCGCGCGCAGGCGCGAAACCTCGAGGATCTGGTTGACGAGCCGCAACAGCCGGTCGGCGCTCTGCCCGACGATGTCCACCAGCTTGCCCTGGTTCGCCGTGAGCGGACCCGGCACGCGCTCGCGCAGGAGATCGACCGCGCCGCGAATGGACGTGAGTGGCGAGCGCAGCTCGTGCGACACCGTGGCGAAGAACTCCTTCTTGGTCTCCTCCATGCGCCGGAGCCGGCCCGCCATCGTGTTGAACGACTCCGCCAGCCGGCCGATCTCGTCGCGGCTCTCGACGGCGATCGGCGCCTCCCACGAGCCCGCCGCGACGGCGGCGGTGGCGGCCGAGAGCGTCTGCAGCGAGCGGGTCATCCCGTAGGCGACCACGCCCGTCGCGAGCAGCGCCAGACCCACCGCGGCGGCGAGCGCCAGCAGCACGCCCGTCCACGTGCGCGCCTCGAGCTGCGCCGCCTCCGCCTGGGCCGCGAGCACCCACGCACGGGTCGCGTGCGCGAGCGCGTCGAGCTCCATCTCCATGCGCTCGGCCTGGGCGCGCGCCTCGCCCTCCGAGAGCGCGACGGCCCGGTCGGTCTGGGCGTCCGCGAGGAGCCGCCGCACCTCCCGGACCGCCTGGCCGTAGCGCTCGAAGGCGTCCGAGACCTCGGCGAGGTGCAGGACCTCCTGCTCGCTCGCGACGGCGTCGCTCAGGCGCTCGAGCTCCTGCTGGACGCGGGTGGCCTGGCCGTCCCAGAGGCTCTCGTAGCGCGCGTCGCGGAGCACGAGGAGCCGGGCCTCGAGGCGCACGAGCGTCGGCACGGTCTCGCGCGCGGCGACCGCGGCCTGCATCGCGGGGACGGCGCGGGTCGCGATGTCGCGGTTGACGTCGACGAGGCGGTCGACGGCTCGCAGCGAGAGCGCGCCCACCGCGCCGAGCACCACGATGACGAGCGCCGAGGTCAGGAAGATCTTCGAGGCGAGCCGCATCCCCCGCTCACGTCCAGCGCGTCGACCTCCGCCGTCAGAGTGCCCCGATTCGTGTTCCTGATCAAGGTCACGGAAAGCCGTAATGTCAAAGGGAAAAGCTC
>MGCE01000165.1:6550-6722 GCA_001790315.1 Candidatus Rokubacteria bacterium RIFCSPLOWO2_02_FULL_72_37 | reverse complement strand
GCCGTCAGAGTGCCCCGATTCGTGTTCCTGATCAAGTTCACGGAAAGCTGCAACGTCAAAGGGAAAAGCTCCGGCCGGAGCTCCCCGCTCGGGTTGGTCGCCCACATGGCCGCGGCCGTCGCGGTCTCGTCGGCGAAGGCGACGATGGCGCCGGCGTGGAAGAGGCCCGTGA
>MGCE01000165.1:0-6511 GCA_001790315.1 Candidatus Rokubacteria bacterium RIFCSPLOWO2_02_FULL_72_37 | reverse complement strand
ACGGGGCGCGGAGATCCTCCCAGACGTTGCGACCACGCGTCTCGCGCAGGAGCAGCGAGAGCAGCGCCGCGCCCAGCGCGAGCGCCGCGCACACGGCGAAGGCGGCGCGATAGGCGTCCACCGGATAGACGCGCGCCCCCGCCGCCATCGCCCCGGCCCAGCGCGCGTCGAGGACCGCGCCGATCGGTCCCTGCGTGAGCGCCGCGCCCAGGAAGCCGCCGAGATTCACCACGGCGACGGCGATGCCGGCCAGGTGCGGCGGGTTCACCTCCCGGCCGATCGGCCAGGTGAGCACGAACGCGCCGCCGACCAGGCCCATGCCGAAGAAGAGCGCGTAGACCGCCCAGAGCGGCAGCACCCCGAGCGTCGCGGCCAGGGCGACCCACAGGGCGCCGTAGCCCGAGGCGAGCAGCGTGTACGGGAGCTTCCGCCTTTTCCACACCTGGTCGGAGAGGAATCCGGTGAGGGGCCCGGACACGAGCAGGGCGAACGACGGCGCCGTCGCGACCAGCGCCGCGTCGCGGGCCGAGAGGCCGTAGACGTCGCGCAGGTACGGCACCACCCAGAGGAACAGGTTGCCGGCGGCCGCGTAGAGGCAGAAGAACGCGAGGAACGGCGGCCACGTGTGCCGGTTCCGGAGCACGGCGAGCATCCCGGCCAGCACGCCGCCGCCGGCGCCGCCCGAACCCGCGTCGGGCCGGTCGCGCACCACCGTGAAGCAGAGCGCCGAGGCGGCGAGCGTGCCGCCCCCGACGACCCAGAGCGCGCCGCGCCAGCCCGCGCGCGCCACGAGGAACGCCAGCGGCGCCGTCGACATGAGGGCGCCGAGGATGCCGATCGTCGCCGTCACGGCGGAGAGGAAGCCGAAGCGGGAGGGCGGGAACCAGGTCGCCGCGACCTTGAGGGCGCCGATGAAAGTCACCGAGGCGCCGAGGCCGACGCCGAAGCGGCCGACGAACAGCAGGCGCTCGCCCGTGGCGAGCGCCATCGCGATCGCGCCGAGGCCCATCACGACGCCGCCCGCGGCCACGACGCGGCGCACGCCGAGGCCGTCGATCAGCAGGCCCGCCGGGATCATCAGCGCCGCGTACGCGTAGAAGTAGGTCGCCGACAGGAGCCCGACGACCGCGCCCGTGACGCCGAACTCCTGCATGAGGTCCTTCGCGATGATGCTCGGCGCGCCGCGATGGAAGAACGCCACGAGGAAGAGGAGCGCGGGCAAGGACCACATCGCCCACGCGCGGAGCGTCGACGGCGGCCCCTGGCGGCTCACCGGGCGGCGGCGACCCGCTCGAGCCGGTGGCACCACACCGCCACGATCGCGACCGCCGCCGGCGTCACGCCGGGCACACGCGAGGCCTGACCGAGCGAGCGCGGCCGCGCGCGCGCGAGCCGCTCCCGGATCTCGGTGGACAGCCCGGGCACGGTGGCGTAGTCGAGCTCCGCGGGGATCAGACGCGTCTCCTCGCGCTTGAAGCGCTCGATCTCGTCCAGCATGCGGCGGATGTAGCCCTCGTACTTGGCCGCGACCTCGACCTGTCGCGCGACCTCGTCGTCCACGCGCGTCGCCGGGTCGAGGCGCCCGAGGTCGGCGTACGTCACGTCGGGCCGCCGGAGGAGCTGGAGCAGCGGCACGCCGGCCACGCGCGCCGTGCGGAGCCGCGCCAGCTCTTCGGTGGTCCGCGCGCGCCGCGCCTCGACGGCCTCCAGGCGCGCGCGCGAGACGAGCCCGAGCCGGTGCCCCCGCGGGACGAGCCGGAGGTCGGCGTTGTCCTCGCGCAGCAGCAGCCGGTACTCGGCGCGCGAGGTGAACATCCGGTACGGCTCGAGCGTCCCCTTGGTCACGAGATCGTCGACGAGGACCGCCATGTAGGCCTCCGAGCGGTCCGGCAGGAACGGTTCCCGATCGCGCGCGGCGCACGCGGCGTTGATCCCCGCCCAGAGCCCGAGCGCCGCCGCCTCCTCGTAGCCGGTCGTCCCGTTCACCTGGCCGGCCAGCCACAGGCCGGGCACGTCGCGGCTCTCGAGCGTCGGCGCGAGCTGCGTCGGATCCACGAAGTCGTACTCGATCGCGTAGCCGGGCCGCATGATCTCCGCGCGCCCGAGGCCGGGGATCGAGCGCACGAGCCGCTCCTGGACGTCCACGGGCAGGCTCGTCGAGATCCCGTTGGCGTAGACCTCCTCGGTCTCGAGGCCGTCGGGCTCGAGCACGACCTGGTGCCGCTCGCGGTCGGCGAAGCGCATCACCTTGTCCTCGATCGACGGGCAGGAGCGCACGCCGGGGGCGGCGATGACGCCGGAGTACAGAGGCGACCGGTCCAGGTTCGCGCGGATGATCGCGTGCGTCTCCGGCGTGGTGTACGTCAGATGGCACGCGACCTGCGGGAGCGGGAGGCGCCGCGTCGCCCAGTGGAACGGCCGCGGCACCTCGTCGCCCCACTGCGCGTCGAGCCCGGCGAAGTCGATCGTCGCGCGGCGGAGCCGCGGCGAGGTGCCGGTCTTGAGGCGGCCCAGCCGCAGGCCGAGGTCGCGGAGCGCGTCGGAGAGGTCCACCGCCGCGAGCTCGCCCATGCGGCCGGCGCTCTCGCGCGCCAGGCCCACGTGGATCAGGCCGCGCAGGAACGTGCCCGCGGTGACCACGACCGCGCGCGCGCCGCAGCGGACGCCCAGCCGGTCCTCGACGCCGGCGACGCGCCCACCGGCGAGCACGAAGCGGACCGCCTGGCCCTGCCGGACCTCGAGCCGGGGCTCGGTCTCGACCGTCCGCTTCATCGCCGCGCGGTAGCGCACGCGGTCGCACTGCGCCCGCGTCGAGCGCACCGCGGGGCCGCGCGAGGCGTTGAGCGTCTTGAGCTGGATCGCGGCGCGGTCGGTGTTGCGGCCCATCTCGCCGCCGAGGGCGTCGATCTCGCGCACCAGGTGCCCCTTCGCGGTGCCCCCGACGGCGGGGTTGCACGACATCTGCCCGATCGCGTCGAGGCGCATCGTGAGCAGGAGCGTGCGGCAGCCCATGCGCGCGGCCGCGAGCGCGGCTTCGCAGCCCGCGTGGCCCGCGCCCACCACGACGACGTCGAAGGATTGCATACCTGCTTAGTGATACCATAGGCGCCGGCGCCGTCGGAGCGTTCCACACTCTCCCGGAGGAACGTCGTTGAAGTTCGGGTTCGCGCTTCCAGGCCGCGGGCCGCTCGCGCGGCCGGACCTCGTGATACGTCTCGCCGAGCGCGCGGAGGCGCTCCGCTACGACTCTGTCTTCGTCACCGACCACGTCGTGCTGCCGGTTTCCATGGCGGGCTCGCGGTACCCCTATTCGCCGACGGGCCGGCTCGCGGGCGGCGCCGCGCAGGACTACCTCGAGCCGCTCGCGATGCTGGGCGCGCTCGCGCACGCGACCCGGCGGATCCGCCTCGGCACGAGCGTACTCGTCGTCCCCTACCGCAACCCGCTCGTCACCGCGAAGACGCTCGCCACGATCGACCAGCTCTCGCGCGGGCGGGTGATCCTCGGCGCCGGCGTCGGGTGGCTGCGCGAGGAGTTCGAGGCGCTCGGCGCGCCGCCGTTCGAGGCGCGCGGCGCCGTGACCGACGAGTACCTGCGGCTCATGCGGCTCTGCTGGACCGCGGATCCCGTGACGTTCGAGGGCCGCCACTACACGGTCCGCGACGTCCACGCCCTGCCCAAGCCCGCGCAGCGCGGCGGCATCCCGATCTGGATCGGCGGCCACACCGACGCCGCGTGCCGGCGCGCCGGCACGCTCGGCGACGCCTGGCACCCGATCGGCCTGCGCGCCCCGGCGCTCCTCCTTCCCGACGAGTACGCGGAGAAGGTGAAGCGGATCCACCACGCGGCGCTCGCGGCGGGCCGCGACCCGCGGGCGATCACGCTGACGCTCCGCTGCCCGATGCAGGTGCGAAGCCCGCGCGCGAAGGCCGCGGCCGGCGAGCGCCCGCTCTTCCAGGGCACGGCCGCCGAGGTCACGGAGGACGTCCGCCGCTACGCGGCGGTCGGCGTCAGCCACTTCGTCTTCGATCCGACCGTGCCGGACCTGCGGGCCGTGCTGGCGAACATGGAGCGCTTCGCCGAGGCCGTGCGCGCGCGGCTCCCGCGGAGGCGGGCGTGATCTCGCACGCGGAGGCGTGCGCGCTGATCGAGACGCCGCCCGAGGGCCTCGCCCAGCTCTGCGCGCGCGCCGGCGAGGTGCGCGACCGCGGCCGCGGCCGTACCGTGACCTTCTCGGCCAAGGTCTTCGTGCCCCTCACCACGCTCTGCCGCGACGACTGCGGCTACTGCACCTTCCGGCGCGATCCGGGCGAGCCCGGCGCGCGCACGCTCACGCCCGACGAGGTCGTGGCCCTCGCGCAGGCGGGTGGGCGGCTCGGCGCCAAGGAGGCGCTGTTCTCGCTCGGGGACAAGCCCGAGGCGCGCTTCGCCGAGCACCGTGAGATGCTGCGGCGGCACGGCCATCGCACCACGCTCGGCTACCTCCGCGCCGTCTGCGCGCGCGTGCTGGCGGAGTCGCCGCTCCTGCCGCACGCCAACCCCGGCCTGATGACCGAGCGCGACCTGGCCGCGCTGCGCGAGGTCACCGTGAGCATGGGGCTCATGCTGGAGACGGTCTCCGAGCGGCTGCTCGGCCGCGGCATGGCCCACGACCAGGCACCCGACAAGGTGCCCGCGCGGCGGCTCCGGACGCTCGAGCTCGCCGGCAAGCTCGCGATCCCGTTCACCACGGGGATCCTCATCGGCATCGGCGAGACACCGCGCGAGCGGGTCGACACGCTCGCCGCGATCCGTGACCTGCACGAGCGCTACGGCCACGTGCAGGAGGTGATCGTCCAGAACTTCCGGGCCAAGCCGCGCATCCCGATGCGGGACCACCCCGAGCCCTCGCTCGAGGATCTGCTCCGGACCCTCGCGGTCGCGCGGCTCCTGCTCGGGCCCGGCGTCAACCTCCAGGCTCCGCCGAACCTCTCGCCCGAGGTCTATCCGCGGCTGCTCGCGGCGGGGCTCAACGACTGGGGCGGCATCTCGCCGCTCACGCTCGATCACATCAACCCAGAGAAGCCGTGGCCGCTGATCCCGGAACTGCGCCGAGCGACCGAGAGCCAGGGTTTCGTCCTGCGCGAGCGCCTCGCGATCTATCCCGAGTTCGCGACGCGCCCGGAGTTCGTGGACGAAGCGCTGCGCCCGCGTGTCGCGGCGTGGCTGGACGCACGCGGCCTCGTCGAGGACTCGCATGAACACTGGCGACGCTGGTAGCCTCCTCGTGTCTCTCGATCGCGTCTCCCGCGCCACCCGGCGCATCCTCGCGCGCGCGCTGGACGAGGGCGAGGTGTCCATCGACGAGGGCATCGCCCTCGCGGGCGCGCGCGGGCGCGACCTGCACGCGCTCACGCTCGTCGCCGACGAGCTCCGGCGCCGGCAGGTCGGCGACGTGGTCACCTTCGTCGTCAACCGGAACGTGAACTTCACCAACGTGTGCATCAAGCACTGCACGTTCTGCGCGTTCAGCCGCGATCATCGCGAGGAGGAGGGCTACTTCCTGCCCGTCGCCGAGGTCGTCCGCCGCGCCCGGGAGGCGTGGGACCTCGGCGCCACCGAGGTGTGCATCCAGGCGGGGCTGCCGCCGAAGCTCGACGGCCGTTACTACATCGACCTCACGCGGGCGATCAAGACCGCGCTGCCCGACATCCACGTCCACGCGTTCTCGCCGGAGGAGGTCCTGTACGGCTCGGTGCGCTCGGGGCTCCCGATCCGGGAGTACCTCGCCGAGCTGAAGGACGCGGGGCTCGGCACGCTGCCGGGAACCTCGGCGGAGATCCTCGACCAGGAGATCCGGGACGTCATCGCGCGCGGCCGGATCACCGTCGACCAGTGGGTGGACGTCATCACGACGGCGCACGCCCTCGGCATCCGCACGACGTCGACGATCATGTACGGCCACATCGAGACGCCCGCCCACTGGGTGCGTCACATGGCGCTGCTCCGGGCCATCCAGAAGGACACGGGCGGCTTCACCGAGTTCGTGCCGCTCTCGCTCATCCACTGGGAGGCGCCGATGTACGGCAAGGGGCTCGTGCCGGGCGTGCGTCCGGGCGCGAGCGGCATCGAGGTGGTCGTGCTGCACGCCCTCGCGCGGCTCATGCTGGGCGCGACCTTCCGCAACGTCCAGTGCTCGTGGGTCAAGGAAGGGCCCAAGTTGGCGCAGGTCCTGCTCGACGCGGGCACCAACGACCTCGGTGGCACCCTCATCAACGAGTCGATCTCGACCTCCGCGGGCGCGCAATACGGGCAGCTGGTGGGGCCGGGCGAGCTCTGCCGCCTCATCCGCGACGCCGGACGCGTGCCCGCGCAGCGGGACACCGTGTACAACCTGATACAGACTTATAGTGGCATCGAAAACCCGGATTCCCCCCTGGACAAGATCGAGGACGCCGAGGCGCGCTTCGGCTCGTACCGCCGCCTCATCGAGTCCGGCGAGTTCCGCTTCACGCGCGGGTAGCCGCGCGCG
>MGCE01000164.1 GCA_001790315.1 Candidatus Rokubacteria bacterium RIFCSPLOWO2_02_FULL_72_37 | reverse complement strand
CATAGTCGTAGTAGAGCGTGAAGTCCTTGCCCTCGATGTGTGCGCGCACGATCTGAGGGTGCGCCACCTGCGGAATATCCTTGGGTCAAAACCCCCGAACGTACGGCAGCTTCCCCGCCGTCGCCTCGATCGCCGCGCCCGCTTCCAGCAGCACCGCCGTCGAATCCCACGTGCCGCCCACGAGCTGGTTGCGCGGACCGTCGGGCACGGTCGCCTTGATCACGCGGTCGGCGAAGCGGACCTCCTGCTTCTCGACGTCCACCGTCACCGGCTGCTGCGGCGCCCGGCCGATCGCCTTCTGGAGCCACTCGAGGTCGGCCTGCGAGGCGACCAGGCAGGGGATGCCGAGCATCACGCAGTTGCCGAAGAAGATCTCGCCGAAGGAGCCGCCGACGATGGCGCGGATGCCCCAGCGCATGAGGGCCTGCGGGGCGTGCTCGCGTGAGGAGCCGCAGCCGAAGTTCTGGCCGACCACCAGCACCGACGCGCCCTTGTAGGCGGGCGAGTTGAACGGGTGCTCGGGGTTCTGCTTGCGCGCGTCCTCGAAGGCGTGCTCGCCCATGCCTTCGAAGGTCACTTCCTTCAAGAAGCGCGCGGGGATGATGCGGTCGGTGTCGATGTCGTTGCCGGGGAGCGGAAGGCCCCGGCCCGTCACCTGGCGGCGCGCGAAGTCCGTCGGGCTCATCGGAGGATCTCCCTCACGTCGGCGACGGCGCCGGTGATGGCGGCGGCGGCGACCATCGCGGGACTCATGAGTAGCGTACGGCCCGTCGGGCTCCCTTGCCGGCCAATGAAGTTTCTGTTGCTCGACGACGCGCTCATCTCCCTGCCCTGGAGCTTGTCGTCGTTCATGCCGAGGCACATCGAGCAACCGGCCTTGCGCCACTGGAAGCCCGCGGCCTGGAAAATCTCGTGCAGGCCCTCGGCCTCGGCGGCCTTGGCGACCTGCTGGGAGCCGGGCACGATGAGCGCGCGCACGTGCTTGGCGACCTTGCCCTTCTTTGCCACCTCGGCGGCGGCGCGCAGGTCGGACAGGCGCCCGTTGGTGCACGAGCCGACGAACGCGACGTCGATCCTGGCACCCTTGATGGGCTGGCCCGCCTCGAAGCCCATGTGGGCGAGCGCCTCGCGGAAGGTCGGCCGCTCGGGCTCGGGCTGGGCGTCGGGCGACGGGATCTTCTGGCTGACGCCCACGGACATGCCGGGGTTGATGCCCCACGTCACTACCGGCTCGATGGCGCCGCCGTCGAGACGCGCGACGTCGTCGAACGCGACGCCGGGCTCGGTGGCCATGGACTTCCACCAGGCGGCCGCCTTGTCGAAGGCCGCGCCGGCGGGCGCGTAGGGCCGGCCGCGGAGATACTCGATGGTCGTCGCGTCGGGGTTGACGTAGCCGCAGCGCGCCCCGCCTTCGATGGACATGTTGCAGACGGTCAGGCGCTCTTCCATGGTCATGTGCTCGATGACGCGCCCCGCGTATTCGTACGCGTACCCGACGCCGCCCTTCACGCCGAGCTTCCCGATGATGGCGAGGATCACGTCCTTGGCGTAGACGCCCTTCGCGAGCGCGCCCTCCACCCGCACCTGGCGGAGCTTCGGCTTGGCCATCGCGAGGCACTGGGTCGCGAGAACGTCGCGCACCTGAGTGGTGCCGATGCCGAAAGCGATGGCGCCGACGGCGCCGTGAGTCGATGTGTGGCTGTCGCCACAGGCGATGGTCATACCCGGCTGGGTGAGGCCCAGCTCCGGCCCGATCACGTGGACGATGCCCTGCCTACCCGTCGACATGTCGAAGAGCGGCAGGCCGAAGTCTTTCGTGTTGCGGTACATGTGCACTGCCATCTCCTCCGCCATCGGGTCGGCGTAGGGGCGAGTCTGGTCGGCCGTCGGAATGATGTGGTCGAGCGTGCCGAAGGTGCGCTCGGGCATCCGCACCTTGAGCTTGCCGTCCCTGAGCATCTGGAAGGCCTGCGGCGTCGTGACCTCGTGGATCAGGTGCAGGCCGATCAGGAGCTGGGTCTGGCCGGACGGCAGCGTCCGGACCGTGTGCGCCTCCCACACCTTGTCGAGCAGCGTGCGTGCCATGGAAATCCTCCGCGTCGTATGATACCGCCAATGACAGCGGTGGAGACAGCGCTGGGTCCGGTGGCCACGGCCGAGCTCGGCCCGACGCTCATGCACGAGCACATCGTCACGCGCTCGCCCGGCGTGCACGAGAACTGGCCCCACCTCTTCGACCGGGACGCCGTCCTCGCGATCGCCGAGCGGAAGCTGGCCGACCTCCACGCCCGGGGCATCCGCACGATCGTCGACCTGACCACCGTCGATCTCGGCCGGGACATGGACTTGATCGTCGACGTGGCTCGCCGCGCTCGCGTCCACGTCATCGTCGCCACCGGTGTCTGGTGGATGCCGCAGCGGTACTTCAGCGCCCACGGCGTCGATGCGGTGGCCGAGTTGTTCATCCGCGACATCACGCAGGGCATCGGCGGCACCGGTGTCAAGGCCGCCATCATCAAGTGCGCCACCGACACCGCCGGCGTGACGCCGGTGATCGAGACCGTCCTGCGCGCCTCCGCGCGGGCCCAGAAGGCGACCGGGGTGCCCATCTCGACCCACACCTGGGCCGCGGGCCATTCGGGCGAGGCGCAGCAAGCGATCTTCGCGCAGGAGGGCGTCGACCTCCGCCGCGTCATCATCGGTCACAGCGGCGACAGCGAGGACCTGGGCTACTTGCGCGGGCTCATGGAGCGGGGGAGCACGATCGGGATGGACCGTTTTGGCCTCGAGAACTACCTGCCCACCGCGAAGCGGGTCGAGGTGCTCGCCCGGCTTTGCGCCGAGGGCTACGCCGGCAAGATGGTCCTCTCGCACGACGCCAACTGCTGGACCGACATGCTTTCCGAGGACGACAAGCGGCGGACCCGGCCGTGCTGGCACTACAATCACATCTCCGACGACATCCTCCCCGCGCTCCGAAAGGCGGGTGTGAGCGAGGATCAGATCGAGCAGATGCTCGTGCGCAATCCGCGGGCGATCTTCGAGGCGCGACAACGAACGCAGGAGGCGTCATGACCCAGCCCGTGACGATGCAGATCTTCTCCGACTACGTCTGACCCTGGTGCTATCTCAGTACCGTGCGTATTGAGAAGCTCAAGGCGGAGCACGGCGTGAAGGTCGAGTGGGTGCACTTTCCCCTGCACCCGGACACGCCGGCCGAGGGGCGCTCGCTGGCCGACCTGTTCGCCGGGCGCAACGTGGACCGAAAAGCCATGCACGCCCAGATGAAGGCGCGCATGGACGCCGAGGGGCTGCCCTACGGTGAGCGCACGATGACGTACAACAGCCGCCTGGCCCAGGAGCTGGGCAAGTGGGCGGACACGCAGCCGGGCGGCGGGGCGATCCACGACGCGCTGTTCCGCGCCTACTTCGTGGAGGCGCGGGACATCTCCCGGCCGGCGGTGCTGCTGGACATCGCGGCGCGCGTGGGCCTGTCGGTCGACGGCGCGCGCGAGGTGCTGGAGCGGCGGACGTTCGAGGCCGCCGTCGATGCGGACTGGGAGCTCTCGCGCCGGTACGGGATCACGGGCGTGCCGACGTTCGTCGTCGGGCGCAACGGCGTCGTCGGCGCGCAACCCTACGAGGTGCTGGAGCAGCTCGTGCTGAAGGAGATGAGACCCGCATGAAGATCGGTGTCGTCCTGCCGCAGATCGAGATCGGGAACGACCCGGCCGCCATCAAGGCCTACGCCGAGGCCGTCGAGGCGATGGGCTTCACGCACCTCCTCGTCTTCGACCACGTGCTGGGCGCCAATCCCGACCGTCCGGGGGGCTGGAAGGGGCCGTACACGTACCGCCACGGCTTCCACGAGCCGTTCGTGCTCTTCGGGTTCCTCGCCGCCGTCACGCGCCGGCTCGAGCTGGTGACGGGCATCCTGATCCTGCCGCAGCGCCAGACCGCGCTGGTCGCCAAGCAGGCCGCGGCCGTGGACGTGCTCTCGGGCGGGCGGCTCAGGCTCGGCGTCGCCGTCGGCTGGAACCCGGTCGAGTTCGAGGCGCTCGGCGAGGACTTCAGGACGCGCGGCCGGCGGATCGAGGAGCAGATCGAGGTGATGCGCGCGCTGTGGACGAAGGAGCTGGTGACCGTCGCGGGCCAGCGCCACCGCATCCCGGACGCCGGGATCAACCCCCTGCCCGTCCAGCGGCCGATCCCGGTGTGGATGGGCGGCGAGAGCGAGGTCGTCCAGCAGCGGACGGCCCGGATCGCCGACGGCTGGATGCCTCACTTCCGGCCCGGCGCGGCGGCGCAGGCGACGGTCGATCGCCTGCACGGCATGGTCCGCGCGGCCGGGCGCGATCCGAAGGCGTTCGGGATCGAGGGCCGCATCACGCTGGCCCAGGTGCCGCCGGCGGAGTGGGCCACAGAGCTGGAGGCGTGGCGCGCGATGCGCGGCATCACCCATCTCTGCGTCCACACCGTGGGCATGGGATTGGCGAAGCCCGCCGATCACGTCGAGATGCTGCGCCGCTTCCGGGAGACCGTCGGGCTCCGGTGAGTTGACTCGAGGTGCTACATGTAGCACACTCTCGCCATGCGCACCGCCGGCGTCCGCGAGGCTCGCCAGAACCTGTCGGCGCTCCTCGACGAGGTCAAGAAGGGCCGGGAGATCGTGATCACGGAGCGCGGGCGTCCCGTCGCGAAGTTGGTCCCGCCGGATCACCCGCGCGGCGGCGGCGTTCCAAACCTCGCGGCGTTCCGCCGGAGAATGCCGGTGCTCGACCCTCCACTGTCCACGACCGTCGCAGAGGAGCGCGAAGATCGCTTCTAGGCGGCGAGTGCCGGCGCGGCTTCGCGAGCAGCGCGCCGGCTCCCGTGCGGCGTTGCCCGGTCCCCTTTACTGCGACACGAGCGCCCTGCTCAAGCTCTACCTGCCCGAGCCCGGTAGCGACGCGTTCAACCGGGCCGTCGAGGGGCGCGACGACCTCGTCGTGTCCGATCTGGCGGTGACCGAGGTCGTCTCCGCGTTGTCGCGGCGGTTGCGACAAGACGCGCTGACGCGCGAGATCGCGGACCGCGTCCGGCACGCCATCGTTGGAAGCCTCGACGGGGGCGTGTACGGGCGCGTCGAGCTGACCCGCGGCGTGCATCGCCGGGCGGAGCACCTCCTCCTGAGCCTGACGGAGACGCCGCTTCGCGCGGCGGACGCCCTTCACCTGGCGCTCGCGACGTCGGCCCGGGCGGCGTCGCTGGCGTCGTTCGGCACGCGACTGGCCGCCGCGGCCCGAGCGCTCGGCCTCGCGACCTACCCCGCCGTCTAGAGCTGTCCGGAGTCGGAGTAGGGATTGATGATTACTCATAACCCCCTCCACAGATCCCAGCGAGCGGGATTACCGCACTGGGCTCTTGCCTCA
>MGCE01000163.1:3761-5520 GCA_001790315.1 Candidatus Rokubacteria bacterium RIFCSPLOWO2_02_FULL_72_37 | reverse complement strand
ATCTTGCCGAAGAACTGGTCGGCCATCATCTTGGACACCCCACCGAGCATTCGCTGTCCCACGCCGGCGATGAGGCCGCCCACCTGGACGTCGGCGCTGTAGGCGACGCGCGTGCCGCCCGCGATGTCCGACAGCGTGATCAGCGTGTCGGCCTTCACGAACCCGGGGCCGCCGCTGCCCTCCGCGGCCAGCCGATACGACTCGGGCGGCTTCCTGTCCGAGAGGCGGACCTTGCCCTCGAACGTGCCCTTCACTGCCGCAACGCCGATCTTCAGGGTCGCCTTGAACTCGTCGGCGCCCACGGCCTCGAGCTTCTCGCAGCCCGGGATCGCCTTCTGGAGCTGCCGGGGATCGAGGAACGCGTCCCAGACCTTCTGCCTGGGCGCAGGAACGTCGTGCGAGCCTTCGATCTTCATGGAGAGCTCTCCTTTGGCGGCGCCCTAGTCTACAGCAACTTCCTGATCGCGGCGTCCATGCGCGCCAGCCCTTCGCCGATGAGCCGGTCGCTGGTCGCGTACGAGAGCCGCACGTGGGCGTCCGAGCCGAAATCGAGCCCCGGGACGACGGCGACCCGCGCCTCCTCGAGGAGGAACGCGGTGACATCGACGGAGCCGGCCAGCTTCGTGGTGCCGTCCTTGCCCGTCCACGTGCGCCCGAGGAGCCCCGAGATGTTCGCGAAAGCGTAGAACGCGCCCTTCGGCATCACGCACGAGACCCCCGGCAGCGCGTTCAGCCCCGCCACGATCAGCCGTCGGCGGCGGTCGAACTCGCCCGCCATCTTCGCGACCTCGTCCTGGGGACCGGAGAGCGCCTCGACCGCCGCCCACTGGGCGATCGACGTCGGGTTCGACGTCACCTGGCTCTGGACGTCGGTCATGGCCCGCACGAGCGTGCGCGGGCCGCCGCAGTAACCGATCCGCCACCCGGTCATCGCGTACGCCTTCGAGCACGTGTTGATGACGAGCGTGCGCGCCTTGACCTCGGGGCCGAACGAGGCGACCGACGTGTGGCGCCCTTCGAAGGTGAGCGCCTCGTAGCACTCGTCGGACACCAGCATGAGGTCCCGCTCGACGGCGAGGCGCGCGATCTCGGCGAGCGCCTCGCGCGAGAAGACCGCGCCCGTCGGATTGTTCGGGCTGTTGAGGATGATCGCCTTCGTCCGCGGCGTCACGGCGGCGCGGACTCTGCCGGGGTCGAGGTCGAACCCGGTGCGCTCCTGCGTCTCCACCGCCACAGGCACGCCTCCCACGAGACGCGCCTGTTCGGGGTAGGACACCCAGAACGGGCTGGGCACGAGCAGCTCGTCGCCCGGGTTCAGCAGCGCGACGACCATGTTGAAGAGGGTGTGCTTGGCGCCGCACGACACGAGCACCTCGTCCGCGGCGTACTCGAGGCCCTGGTCGCGCTTGAACTTCGCGCAGACCGCGGCGCGCAGCTCCGGGATCCCGCCGACTTCCGTGTACTTCGTCTGTCCCCGGCGCATCGCCTCGAGCGCCGCCTGCTTGATCCGCTCGGGGGTGTCGAAGTCGGGCTCGCCGGCGCCGAAGGAGATCACGTCCACGCCCTGCGCGCGCAGCGCCTTCGCCTTGGCCTGCACGGCGAGCGTCGACGACGGGGCAAGGGTCTTCAACCGGTCAGCCAACACGTTCGTGCTCCTTCGGCGGTCGCCCGCCGCGTTACCTCGGTGGGAACTTCTCCGCCAGCCGCTTCTCGACGATCGGCGGTACCAGCCCGGCGACCGAGGTCCCGAAGCTGGCGA
>MGCE01000163.1:0-3748 GCA_001790315.1 Candidatus Rokubacteria bacterium RIFCSPLOWO2_02_FULL_72_37 | reverse complement strand
GCGACCGAGGTCCCGAAGCTGGCGACCTCCTTGATCAGCCGCGAGGAGATGTACGTGTACTTCTCGTGCGGCATGAGGAAGACGGTCTCGACGGTGTCCTTGAGCTTGCGGTTCATCAGCGCCATCTGGAACTCGTACTCGAAGTCCGAGACCGCGCGGATCCCGCGCACGATGCAATCGGCGCGCTCGCGGGCCACGAGGTCGATCAGCAGCCCATCGAACGAGACGATCCGGAAGTTGTTGAGGCCGGAGGTCGCCTCGTCGATCATCTCGAGCCGCGCCTTGACGGTGAACAGGGGCTCCTTCGCCGGATTGGCCACCACCGCCACGATCAGCTCGTCGAAGATCCTGAGGCTCCGCTGGATGACGTCCACGTGGCCGTTGTGGACCGGGTCGAACATCCCAGGATACACGGCGCGCTTCGCCATTCGCCAAAGCTACTCTCTGGCTCGAAAGAAAGTCAAGGTCGTCTCGCCGAAGCGACGGCTCCGGAACGCTTGCAACCCACGGACTTCTGCAGCCGGGGGGCGCTTGGTCAGATGCTGGGCGATCACGAGGCCGCCCGGCTCCACGAGCGCGCGGCTTCCGAGGCCGTCGAGCGTCGTCATCGTGAGATCCGCCTCGTAGGGAGGGTCGAGGAACACGACGTCGAACCGCGCGCGCTCCCGCTCGAGGAGCGCGAGCGCGCGGGTGACGTCGAGACGGAGCACGCGGCTCCGGGCCTCGACGCCGAGCGCCCGGACGTTGGCCTCGAGCGCCGCCACGGCACGTGGCTCCCGCTCGACGAACGTGGCGTGGGCCGCGCCGCGCGAGAGCGCCTCGAGTCCCACCCCGCCGGCCCCCGCGAAGAGGTCGAGCATGCGGGCACTCGCGAGGTACGGCGCGAGCGTGTCCATGAGGGCGGTCCGGACCTGGTCGGCGGTCGGCCGCGTGGTGCTCCCGCGCGGGACGACGAGCCGCCGTCCTTTGAACGCGCCGGCGATCACCCGCACGCGGTCATCCCGCGACGGCGAGGGCGAGCTTGCCGCGCCACCGCGCGAGGAGCTGGGCGCGGAGCGCTCGGTGCGCGGGTGCGCGCAGCTCGGCGTCGGCGGCGACGATCGCCATCGCCTCTCTCCGCGCCTCCTCGAGCACCGGCGCGTCGCGCACGAGATCCGCCACACGAAACTCGGGCAGACCGGACTGGCGTGTGCCGAAGAACTCGCCCGGGCCGCGCAGCTCGAGGTCGACCTCTGCGATCTTGAAACCGTCGTTCGACGCCGCCATCGCCTCGATCCGCCGCCGGGCGTCCTCCGTGAGCCGCCCGCCCGTGAGCAGGATGCAGTACGACTTCCACGGGCCGCGCCCGACGCGGCCGCGAAGCTGGTGGAGCTGTGAGAGGCCGAACCGCTCGGCGTGCTCGACGAGCATGACCGAGGCGTTCGGCACGTCGATCCCGACCTCGATCACGGTCGTCGACACGAGGATGTGAATCTCGTTCGCCTTGAACCGGCGCATGGTCGCCTCCTTGTCCTCCACACCGAGACGGCCGTGGAGCAGACCGACCGTGAGGTGCGGGAACACGTCCTCGGCGAGACGGCGCGCCATGTCGGTCGCCGCCTTGAGATCGAGCGCCTCCGACTCCTCGACGAGAGGGCAGACGACATAAGCCTGGCGGCCAACAGCCACCTGCTCGTCGATGAACGTGTAGATGGCGCGACGCTTGGCTTCGGAGCGCGCCACCGTCACGACGGGGCGGCGGGCCGGCGGCAGCTCGTCGATCACCGAAACGTCCAGATCACCGTACAGGGTCAGGGCGAGCGTGCGCGGGATCGGCGTCGCGGTCATGACGAGGAGATCGGGATGCTCGCCTTTCCCGCGGAGGCGCGCCCGCTGCTCGACGCCGAAGCGGTGCTGCTCGTCCACGACGGCCAGCCCGAGCCGGCGGTACACGACGCTCTCCTGCACCAGCGCGTGCGTGCCGACGGCACACCCCGCGTCCCCCGCGGCGAGCGCGGCCCGCGCGGCGGCGCGCTCGCGCGGCTTGAGCGCGGACGTGAGCAGGCTCACGCGGACGCCGAGGGGCTCGAGCAGCTGACGGAACGTCATGAGGTGCTGCTCGGCGAGAATCTCCGTCGGCGCCATCACCGCGGCCTGGTAACCCGCCTCGACCGCCGTGAGCACGGCCAGCGCCGCGACGACGGTCTTGCCGGATCCGACGTCGCCCTGCAGGAGCCGGTGCATCGGGTGCGGCGCCGCCATGTCCTGCCGGATCTCGTTCCACACACGCTCCTGGGCGGCGGTGAGATGGTACGGCAGCGCCGCGCGCAGGCGCCCGACGAGGTCGCCGCGGGGGTTCAACGACAGCCCGCGCGCGCGGGTCGTGCGCGAACGGAGGATCGCGAGCCCGAGCTGGAGCAGCAGGAAGTCGTCGAAGGCGAGCCGCCGCCGCGCCGACGCTTGGGCGCTCTCGGTCTGGGGAAAGTGCCCGCCGCGGAGCGCCTCGCCGAGGCCGATGAGGCGGCAGCGCGAGCGCACCGCGTCGGGCAGGACCTCGGGGGCGTGGTCGGCGAACTGCTCCACGACCCGCCACATGAGCGACCGGAGCGCGCGCTGTGGGAGACCCTCGGTCAGGGAGTAGACGGGCACGAGGCGGCCCGTGTGCAAGCGCTCGTCCTCGCCCCCCTCGACGATCTCCCAGTCCGGCTGCTGCAGGACGATCGTCCCCTTGTAGCGCGCGACGCGCCCGTGGAGGACGAGGCGCTGACCGCGCTTGAGGGCGCGCGCGAGGTATCGCCAGCCGAACCAGCTCGCCGTGGCGTGGCCGCTCTCGTCGCGCAACATGACCGTGAACGGCTGGCGCGTGCGCCCGGGCGGCGGCGGAGAGAGCCCGACGATGGTCCCCGCGCAGGTGGCCGTGTGGCCGGGCTGAAGGGCACGGAGCGGCGTGAGGCGCGTGCGGTCCTCATGACGGAGCGGCAGGAAGAACAGGGCATCCTCGACGGTGCGGAGCCCCTTCTTTTCCAGCTGGGCTGCCCGGTGCGGTCCGACACCGCGCAGGAATTGGAGCGGCGTCTCGAGCCCCGGCTGCGGCGGGGCAGCGGTTTGCGTCACGGGCTCCCTTGTGCTATACGTTGCGTTCGTCCCCGTCGTTCAGAACGCGACTCCCGAGGAGTGATGATGGCCCAGCGGTGCGATGTCTGCGGGAAGGGTCCCGCGGTCGGCAACACGATCAGCCACGCGCACAAGCTCACGCGGCGGCGGTGGCTCCCCAACCTGGTGTCGATGCGGGCGCTGGTCGCTGGGCGGACCCGGCGCCTGCGCGTATGCACCCGCTGCCTCAAGGCGGGCAAGGTCACGAAGGTCATTTAAGCACAAACGGGAGGGGGCATTGCCCCCTCCCGAGTGGTCACTCGGTGGGAGGCCGCCACCCCCCACCGCAGCACGACGCGGAGCTACTTCTTCTTCTTCTTGGTCGCCTTCTTCTTCGCCATAGAGAGTTCTCACCTCCTCCCCTCGTGGGATTCGCTACGCCCTCGCGAGGGCAGTTACTTCTTCTTCTTTTTCTTCGTCGCTTTCTTCTTCGCCATGGTGTAACTCACCCCCTTCCTGGCTACAGGATCAGTAGCCCATCGCCTCTCGGCGGAGATGCTCCGCCTGCTCGCGTCCGCGCCGCTCGTGATGGACGAGGTCGACGTAGAGCTGCGGCAGGCCCGTCACCCTGAGGCCGCCCTTCTCGAGCACGCCGTAGAACACCCCCGGGTCGTAC
>MGCE01000162.1:10905-14406 GCA_001790315.1 Candidatus Rokubacteria bacterium RIFCSPLOWO2_02_FULL_72_37 | reverse complement strand
GCCGGCCTCCCGCTGCTCGGCCGCGTGCCGTTCGATCCGGAGCTCGCCATGGCCGCCGACCGGGGCGAGGCGTTCGTCACGCTCCGGCCGGAGGCCCCTGCGGCGCGAGCGCTCAGGGCCATCGCCGCGCGAATGCGTGCGGCACTCGACGCCGAATGACGGCGCGATGCTGCCTCGCCTGCGGAGGCCGGCTCACGGTGGTCCGCGAGGACGGGCACACGCGGCGCCGCTGCCGGCGCTGCGGCTGGATCTTCTACGGCAACCCCGTGCCGGCCGCCGTCGGCGTCATCCTGCGTCGCGGCCGTGTGTTGCTGACGCGGCGGGCCCGGCCACCATACGCCGGCACGTGGGACCTGCCCGGAGGCTTCCTGGAGGCGGGCGAGCTCCCCGAGGCGTGTCTCGTCCGGGAACTTCGGGAGGAGCTGGGGCTCCGGGTGCGCCGGGCGCGGCTCCTCGGCTTCGCGACGGATCGCTACGGGCCCAGAGGCTTTGCCGTCCTGACGACGGTGTATCGCGTGGAACCCCACCCCGGGCCGCTCCGGCCCGCCGACGACGTGTCGGAGGCGCGCTGGTTTCCCCGACGTGGCGTCCCGTTCGGGGCGATCGCGTTCCCGTCGATGCGGACGCTCTTGCGCCGCTACCTCAGCGGCAGGTGACCTCGCTGGCCGGCTGGTAGTTGGCGATGCGGTAGGTCGCGACGAAGTTGTCCTCCCAGCCCCGCACCCGGAACTCGCCGAGCTTCGTCTCGCCGTCCCAGGCGATCACGTGCGCGGTCTCGGCGAGCCGGGCCGCGGTCGCGCGGCCCGCCAGGAAGTCCGCGACCTGCGGCCTGGGCAGGAACACCGCGATCGTGTCGAGCACCGGTCGCTCGTTCGGACGCGGCTCTTGCTTGAGCCAGGAGAGGATGACGGTGAAGCCCTCGAGGAGGGGCTCACCCATCAGTCCGGCCTCGCGCGTCATCCGTCGCAGGAGTGCCGGGACGTAGCGCGAGAACATCCTCGACGCGCGGTCGTGCACCGGGAGGGCCGAGAACTCGGCCGACGGCTGCTGATCGACCTCGACGTTGAGCGACAGGTACCGGACGTCACCCTGAAGGTGGCGCGGCTTGTAGAATCCGATGCCCTCGTGCCGTACGTCGAGCCAGGGCATGCAGTGGTAGACCTCCGCGTTCAGCTCGGCGAGGGCTCGCTGGTATTTCCGCGCCAGCGCGCGCCCCTTGTCGGAGGTGTACTTGTCGGCGGGCAGGATACGGTCGTCGAGCGCGGCCGCGTGCGCGAGGCCGAGGGCCACGCCCGAGGCGAGGAGCCCCGCCACGGCCAGCGCCGCGGCGAGGCGGACGCTCCTACCGCTCAAGAATCTGTTCCTGGCTCACCGTGATGGGCTTGCCCCACCAGTTCTCGTTGCGCGCCATGGTGATGTCCTGACGCGAAACCCGGGGCGCGGTGCCCTCGCGGTTCCGCACCGAGAATCCCATGTGCGGGCCCGAGGCGAAGTGACTCGTGTGCGACCTCCACGTCGTCCACTCCTCACTCGTCGCACACCCCGCCGTCGCCGCCAGCACCGCACCGATCAGCAGCAGTCGAACCCCGTCGAGTCGCATCTGTCGAGACCTCCGCGGAGATTGCCTGCGGGGACAATGCTAACGTCGGAGGCGCAGCCAGGTCAATGACGCATTCGTGATAGACTCGGGACGGCTGACCTCGAGGAGATCGATGCTGACGATCCGCGCGCAACCCCAAGGGCTCCGCCGACCCGTCCTGATCGTGGCGTGGAGCGGCTGGAACGACGCGGCCGAGGCAGCGACGACCGCCGCGCGCTACCTGGCGACGTCGCTCCACGCGGAGAAGTTCGCGGGGATCGATCCCGAGGAGTTCTACCACTTCGGGCTCGTGCGGCCCTCCGTCCGGTTCCGGCCCGGCTCGGAGACCGAGCGGGAGCTGGTGTGGCCGGCGACCGAGTTCTCGATCGCGCAGGCCCCCGACCTGGCGCGCGACGTCATCGTCGGTGTGGCAGTCGAGCCCCACCTCCGGTGGAAGACCTATTGTGGCGCGGTGCTCGAGCTCGCGCGGCGCTGCGAGGTGACGCTCGTGCTCACGCTCGGCGCGCTCCTGGCCGAGGTCCCGCACACGCGCCCGGTCCGGCTCGTGGGCGGCGCCTCCGATCCGGAGCTCGCCGCCCGGCTCGGTGTCCGCCCGACGCGGTACGAGGGACCGACGGGCATCGTCGGCGTCCTCAACACGATTTCGCGGGAACAGGGCTTCGCCACCGCCAGCCTGTGGGCGAATGTGCCGCACTACATCTCCGGGATCGAGAATCCGAAGGCGACCCGGGCCCTCGTCGAGCGCGTGCTGCCGCTCCTCGGCGCCACGCTCGATCTCGCCGACCTCGACGAGGCGGTGAAGCAGTTCGAGGCCAACCTGGCGGAGATCGTCGCCCAGAACGCGAAGATCGCGGGCTACGTCAAGAAGCTCGAGTCCAAGGACGCCGAGGCGCAGGCGGCGGCCACGGCTGCCCCGGTCAGCGACCTGCCGCCCGCCTCCGAGCTGGTCGCCGAAATCGAGCAGTTCCTCCGTCAGCACCGGCCCGAGTGACCGGCGGCCGCGCCGCTCTCGCCGCGGCGCTGCTGCTCGTGTCCGCGCTGCCCGCGACGGCCCACGACCGGCTCGGCGTCGCCTGGCACCCCGCGCGCCCGCGTGTCGGCGACGTCGCGTGGCTGCACGTCAAGGGCGTGCCGGACGATGCGACCGTCGAGGGCTCGGTGGGCGGTCGCTCGCTCGCGTTCTTTCCCTACGCCGGCGGCCAGGCCGCCCTCGTCGGGCTCGACCTCGACACGACGCCGGGCGCTCAGCCGTGGCGTCTCGCGGTGGTCGAGGCGGGCCGTCCGCCGCGCGCCAGGAGCGGTTGGATCCGCCTCCGACGCCGCGCCTTCCCGGTCGAGCAGCTGACCCTGCCCCGCGCCCAGGTCGACCTCGATTCGCCGACGGAACAGCGGGCGATCGCAGAGACCCGGCGGCTCACGCGCCTCTACCGCACGATCACCCCGGAGCGCCTCTGGCGAGGCCGCTTCACGCGCCCGGTGGCGGGAACGGAGCCGGGCACGGGCTTCGGTGCCCGCCGGATCATCAACGGCCAGCCGAGGTCGCCGCACGGCGGGATCGACTACACCGCGCCGCGCGGGACGCCGGTCGTGGCGGCCAATTCGGGGCGGATCGCGCTCGTCGCCGACTTCTTCTTCCCCGGCCGTCTGGTCGTGCTCGACCATGGCCTCGGCCTCTACACCCTCTACTTCCACCTCGACGCCGTGGCGGTCGGCGAGGGCGAGCGGGTGGAGCGGGGACAGACGCTGGGCTCGGTCGGGTCGACCGGGCGTGCCACGGGGCCGCATCTGCACTTCGGCGCCCAGGTGGGCGGCGCGCGAGTCGATCCGGCGGCGCTCCTCGGCCTGACCCTGCTCGATTGATCACGTGGGGGGCCCCGACATGGCCCCCCAGACCCCATCGA
>MGCE01000162.1:5378-10830 GCA_001790315.1 Candidatus Rokubacteria bacterium RIFCSPLOWO2_02_FULL_72_37 | reverse complement strand
GCGCCGCCGCGCTTTCTTCTTCGCCCCTCCCTTACGCGCCTTTGGCCGCGCCGTGGCTTTGGCTTTGGCCTTGGGCTTCGGGCGGCGCGCCTTGGCCTTCGCCGTGGGCTTCGCAGCCTTGCGCTTCGGCGTCGTGGGCCGCCGGGCCGGCTCGGGGCTCGTCGGGGCGGGTGCGGGGGGAGCGGGCGTCGGCATCCAGGGCTCGGGCTCACCGAACATGCGTTCCATCGTCGCCTCCGTAGAGTGGTGATCGCACGGGACCAGACCTACGGTGCCGTCGCGCTCCGGCGAGCGCAAGTGCGAAATCACAGGGAGATGCGACGCCTGAGACGCGCGGCGTCGGCCGCGAGCGCCCGATCGGACCACACGGTGAGCACCGAACGGGCGAGCGACGCGCGCACCGCGCCTCGCGTGATCTTGACGGGGGCCGCCGCGGCGAGCGGGTTCGCGTGCGCGGCCAATCGCTCGAGCGTGCCGAGACCGATCAGGAGCGGCCACGCGCAGGCGAGCCGCATGCGCCACTCCGCGCGCGGGATCGCGAGCGTGTAGCGCCACGCGGTGTCGTAGTGCTCGAGCGCCGCGCCGAGCAGTCGCCGGTAGAGCGGTCTGGCGCGAGCGGCTCCGGCCGCCTCGAGCAGGTCGGTGGGCGAGAGCCCGAGCGCTCGGAGCTCGCGCGCCGGCAAGTAGCAGCGACCGTGACCCAGGTCCGCGGGGACGTCACGGAGCACGTTCGTGAGCTGCAAGGCCTTGCCGAACCGCACGCCGAGCGTGCCCATCTCGCGCACGTCCCAGTGGCGGAGCCGCGGGCGGTGCGCGGCGTGGAGCGCCGTCCAGAACGGTCCGACGCAGCCCGCGACGAGGTACGTGTAGTGGTCCAGCTCCTCGAGCGTCTCGAGCGCCGCGAGGCCCGCGACATCCTCCCCGGGGAACCGCGTGAGGTCGAAGATCATGCCCGAGGTGAGGGTGGCCAGCACCGCGCGCACCTCCGCGCGGTCCGCGGTCGGCAGCGCGCCGACGCACGCGAGGGCCTCGGGGACGCGCTCGAGCAACTCGCGCTCCGCCGCGTGCGCCTGGTGTGGCGCGCACGCGCGCGCCATCGCGTCCGCTCGGGCGGGGCCGCCCGCAAAGGCCTCGCGCAGCGTCTCGAGCTGGGTCAGGCGCTCGGCGCGGGGGAGCATGCGCGTGTCGGCCACGGTGTCGGCGGCCCGGGCCAGGAGATAGGCCAGCCCGATCGGTTCGCGGAGCCCGCGTGGGAGGATCGCGAGCGAGAGATAGAAGGTCCGGCTGACCCGCCGCAGGAGCTCGCGCAGCAGGTCCGAGGCCGGCGGTGGACTAGTCGTAGTCGTAAGGACGGCGCGGCGGATCGGGCGAGTCCTTCGCCCGCTTGAGCCCCTCCTGGAACTTCCGGTCGAGGAGCTTGCCCTTCTCACCCTCGGCGCGGAGCTGGTCCTTGAAGGCCTGCTCGCGCTCCGCCGACTTCGTGCGCAGCCGGTCGAACGCCGCGCCGAGATCGTCGACGGTGCGGGTGGGCGGCGGCGGCTCGTGCGACAGGACGGCCCGGAGCTCCGGGTCGAGCGTCAGCTTGGCCTTGCAGCACGGGCACTCCACGGTGAACGTCGTCTTCCCCATCGCGGACAAAAAGTACCATACAATGCCGACGATGGCTGAGATCGTGAACAGCTTCTCCTGGTCGCGCAGCCGCGACAACACCTTCCAGGAGTGCCGCCGCAAGTACTACTACCACTACTACGGCTCCTGGGGCGGCTGGGACGCGACGGCGGGCGAGGAGGTCCGGCGTCTCTACGTCCTGAAGCAGCTCTCTTCACGCCAGCAGTGGGCGGGGCGGGTCGCGCACGACGCGATCGAGATGGCGTTCCACGCCTTCGCCGACGGGCGCGACATCCCGGTCGAGCCCTTCGTCGCGGACGTCATCGCGCGCATGCGGGGCGACTGGCGCTCGTCGAAGGCGGGCCGCTACCGCGACGAGCCGAAGACCCCGGCGCTCTTCGAGCACGAGTACGCGGTCGACCTCAAGCCCGAGGTGTGGCAGGCGCTCTCGAAGAACGTCGCGACGTGCCTGCGCAACTTCTTCCGCCTGCCGCTGCTCGCGACCATCCGGAAGACGGCGTCCGAGCACTGGTCGATCGAGCACTGGTCGAAGGTGTTCGACTTCGAGGGCACGGCCGTCTGGGTGGCGCCGGACTTCGGCTTCTGGACCGACGAGGGTCGGCTCGCGCTCGTGGACTGGAAGACCGGTGCCGCCAACGGCGCCGCCGCGGCGTTCCAGCTCGGTTGCTACGCCCTCTACGCGAACGAGGTCCTGGGCGTTCCCCCGGTGAAGGTGGACCTCTATGAGGCGAACCTGCGCGAGCCACGGGTGACGCAACTCCAGTGGGACGACGCGCGGCTTCAACAGATCAAGGAACAGGTCCGGCTCTCGGTCCGGTCGATGAAGGCCTACCTGGTCGACCCGGAGGCGAACGTCGCCGTGCCCGCCGACTTCGAGAAGACCGAGGACCTCAGGATCTGCAGGTGGTGCAACTTCCGCGCCGTGTGCCGGCCGGAGCTGTGAGAGGAGAGCGAACCGTGAGAGAGAACACGCTGAGGGCGATCTGGGCGCGCGGCGGGGCGGTAGTGAACGGGTGGCTGGCGATCCCGAGCGCGTTTTCCGCCGAGGTCATGGCGCACCAGGGCTTCGACTCGCTGACGATCGACATGCAGCACGGCGTCGTCGACTACCAGGTGGCGACCACGATGCTGCAGGCGATCGCCACCACGCCGGTGATCCCGCTGGCGCGGGTGCCGTGGAACGATCCCGGGCGGCTGATGAAGATCCTCGACGCGGGCGTCTACGGCGTGATCTGCCCGATGATCAACACGCGCGCCCAGGCCGAGGCGCTGGTGGCCGCCTGCAAGTATCCGCCGCGCGGTTACCGGAGCTGGGGGCCCGTGCGGGCCTCCCTGTACGCGGGCGCCGACTACGGCGACCACGCCAACCAGGACCTGCTCGTCATCCCGATGATCGAGACCGCCGAGGCTCTGAAGAACCTCGACGAGATCCTGAGCGTGCCCGGGGCCGACGCCGTGTACGTGGGCCCCTCGGACCTCTCGCTCGCGCTCGGCTGCAAGCCGCGTCTCGACCAGACCGACCCGCCCGTGGTGGAGGCCCAGCAGACGATCGTCGAAGCCTGCAAGCGCCACGGCGTCGTGGCCGGGATCCACAACAACACCGCGGCATACGCGCTCAAGATGATCGAGGCGGGTTACCAGTTCGTCACGCTCGCGAGCGACAGCCGCTTCCTCGCCGCGAGGGCGGGCGAGGAGGTGACAGCGGTGCGCAAGAGCGCCACGAAGGCCGGGCGGCTCCCGGCCTACTGAGCGTGGCGCACGCCTTCGACGAAGCGCTCCGGGCGCGGGCGAGCGCCAACCTCGCCGGCTTCGAGCGCCGGGCGGCGGCGCCCGATGGTCGCCGGCCCGCCGCCGTCGCCGTCGTCGTCCTCTCCGACGAGCAGGGACGCGCCTGCTTCCTCCTGACTCGCCGCGCGGCGTCGCTCCGCGCCCACGCCCGCCAGTGGGCCCTGCCGGGCGGCCGGCTCGATCCCGGCGAGACCGCCGCGGCCGCGGCGCTGCGGGAGCTGGAGGAGGAGCTCGGCCTGCGCCTTCCGCCGGCCGCCGTGCTCGGCCTGCTCGACGACTACCCGACGCGCTCGGGTTTCGTCATCACGCCCGTCGTGATGTGGGGCGGGCGCGACGTCGAGCCCGCGCCGAATCCCGCCGAGGTGGCGAGCGTCTACCGCGTGCCGCTCGCGGATCTCGACGCCCCCGACGTGCCACGGCTCGTGAGCATCCCGGAGAGCGACCGCCCCGTCATCCAGGTGCCGATCCTGTCGTCGCTGGTCCACGCACCCACGGCCGCCGTGCTCTACCAGTTCCGGGAGGTCGTCGTCCACGGCCGCCCGACGCGCGTGGACCACTTCGAGCAGCCGGTGTGGGCGTGGTGATATCCTCGCCCGCATGACCACGCTCTCCGGGCAGGTGGCGATCGTGACGGGCGGCGGCACCGGGATCGGCCGGGAGGCCGCGAAGCTGCTCGCGGCCGAGGGGGCGCACGTGGTGATCACGGGCCGGCGCCGGGCGCCCCTCGACGCCGTCGCGGCGGAGATCGCGGCGGCCGGCGGACACGCCACGGCGCGGCAGCTCGACGTCGAGGCCGCTCCGGCGGCGCGCGCGCTGGTCGAGTGGGCGGAGACGACCCTGGGCCGCGTGGACGTCCTCGTCAACAACGCCGGGTACTCGAGCCGCGTGCGCAACGTCCGCTGGGTGAGCCGCGAGGAGTGGGACGGCGTCCTCAACGTCAACCTGAACGCCGTGTTCACGCTCACCCAGGCCGTGCTGCCCGGCATGATCGCGCGCGGCGGCGGCACGATCGTCACCGTGTCCTCGCTCGCGGCGCTCAAGCCCGGCCTGATCGGCGGCGCGCCGTACGGCGCCGCCAAGGCCGCCGTGCGCAACCTGATGGGCCACGTCCACACCGTGCTGCGGGACCGCGGGATCCGCGCGACGACGATCATGCCGGCGGAGGTGGACACGCCGATCCTCGCGCGCCGGCCGCTGCCCCCGGACGCGGCCGCCCGCGCGAGCATGATGCAGCCGGAGGACGTCGCGCGCGCGATCCTCCTCTGTGTGACCCTGCCGGCCCGGACCGTGATCGAGGAGCTGGTCATGAGCCCGACGATCCTGCGCGACCAGAGCAAGGACATCGAGATCGCGCGGCGGCTCGGGGCGCCGGCCGGGACGACGTAGCCCCGCGGGGAGGATCCGATGGCGCAACCGCCGTTCACGGTCATCGACGACGGCCGGGTCCTCGAGGTGGCGGACACCGAGGGGGTGGCGCTCGCGGAGCGAGCCGCGAGCGCCGGGCGGCCGGTCGCGATCGACCGCGAGGCGCGCGCTGCGTACCTGGGCGTCGCCGCGCGCGAGCGGGCGCGCGTCCTCGCGACGCTCGAGGCGCCCGACTTCTCGCTGCCCGACCTCGACGGCCGCCTGCACGCACTCTCGGCACACCGGGGTCGCAAGGTGCTGCTGGTCGCGTACGCCTCCTGGTGAGGCTGCCGCCTCGACCTGCCCGTGTGGCAGGCGCTCTGGGAGGAGCTCCGCGACGCGGGGTTGACGGTCATCACGGTGGCGCTCGACGTGAGCCCCGAGGCCGCCCGCCCGTGGATCGAGGCGGCGCGACCGACCCACCCATCGCTGATCGACACGCGCCACGTGCTGGCGGATCTCTACAACATCGTGAACGTGCCGACGATCCTCTGGATCGACGAGCGGGGCCGCATCGTGCGGCCGAACGACGTCGCCTTCGGCACCGACACGTTCAGGCACATCACGGGCCTCGAGTCCGCCCGGGCACTCGGCGCGCTCCGCGCCTGGGTGCGCGGCGCGCGGCCGGGCC
>MGCE01000162.1:0-5336 GCA_001790315.1 Candidatus Rokubacteria bacterium RIFCSPLOWO2_02_FULL_72_37 | reverse complement strand
GCCCCACGACTTCACGATCCGCCGCGGCAGCCTGCCGCGCCGGGGGATCGACCCGATGGGACCGCGGTTCCGCGAGATGCTCGGCGCCTGGACGGGTGCCGGGAATCCGTACTACCGACCCCTTCCGGAGTGACCATGGGAATGCTCACGGGCAAGACCGCACTGGTGACGGGCGCCGGCGTCAACGGCGAGGTGTTCCACTCCCTCGGCTACGGCTACACGCTGCTCGCCCAGCCCCAGGCGGTGCGCTCGATCCGAGCCGAGCGGCGCTGGGATCCCGAGGAGCTCGCGCGGGTCTTCCCCTCGAACCGGGAGGAGCCGTGAGGATCGTCCTCGTGGTCTGTCAGGCCAACACGGCGCGGAGCGTGATGGCCCAGGCGCTGCTGCAGCGGATGCTGGCGGAGCGCGGCATCCGCGACTCGATCCGCGTCAGCTCCGGCGGCATCGCCCCGTTCGCCCGCGACGGCATGCTGGCGTCGCTCGACGCGCGGCTGGCGCTCCGCGAGGACGGGATCGAGCTCGCGGAGGACGCGGTCGTCTCCACCGACCTCAAGCAGCACCGCGAGCGCATCGCGGAGGCCGACCTGATCGTGACGATGACCGTGCGGCAGAAGGCGGCGCTCGCCGCGTTCGCGGAGGCGGCGGGGAAGCCCGTGTTCACGCTGCGCGGACTCGGCGGCGAGGAGGGGGACATCGGCGATCCGGCGGGCCAGGGCGAGGACACGTTCCGCGCCTGCCGGGACGAGATCAAGCGGTGCCTCGAGCGGTCCCTGGATCGGCTGCTCGCGTTGCTGCCGTGAGGCGTCGCGGGCGCCTCTTCCGGAAGTACGTCGTGGTGTTCGCGGGGCTGGTCAGCGCCGCCTTGCTCGCGTCCGGCCTGCTCGAGATCTACTTCTCCTATCAGGAGCACCGGGTCGCCCTCGCCGCGATCCAGCGCGAGAAGGCGCTGGCCGCCGCGGCGCGCATCGCCGCCTTCGTCGAGCAGATCGAGCGGCAGATGCGCTGGACCGCGGAGGCGCGCCTCGGGCCGTCCGGGGCGGCGCTGCAGCAACGCCGCATGGACTACGCGCGCCTGCAGAAGCACGAGCCCGCCCTCACGGAGATCGCGTACCTCGACGCGGAGGGGCGCGAGCAGCTCCGCGTCTCCCTTCTCGCCATCGACGTGGTCGGCGGCGGCGCCGACTTCTCGCGGGAGCCCCGGTTCCTCGAGGCGAGGGACGGCCGCGTCTGGCGCGGGCCCGTCTACTTCCGCAAGGAGTCGGAGCCCTACATGACGATCGCGGTGGGCGGCCGTGCCGGGGCCGGCGTGACCGTCGCGGAGGTGAATCTGAAGTTCATCTGGAACGTCGTCTCCCGCATCACGATCGGCCGCGCCGGGCTCGCGTACGTCGTGGACCGGCAGGGAGCCCTCGTCGCCCACCCGGACATCAGCCTCGTGCTGCAGAAGACCTCGTTCGCCGCGCTCGAGCAGGTCCGGGCCGCCCTCGGCGCGGCGCGCGATCCGGCCCGGCGCGCCGAGGACGTGACGATCGCCCGCGACCGCGCGGACCGCCGGGTCCTGACCGACTACGCCACGATCCCCGAGCTCGGCTGGGCGGTCTTCGTCGAGCAGCCCCTCCAGGAGGCCTTCGAGCCCCTCTACGCCTCGATGCAGCGCACGGGTCTGCTCGTGCTCGCGGGCGTGATCCTCTCGATCGGGGTGAGCCTGCTCCTCGCGCGGCGCATGGTGACGCCGATCCGGGCGCTCCGCGAGGGTGCGGCCCGCATCGGGGCCGGCGAGCTCGGCCAGCGGCTGGACATCCGGACGGGCGACGAGCTCGAGGCGCTCGCCGGCCAGTTCAACCGGATGGCCGCGCAGCTCCAGGAGTCGTACGCCGGCCTCGAGCGCAAGGTGGAGGCGCGCACCCGCGAGCTCAGCGAGGCCCTCGAGCAGCAGACCGCGACGAGCGAGATCCTGCGCGTCATCTCCGGCTCGCCGACCGACGTGCGGCCGGTGCTCGACGCCGTGGCCGAGAACGCCACGCGCGTCTGCGAGGCGGGGGACGGCGCCGTGCTGCTGATCCGCGACGGCGCGTTTCGCGTCGCCGCGCACTTCGGCGAGATCTCGATGCCGTACGACGAGGCGATCCCGATCGTTCGCGGGACGGTGGCCGGCCGGGCGGTGCTCGACGGCCGTCCCGTGCACGTGTCCGACCTCCTGGCCGCGGGACACGAGTTCCCGGAGGGCCGCGCCCTCGGCGAGCGGTTCGGCAACCGCACCACGCTGGCCGCACCCCTGCTACGCGAGGGCGCGGCGATCGGCGCGCTGCTGATCCGCCGCACGGACGTGCGGCCCTTCACCGACAAGCAAGTCGCGCTGCTCCAGACGTTCGCCGATCAGGCCGTGATCGCGATCGAGAACGCGCGTCTGTTCACGGAACTGCAGGCGCGGAACCGCGAGCTCACGGAGGCGCTCGAGCAGCAGACCGCCACGGCCGAGATCCTCCGCGTGATCTCCGGCTCGCCGACCGACCTCCGGCCGGTCTTCGACGCGATCCTCGAGAGCGCGACCCGGCTGTGCGATGCGCACCTGGGGCTGCTCGGCCTCATGGAGCCAGGCGGTTTCCGCATGGTGGCCGATCGCGGAGCCAACCCGCAGTTCCAGGAATGGCTCTACGGGCCGCAGCGCGCGTGGCCAGGCTCAGTGACGATCGTGACCGGCGGAGGCTCGCTCCAGGCGGACCCGAGCACCGGCATCGGTCGGATGATTCTCGAGCGCCGCCCAGTCCACATCGTCGATCTCGCCGCGGAGCCGGCGTACCGGGAGGGACACCCGGCCCGCGTCGCCACGGTCGAGTTAGGGGGAGCGCGCACCTTCCTGGCAGTGCCCATGCTCAGGGAGGAGCAACTGGTCGGCGGTCTCGTGATCTATCGTCCGGAGGTCAGACCCTTCGACGATGAGCAGATCGGGCTGCTCCAGACCTTCGCTAGCCAGGCGGTGATCGCCATCGAGAACGTCCGCCTGTTCAAGGAGCTCGAGGAGCGCACCCGCGAGCTCGCGCACTCGGTCGAGGAGCTCCGGGCGCTGGGGGAAGTCGGTCGGGCGGTCAGCTCGACGCTCGACCTCGAGACCGTGCTGACGACGATCGTCTCTCGTGCCAACCAGCTCTCGGGCACGGACGCGGGCGCGATCTACGAATACGACGAGGCGCAGGAGCTGTTCCGGCTCCGAGCGACACAAAACCTTCCCGACGAGGTCGCGGAGCTGCTGCGGGCGACTCCGCTCCGTCGGGGCGAGGGCGCGGTCGGGCGGCTGGCCGAGACGCGGCAGCCGGTGCAGATCGTCGACATCACGGAGGAGGGCGCCTACCGGAGCAGCGTCCGGGAGATCCTCACGCGTACGGGATACCGCGCGCTGCTCGCCGTGCCCCTGCTGCGCGAGGACCACATCATCGGCGGCCTCGTCGTGAACCGGACGGCGCCGGGCGAGTTCTCGCCCGAGGTCGTCGAGCTCCTCACGACGTTCGCGACGCAGTCCGCGCTGGCGATCCAGAACGCGCGGCTGTTCGAGGAGCTGGGCGAGAAGAGCCGGCAGCTCGAGGTCGCCGACCGCCACAAGTCGGAGTTCCTCGCCAACATGTCGCACGAGCTGCGCACACCGCTCAACGCGATCATCGGCTTCTCGGAGGTGCTGGTCGAGCGGATGTTCGGCGAGCTGAACGAGAAGCAGGACGAGTATTTGCGCGACATCTTCGGCTCGGGCCGCCACCTGCTCTCGCTGATCAACGACATCCTCGACCTCTCCAAGATCGAGGCGGGGCGGATGGAGCTCGAGGTCACGCGCTTCGACCTCCCGGCCGCGATCGACAACGCGCTGACACTGGTGCGGGGCCGCGCCGCCAACCACGGCATCGCGCTCTCCGCGGAGGTGGACCCGCGGCTCGGCGAGTTCTCGGGCGACGAGCGGAAGCTCAAGCAGGTGCTGCTGAACCTGCTCTCGAACGCGGTCAAGTTCACTCCCGAGGGCGGACGGGTCGAGGTCCGGGCGGTGCCGGTGGATGGCGGGGTCGAGATCGCCGTGCGCGACACCGGCATCGGCATCGCCCCCGAGGACCAGGAGGCGATCTTCGAGGAGTTCCGCCAGGTCGGCGGCGACTACGCGAAGAAGCGCGAGGGGACCGGGCTCGGGCTCGCGCTGACGAAGCGGTTCGTGGAGCTGCACGGGGGTACGATCCGCGTCGAGAGCGAGCCCGGCAAGGGATCGACCTTCACCTTCACCCTTCCGGAGCGACCATGGCCGGCGAGCTGATCCTCATCGTCGAGGACAACGAGAAGAACCGGCGGCTCGCCCGCGACGTGCTGCGGGCGACGGGCTACGCGACCCTCGAGGCCGAGACCGGGGAGGACGGGGTGCGTCTCGCGCGGGAGCGCCTCCCGGCGCTCGTCCTCATGGACATCCAGCTCCCCGGGATCGACGGGATCACCGCGCTCGGCCGGCTGCGGGCCGACCCGGCGACGCGCGCGATCCCGGTCATCGCGGTGACCGCGTCGGCGATGACCCACGACCGGCAGAAGATCATGGCGGCGGGGTTCGACGGCTACCAGTCCAAACCGATCCGCGTGAAGGAGTTCCTCGCGGCCGTCCGCGAGATGCTCGACCGGCGATGACGGGTCCGGGCAAGCTTCTCGTCGTCGACGACACCCCGCAGAACGTCAAGCTGCTCGCCGACCTCCTGACCGTGAAGGGCTACGCGGTCGTCACGGCGCGCTCCGGCCGCGAGGCCCTCGAGCAGGTGGAGCGCGAGCGCCCCGACCTCGTCCTGCTCGACGTCGTCATGCCCGAGATGAGCGGCTACGAGGTCTGCCGGGCGATCCGGGCGAACCCGGCGACGGTGACGCTCCCCGTGGTGATGGTGACGGCGCTCGACCCGGCGCAGGAGCGCGTCAAGGGGATCGAGGCCGGCGCCGACGACTTCCTGAGCAAGCCGATCAACCAGCCCGAGCTGCTCGCGCGGGTCCGGTCTCTCTTGAGGATCAAGGAGCTGCACGACCGGCTCGCCGAGTGGAGCCGCACGCTCGAGCGGCGCGTGGCCGAGCAGGTGGCCCAGCTCGAGCGGCTCTCGCGGCTCAAGCGCTTCTTCTCGCCCCAGCTCGCCGAGGCGATCGTGAGCGGCGGCGCCGAGGACCCGCTCCGGAGCCACCGGCGCGAGGTCACCGTGGTCTTCCTCGACCTCCGCGGCTTCACCGCCTTCGCCGAGACCGCAGAGCCCGAGGAGGTCATGGGCGTGCTGCGCGAGTACCACGCCGAGATGGGGCGGCTCATCCTCGCGCACGAGGGCACGCTCGAGCGCTTCACC
>MGCE01000161.1 GCA_001790315.1 Candidatus Rokubacteria bacterium RIFCSPLOWO2_02_FULL_72_37 | reverse complement strand
AAGCTGGGACCGTGGCGGAGTGTCAGACTCGGGCCTGGTGCTCGTGGTAGACGAGGCCGAGCAGCCGGTTGAACTTCGTCAGCAGGTAGCACTCCTCGTTGTCGATGCACGCCGAGCCGAGCGAGCCGATCGCCTCCAGCCGGTTCACCGTGACCTCGCGGCCGTCCTTGCCCTTCTCCCGCTCGATGAAGTGCTGCTCGCGCGCGGCGTGGTAGCGCTTGGCGATCTCGTCGTACATCCACTCGAGCGGCTTCTCCTCCCACGTGTCGGAGCCGGGCGCCCGGTAGAGCGCTTTGGTGGGCCGGAGGGGGTTGTTGGAGAGCTGGATAGTGGCCGCACCCTTCGGGCACAGGCGCCCCAGGGTGTGCGGGGTATCCGGGTCCCCCTCGATATCGACGATCTTGTCGCCCTTCGCGTAGATCAGCTGGCCGCAGCCGACGGCGCAGTACGGACAGACGCTGTGGAAGACCTTCGCCTCCTTGATCTTGAGCGACGTGGCCGCGGCCTCGACCGGTGCCAGGTCGAGGCCTTTCGCCCCGACGGCCACGCCCGCGGCGCTGGCGCTCCCGAACTTCAAAAAGTCGCGTCGCGACAGGCTCATATCGCTTCCTCCCGTAGAGTCCCCTAGAACTCTGGGCTGGTCAGCTCGTCCCAGACACGACGGAGCACGACAATCCGCTCCGGTCGACCGTCGGTCGACTCGATCCGGACGATGTCGCCGGGATTGAGGGCGCCGAGTCCGCTCCGCGCATCGTCGTCCGTCACGACCACGGTGCGCTCCGAGCAGGCGAAGTCCGAGCAGGCGTCGGAGGCTCCGCGCACGCGCAGACGCCCCTTTTCGCGGTCCACTTCCACAACGGTCACGCGGGCTTGCTGGAGCCAGTCGGTGAGACTCTGCGTCATCGCCCGCACCTCCTGATCTGTGATGGCGAGATGTCGCGGCTTCGCGTTGGCTGCGCGGATGGTAGTGTGGTCGGACCAGCTTGTCAATATGCGTCGTCTGTTAGTGGCCCATCCATGTGAAATCGGGCGCGATCTCCCGACTACTCCTCACCGCGCACGCCTGCGTACAGCGTGAGGCGCTCGTCCAGCAGGCGCCCGGCCTCCTCCAGGTTTCCCGCCGCGAGCGCTTCGAGCACCCGGCGCCGCGTCGGCAGGTCGACGATGGGGGCATCGAGGACGGGGTTGTAGAAGCGGCCCAGCTCGAGGAGGATCCGGTCGACGCGCGCCACGTCGCCGAGGCTGGCGCGCGCCTCTTTGAAGAGCTCGACGGCGTGGTCGTCGCGCTGCCGGAACCTGAGCCCGCGGCGATGGCGCGCCGACGCGGCGCTGTCCTCGGGTGAGTCGTCAGCCACGCGCGGCGCCCGCGGCGTCGGGCAGGAGCAGGGCGGCGCCGGCATAGAGGTTCATGCCGTCGCTGCGCACGTAGCCGCAGACCGTGATGCCGAGCTGCTCGGCCAGCGCGACCGCCATCTCGGTGGGTGACGTCCGGGACGCGACGAGCGGGACGCCCATCCGCGCGGCCTTCAGCAGCATCTCGGACGAGACGCGTCCGGTGGAGAGGAGGAGGCGGTCCTCGGTCGGGATCCCGCGCAGCAGCGCCTCGCCCTTGACCTTGTCCACCGCGTTGTGCCGGCCCACGTCCTCGGCGACCACGAGCAGTCGCTCGGTGTCGGCGAGCGCCGCGCCGTGGATCCCCCGCGACTCCTTGTAGTGGACGGCTGCGGCGATGAGGTCGCGCATCCGCGCCGCCACCTGCTCGGGGGCGATGCGGAGCGTGGAGTGCAGGCGCGGGAACAGGCGGTGGTCGATGCGGAACGTGATCCCGCCACCGCAGCCCGACGTCAGAATGCGCTCGGTCGGCAGCGTCACCGGGTGCGTCAGCGTCACCTCGGCGCGCCCGTCCACCACCGAGACGTCGAGCCCCGCGACCTCCTCGGGCGACGCGATCACCTGCTCCATCCAGAGGTAGCCGACCACGAGCGCCTCGAGCTTCTGCGGCGAGCAGAGGAGCGTGAGGAAACGCTCGCCGTTGACGGTCACCGTCAGCGGCTGCTCGCGGACGACCTCGCCGCTGACTTCGGCGGCGCGGCCGCCCCGGATCCGGAGGTAGGTGCGCATCGCGGCTCGGAGGGATTCTAGCGCGGATAGAGCACGCGCACGAGCACGAGACCCTGGGCGGGCGCCGTCGGTCCCGCGAGCGTCCGGTCCCCGGCGGCGAGGACCCGGGCGAGCCAGCTCGGCTCGCGCGCGCCGCGACCGACGTCGACGGCACTGCCGACGATGTTGCGGACCATGTGGTGAAGGTAGCGATCGGCGGAAAGCAGGATCGCCAGGCGCTCCCCGCGCCGGAGCACGTGGAGCGCGCGCACCACGCAGACCGGATCCTTCTCGCGGCCCGCCGCGGCGCAGAACGCGCCGAAGCGGTGGCGCCCCCGCAGCGGGGCGAGGGCCGCCCGCATCGCGGCGGCGTCGAGCGCCCACGGGACGTGCCACGCGAATCGGCGGAGCAGCGGGCTCGCGATCGGGGCGTTGTCCACCAGGTAGGCGTACCGCTTGCCGACCGCGGCGCGGCGCGCGTCGAATCCCGGAGCGGCCTCCCGGGCGTCGAGCACGCGGACATCGCGGGGCAGGGCCGCGTTGAGCGCGCCCTGCACGGCCGCGCCGGGCAACGCGCTCCCCGCCGCGAGCGACGCGGTCTGGCGCAGCGCGTGCACGCCCGCGTCGGTGCGGCTCGCGCCGGTCACGCGCACGTCGGCGCCGAACGTCCGGCGGGCCGCCTCCGCCAGCGTCCCCTGCACCGTGCGCGCGCCGGGCTGGACCTGCCATCCGCGATAGTCGGCGCCGTCGTACGACAGCACCAGCCGGTAGGTCGTGAGCGGTGGGATTATCGCCCGGGTGGCCGCCGGCGGGGCGTCGGCGCCGGCACGAAGGTGAGCCAGACGACGGCCACGAGCAGCAGCAGCAGGACGTCGATCACGATCTCCCACGACACGCGGACGGTCGACGAGACCTGGCGCGAGAGCCACTCGAGCCGGGCCAGGTCCTTCGGCTCATAGTCGGTCGGCGCGTAACCGCCGGCCGCGTCGAGGAACTCCACGACACGCGGGACGACCACCCAGGCGACGACGACGATCGTCAGCACCACGGCGATGTGAAACCGCTCGTGGTAGCCGAACAGCCGATGGTAGGTGCGCCGGAGCGACATCAGCGCCCGCCCCCTTGGCGCGGAGCGTCAGCAGAACAGCAACTCGGCGATCTGGACCGCATTCGTGGCCGCGCCCTTGCGCAGCTGGTCGCCGACCACCCAGAAGGTGACACCGCTCGGACTGGAGAGGTCCTCCCGCACGCGCCCGACGAAGCAGTCGTCCTGGCCCTCCACCGTGATCGGCATGGGGTAGCGGTTCTCGGCGGGAGCGTCCCAGAGCCGGAGCCCGGGGAAGGCCGCGAACAGCTCACGCGCCCGCGCCGCGCCGATCTTGCGCTCGGTCTCCGCGGTCACGGCGATCGAGTGGCACGTGAACACCGGGACACGGACCGTGGTCGGCGTGATCTTGAGATCCGGCGCCTCGAGGATCTTGCGCGTCTCGTTGACGAGCTTCATCTCCTCGGCCGTGTAGCCGTCGGCCCCGAACTTGTCGATGTGCGGGATCAGGTTGAACGCGATCTGGTGCGGAAAGTGCCTGGGCACGAGCGCCTCCCCCCGGGCCCAGGCGAGCGTCTGCTCGCGGAGCTCGGCGATCCCGTTGACGCCCGCTCCCGAGACCGCCTGATAGCTCGTCGCGATGACGCGCGTGAGGCGTCCCGCGTCGTGCAGCGGCTTGAGCGGCATCACCGTCACGATCGTCGTGCAGTTCGGGCAGGCGAGGATTCCCTGGTGCTGCCGCGCGGCGTGCGGGTTGATCTCGGGCACGACGAGCGGCACGGCGGGATCCATCCGGAAGGCGTTCGACTTGTCGATCACCGTGGCGCCGGCCTTCACGATCATCGGCGCGTACTCCTTCGACTGCGCGGAGCCGGCCGAGCAGAACGCCACGTCGACCCCCGCGAACGCCGGCGGCTCGATCCGCCGGATCGGGAGGGACTCGCCGCGAAACGTCACCGTCTTCCCGATCGACCGCTCCGAGGCGAAGCAGCGGAGCTCCCGAACGGGGAACTTGCGCTCCTCGAGGATCTTGAGGGTGGTCTGTCCAGCCGCGCCGGTGGCGCCGACGACCGCGACCGTGAGTCCGGCCGCCATCAGCCCTGGGCCTCCACTTCCCGCACGATCAGATCTCCCATCTCCCGTGTGCCGGCGGGCCGCACGCCCGCCGCCGCGATGTCCGCCGTCCGGTGTCCCTGCTCGAGCACGCGTTGCACCGCCCGCTCGACCCGGTCGGCCTCCTGCTGCATGTCGAGCGAGTATCGCAGCAGCATCGCCGCCGAGAGGATCGCCGCGATCGGGTTCGCGATCCCCCTGCCCGCGATGTCTGGCGCGGTCCCGTGCACCGGCTCGTAGAGGCCGACCGCCCCGCCGAGCGACGCCGAGGGCAGCATCCCCATCGACCCGGCCAGGATCGCCGCCTCATCGGACAAAATATCACCAAAGGTGTTCTCGGTCACCAGCGTGTCGAACTGCGTCGGCCGCTGCACGAGAGCCATCGCGCAGTTGTCCACCAGGACATGCTCGAGCGTCACGTCGGGGTAGTCGCCCGCTACCCGGGTCACGACCTCCCGCCAGAGCTGCGAGACCACCAGCACGTTGGCCTTGTCGACGGAAGCCAGCCGCTTCCTGCGCTTGCGCGCGACCTCGAATCCGGTGCGCGCGATGCGCTCGATCTCCCGCGACGTGTAGGCCATCGTGTTGACCGCCCGGGCCCCGCCGTCGGCGAACCGCTCGACGCCCCGCGGCTCGCCGAAATACAGCCCCCCGGTCAGCTCACGGATCACCATGAGATCGGTGCCCTCGACCACGGACCGCTTGAGCGGTGAGGCGTCGACGAGCATGGGAAAGCACTTCGCCGGCCGCAGGTTGGCGTAGAGATCGAGCTCCTTGCGCAGGGCCAGCAGGCCCCGCTCCGGCCGGACCTCGTGGGCGACGCCCTCCCATTTCGGCCCGCCGACCGCGCCGAAGAGGATCGCGTGGGCGCGCCGGCACAGCGCGAGCGCACCGGGAGCCAGCGGGGCGCCCGTCGCGTCGATCGCCGCGCCCCCGACGAGCGCCTCCTCGAACTCGAAGCTCACCCCCGCGCCCTTCCCGACCGCCTTGAGCACGCGGACCGCCTCGGGCGTCACCTCCTGGCCGATGCCGTCGCCCGGCAGGACCGCGATACGGTACGTCGCCATCCACCTCTCCTCTCAGGGACCGACCTCTTTCATCCGCTGGACCGTCGTCAGCGTCATCCGGTTGAGCGCCGACAGGTACGCCCGCGCGCTGGCCTCGATGACGTCCGTGGACGATCCCTTGCCGGAGACGACCGTGCCGTCGAAGTCGATCTTCATCGACACCTCGCCGATCGCGTCCTTGCCGGACGTCGCCGCACGGAGGGCGTAGTCCTGGAGCCGGCCCTTCAGCCCGGTGATCGCATCGATCGCGGCGAGCACCGCGTCCACGGGGCCGTCGCCGACGCCGGAGTCCTGGAAGACCTGCCCCTCCTTCTTGAGCTTCACCGTCGCCGACGGCACGACGCCGGTGCCGCTGATCACGTGCAGGTATTCGAGCTCGTACCCGGCGGCGCCCGTGGCGGTGACTTCGTCCGTCACGATGGCCATCAGGTCCTCGTCGTACACTTCTTTCTTCCGGTCGGCGAGGTCCTTGAACACCTTGAAGGCGCGATCCAGGTCCGGGCCGGCGAGATCGAACCCGAGATCCTTGAGCCGTGCGGCGAGCGCGTGTCGCCCCGAGTGCTTGCCCAGCACGAGCTTGTTCGACGGCCGCCCGATGTCCTCGGGCCGCATGATCTCGTAGGTGAGCTTTTCCTTGAGCACCCCGTCCTGATGGATCCCGGCCTCGTGCGCGAACGCATTCTCGCCGACGACCGCCTTGTTCGGCTGCACGTGGACGCCGGTGATGTGCGAGAGGAGTCGCGAGCTCTTGAAGATCTCCTCGGTCTTCACCCGCGAGTCGAGCCCGAAGAAGTCCTTCCGGGTCCGGAGGGCCATCACGACCTCCTCGAGGGAGGCGTTGCCGGCCCGCTCGCCGATCCCGTTGATCGTGCATTCGACCTGGCGGGCGCCGCTCATGATCGCGGTGAGCGAGTTCGCCACCGCCTGGCCGAGGTCGTTGTGGCAGTGCACGGAGAGCACGACCCGGTCGACCCCGCGGACCGTCTCCCGGATGCGCGCGATCCGTTCGCCCCACTCGCGCGGGATGGCGTACCCGACGGTATCCGGGATGTTGATCGTGCCCGCGCCGGCCTCGATCACCGCCGACAGCACGTCGCACATGTAGCCGAAGTCCGAGCGCGAGGCGTCCTCCGGAGAGAACTCGACGTCCTCGCAGTACCCGCGGGCGTGCCGCACCGCGTCCTGGGCCGCCTTCAGGATCTCCGCCCGCGTCTTGCGCAGCTTGTACTTGAGGTGGATGTCGGACGTGGCGACGAACGTATGGATGCGCGGCTTGCGGGCGTACTTGACGGCCTCCCAGCACCGGTCGATGTCGGCGAGCCCGACGCGGCTGAGCCCGCAGATGATGGGCGGGTTCTCGAGCGTGCCGACCTGCCGCGCCACCTCGCGGGTCGCCTCGAAGTCGTCGTCGGACGAGATCGGGAAGCCGGCCTCGATGACGTCGACCTGGAGGCGGGCCAGCTGGCGGGCCATCTCGAGCTTCTCCATCGTGTTCATCGAGAACCCCGGTGCCTGCTCGCCGTCACGCAACGTCGTGTCGAAGATGATCACGCGGTCCATGAGTCCCCCCTCGGTTACGGATGTTCCTTGGCCGGATGCTCTCCGGGCGTCGCCACGGGCCCGCGCCCGAGGATCAGCCGGCGGATGGGCCCCGACACGGCGTAGCCGGCGAACACGAGGAAGAGGAACACCTCGTGTTGCGTCGCCACGATCATGACGCCCAGCACGACGAGCAGCAGCGTCTGCACCGGACGCCGGCGGGCGAAGTCGAGCTCCTTGAACGACCAGTACCGGAACGTCGACACCATCAGCAGCGCGACCACATAGGTTCCCGCGGCGATGGACACCAGGAGCCACCGCGAGGGCTCGACGCCCTGGAGCAGGAGCACCGTGGCGCACACGACGCCCGCGGCGGCCGGCGTCGAGAGCCCGACGAAGTACCGCCGGTCGGTGACGCCCGTGTACACGTTGAACCGCGCCAGCCGCAGCGCGCCGCACACGACGAACAGGAACGCCCCGAACCACGCCGGGCGGCCCACCGTGGAGAGCGCGAACGAGTAGATCAGGAACGCGGGCGCGACGCAGAACGACACGACGTCCGCCAGCGAGTCGAACTCGACGCCGAACTGGCTCGTCGCCTTCATCAGGCGGGCGACGCGCCCGTCCAGCATGTCCATCACCATCGCGACGAAGATCGCGAAGGCGGCCTCCCGGTAGCGGCCTTCCACGCTGAGGAGCAGCGCGAAGAAGCCGCAGAAGAGGTTGCCGGTCGTCAGGAGGCTCGGCAGCAGGTAGATGCCCTGGCCCCGCCGTTCACGGAGCTCGTGCCACCGGCGGCGCCGGGGTCCCTTGCCGTGGCGCCGCATCATGTCAACATCCCGATGACGGTCACGCCGGCGGTCACCCGGTCGCCGACGCGCACCGTGACGCGCGTGCCCCGTGGCATCAGGCAATCGGTCCGGGAGCCGAAGCGGATCATGCCGAAGCGCGCGCCCGCGACGAGCTTGTCCCCCGCCCCGACCCGGCACACGATGCGCCGGGCGACCACGCCCGCGATCTGCACGACCGTGACCCGTGCACGCTCTCCCTGGAGGTGGAGCGTGCAGCGCTCGTTGACGTCCGAGGAGTCACGGCGGTACGCGGCCACGAACCGCCCGCGCGTCCAGGCGACCCCGGCGACGAGGCTCGCGATGGGCGCGCGGTTGACGTGGACGTCGAGCGGCGACAGGAAGATCGCCACGCGCACGGCCGGTCCGACGAAGGCGTCCTCCGTCTCCTCGACCGCGAGGACCCGCCCGTCGGCCGGCGCCAGCACGCCGTCGGCGACGGCCGGCGGCTCCCGCTCCGGATCACGGAAGAACCCCAGCGCCGCGAGCGACGCGACCGCGAACGGGGCGGCGAGCGCCCGGTGGCCACGCACGACGAGCGCGGCGGCGAGCGCCGCCGGAATCGCGACGAACGGCCAGCCCTCGGGGGCGAGGGGAACGTGGAAGCGAGATGTGCCCATCTACATCCTCGGGGGCTTGATCCAGGACATCATCTTCCGCAGCCGCTGGCCGACCTCCTCGATCGAGTGCTCGGCGTCGCGGCGCCGCATGGTGAGAAAGCCGGCGCGGTTGGCCTGGTTCTCCAGCACCCACTCGCGCGCGAACTGGCCCGACTGGATCTCCTCGAGGATCCGCTTCATCTCCGCCTTCGTCTGGTCGCTCACGACACGCGGACCCCGCGTGTAGTCGCCGTACTCGGCCGTGTCGGACACCGAGTAGCGCATGTAGGCGAGGCCGCCCTGGTAGAAGAGATCCACGATGAGCTTCATCTCGTGCATGCACTCGAAGTAGGCGATCTCGGGCTGATAGCCCGCCTCGACCAGGGTCTCGAAGGCCGCCTTGATCAGATGGGAGACGCCGCCGCAGAGCGTCGTCTGCTCTCCGAAGAGGTCCGTCTCCGTCTCTTCCTTGAACGTCGTCTCGATGACGCCCGCCCGGGTGCACCCGACACCCCTGCCGTAGGCGAGGGCCATGTCCTTGGCCTTCCCCGTGACGTCCTGGTGCACGGCGAGGAGCGCCGGCACCCCGGGCCCCTCGGTGAACAGGTCGCGCATGACGTGCCCGGGCGCCTTGGGCGCGATCATCGTCACGTCGACATCGGGCGGCGGCACCACCTGGTTGAAGTGGATGTTGAAGCCGTGCGCGAACATCAGCATCTTGCCCTTGCCGAGGCCGTCCCGGATCTCGGCCTCGAACACCTGGCGCTGGCTCTGGTCCGGCAGCAGGAGCATGATGATGTCGGCGGCCTTCGCCGCCTCGCCCACGCTCACCACCGAGAGGCCGTCCTTCTCGGCCTTGCTCCAGCTCTTCGAGCCCTTGTAGAGGCCGACGATCACGCTCTGTCCACTGTCCTTGAGGTTGAGCGCGTGGGCGTGGCCCTGGCTGCCGTACCCGATGATCGCGATCTTCCGCCCCTTGAGGAGTCCCAGGTCGGCGTCCTGATCGTAGTAGATCTTCGCGGCCATGCGAACCCGTTCCTTTCTGCGGTGTGAGGGTTAATCGGCGAAGCCGATGACCTTGGGATCGTCCGGGGTCCGCGCCTTCCGCGGCGGCTCCGTGCGGCGCACGCGCGTCTTCGGACCGCGGGCGATCGCGACTTTGCCCGTCCGCACCAGCTCCTGGACACCCAGCGGCCGCAGCAGCTCGAGCAGCGCTTCGAGCTTGCCCTCGTCGCCGGTCGCCTCGAGGACGTAGCTCGTCGGCGTCACGTCGACCACCTTCGCGCGAAAGATGTCGGCGACCCGGAGCACCTCCGCGCGGTTCTGCGGCTCCGCGTTCACCCGGATCAGGACCAGCTCGCGCTCGACGTGGCTCTCGTCGGTCAGATCGGTGACCTTGATCACGTCGATCAGCTTGTGGAGCTGCTTGGTGACCTGCTCGATCACGAACTCGTCGCCGCGGACGACGAGCGTCATCCTCGAGACGCTCGTGTCGAGCGTCTCGCCGACGGACAGGCTCTCGATGTTGTAGCCGCGCGCCGAGAACAGGCCGGCGACGCGCGAGAGGACGCCGAACTTGTTCTCGACGTGCACGGCGATCGTATGCTTGCGCGGATCGCCCCCGTTCTGCATCAGAACCCCGTCTGCGCCCTCGCGGCCTTTTCCTTGGCCGCGCGCCCGGGCTTCTCCAGGATCATCTCCGTGTTCGCGCCGCCGGCCGGCACCATCGGGAACACGAACTCCCACTTGTCCACCCACACGTCGACGACGACCGGGCCCGGCGTCGAGAACGCCTTCTCCAGCGCGGGCACCACCTCGGACGGCTTCGTGGCCCGGATACCGGTGCAGCCGTAGGCGTCCGCGAGCTTCACGAAGTCCGGGCTCGGCCCGAAGTCGATCGCGCAGAAGCGGCCCTTGTAGATGATGTCCTGCCACTGGCGGACCATCCCGTGGCCCCGGTTGTTCAGGAGCACCGTCTTCACCGCCAGGTTGTTCTCGAAGCAGGTGGCCAGCTCCTGGCTGTTCATCTGGAAGGAGCCATCGCCGTCGATATTGACGACGAGCCGGTCGGGCCACGCGGCGGCGACGCCCATCGCCGTCGGCAGGCCGTACCCCATGGTCCCGAGCCCGCCGGAGGTGCACCAGCGCCGCGGGTGCTTGAACTTGTAGTACTGCGCGGCCCACATCTGGTGCTGGCCGACGCCGGTGACGACCATCGCCTCGCCGTGCGTGAGATTGGAGATCTCCTGGATCACGTGCTGGGGCTTGATGACCTCGTCGTCCCACTCGTAGTCCAGCGGGCATTTCCGCCGCCACTCGGCGATCTGGGTCGTCCACTGTTTGCGCGCCTCCCGGGCCAGCGACGTCGCGTCGCCGCGCATCTCCTCGCGTATCGCCGCGATCAGCGCCTTGAGCACGCGTCGGCAGTCCCCGACGATCGGCACGTCGACCTTGAGGTTCTTCGAGATCGACGAGGGATCGATGTCGATGTGGATGATCTCGGCGTTCGGCGCGAACGCGTCGACCCGCCCGGTGACCCGGTCGTCGAAGCGGGCGCCCACGGCGAGCAGCACGTCCGAGTGGTGGACGGCCATGTTGGCGTAGTAGCTGCCGTGCATCCCCAGCATGTCGAGCGAGAGGGGGTCTTCCATGGGGAACGCGCCCAGCCCCATGAGGGTTTGCGTGACGGGCACCTGCGTCAGCGCGACCAGCGCCCGGAGCTCCTCGCTCGCGTCGGACGCGATGACGCCCCCGCCGGCGTAGATCACCGGCCGCCGCGCCCGCACCATGAGCTTCGCCGCGCGCTTGATCTGTCCCGGGTGGCCGTCGTACGTCGGATTGTAGGAGCGCATGTGCACTTTCTCGGGCCACACGAGCTCGGCGTCCTTGACGAGCACGTCCTTGGGCAGGTCGACGTGCACCGGACCCGGTCGTCCGGTCGCGGCGATGTGGAACGCCTCGCGGATGATCGGGCCGAGGTCTCGACCGTCCTTCACGAGGAAGTTGTGCTTCGTGCACGGACGCGTGATGCCGACGTTGTCGGCCTCCTGGAACGCGTCGTTGCCGATGAGGTGCGTGGGAACCTGACCCGTGAGCGCGACGATCGGGATCGAGTCCATCAGCGCGTCCTGGAGCGCCGTGACGAGGTTCGTCGCGGCCGGCCCCGACGTCACCAGGCAGACCCCGACCTTGCCCGTCGTCCGCGCGTAGCCCTCCGCGGCGTGCCCTGCCGCCGCCTCCTGGCGCACCAGGATGTGGCGCAGTCCCTCGAAGTCGTACAGCGCGTCGTAGATCGGCAACACGGCGCCCCCCGGCAGCCCGAAGACCGTGTCGACCCCCTCGCGCCTGAGACACTCGAGAAGCATGCGTGCACCGGACATTCCCACGCCTTCGTCCCCCCTAGATGAACGTCTCGTCAAGCTAGTGTCCTGAGTCAGAAGTTCGTCACTCGCGTGGCGACGCTGTGGTGCGGTGGGACGAGGGGCCGGATCGTGCGACCACGGCCCGCGGGAAGACCGATTTCCCGGTTTGGAGTTCCCAACCTCACGGGGTGACGCCCCGTATTCGGTGGGGCGGGAACGGGTCGTCACGACCCAGCCCCTCGTCCCACCGCACCACAGCGGCAACCGTCGTGTGCAAACTTCCGACTCAGGACACTAGGCACCCGCAGCCCCTTCCCCCATGTTGCGCGCCCGGATCCGCGCCTGCGCCGCGCTCAGGCGGGCGATGGGGATCATGAACGGCGAGCACGAGACGTACGTCATGCCGACCCTGTGGCAGAAGTCGACCGACGCCGGGTCGCCGCCGTGCTCTCCGCAGATGCCCACCTTGAGGTCCGGGCGCGTCCGGCGTCCCCGCTCGATGCCGATCCGGACCAGCTCGCCCACCCCTTCCTGGTCGAGCACGGAGAACGGATCGTGCTGGAGGATGCCCTTCTGGAGGTAGTCGGGCAGGAACTTCGCGACGTCGTCGCGGCTGTAGCCGAAGGTCAGCTGCGTGAGGTCGTTCGTGCCGAACGAGAAGAATTCCGCGTCCCGGGCGATCGCGTCGGCGATCAGCGCCGCGCGCGGCACTTCGATCATGGTGCCGATCAGATACGGCACCGTCACGCCGCTCTCGGCGAGCACGCCATCGGCCACCTTCTTGGTCTGCTCGTAGGTGATCCGCATCTCCCCGACGGTGCCCGTCAGCGGGATCATGATCTCGGGCTCGACCTGGACCCCCTCCGAGGCCACGCTGCACGCGGCCTCCATGATGGCGCGCACCTGCATGCCGTAGATCTCGGGGAACGTGATCCCCAGCCGGCATCCCCGGTGGCCGAGCATGGGGTTCGCCTCCTGCAGCGAGCGCACCTTGGCCATCAGCGCCTCGAGCCGCTCCCGCTCCATGTGCTGCGCGTCCAGCCGCGTGTACTCCTCGAGGAGGTCCGTGTACTTCGGCAGGAACTCGTGCAGCGGGGGGTCGAGGAGCCGGATCGTGACGGGCAGGCCGTCCATCGCCCGGAAGATTCCCACGAAGTCCTCGCGCTGGAACGGGAGGAGCTTCTTCACGGCCACGTGCCGGGCGGCCGTGTCGCTCGCCATGATCATCTCGCGCACGATCGCGATCCGGTCGGGCGCGAAGAACATGTGCTCCGTGCGCACCAGGCCGATGCCCTCCGCGCCGAACTCGCGCGCTTTCCGCGCGTCCTCGGGCGTGTCGGCGTTCGCGCGCACGCCGAGCGAGCGATAGTTGTCCGCCCAGGACAGGAACACCCGGATCTCGTCGGTCAGCATCGGCGGGATCAGCCGGACCTCGTCGACGAGGACCTCGCCCGTGTCGCCGTCGATCGAGATCAGGTCGCCCTCACGGACGGTGCGCCCGCCGGCCATGAACACGCGCCGCTCCTCGTCGACGACGACGTCGTTGGCTCCGACGATGCACGACTTGCCCATGCCGACCGCCACGACGGCCGCGTGCGAGGTCCGCCCGCCGCGGGAGGTGACGATCCCCTCGGAGGCGTACATGCCCGCGACGTCCTCGGGCGAGGTCTCCGGCCGCACGAGGATGACCTTCTGCCCGCTCCGCGCCAGCTCGACCGCGTGGTCGGCATCGAACACCACGTGCCCGACCGCGCCACCGGGCGCAGCGGGAAGCCCGCGGCCCAGGATGCGGCCCGCCGCCACCGCGATCTCCTTGTCCGCAGGGTCCAGCACGGGCAGGAAGAGCTTGCCCAGCTCGCGCGGCGGAACCCGCAGCAGGGCGGTGTGCTGGTCGATCACCGCCTCGTGCACGAGGTCCACGGCCACGCGCACCGCGGCCCGCGCCGAGCGCTTGCCGGAGCGCGTCTGGAGCAGGTACAGGGTGCCGGCCTGCACCGTGAACTCGATGTCCTGCATGTCCTTGTAGTGCCGCTCCAGCCGGTCGGCGATCGTGAGCAGCTCCTCGTAGATCGCCGGCATGCGGCGCTTGAGGTCGTCGATGTGCTCCGGCGTCCGGATGCCGGCGACGACGTCCTCGCCCTGGGCGTTGGCCAGGAACTCCGCGTAGAACTGCGCCTCACCCGTCCTCGGGTCGCGGGTGAATCCCACGCCCGTGCCCGAGGTCTCGCCGAGATTGCCGTAGACCATCGCCATGATGGTCACGGCCGTGCCCCAGTCCGCGGGGATGTCGTGGATCCGGCGGTACTCGGTCGCCTTGTTCGCGTACCAGGAATCGAAGACCGCGCGCACGGCGCGCTCCAGCTGCTCCTGTGGCTCCTGCGGGAACGGCGAGCCGGTGCGCGCGGCCACGACGTCCTTGTAGACCTCGGTCAGCTTGCGGAGCTCTTCGCCCGGGACCTCCGGGTCGGTCGCGACGCCGAGCCGTGTCTTGAGGGCCGTCAGATGCTCCTCGAAGGCGTCGCGGCGGATGCCCAGCACCACGCTCGAGAACATCGTGATGAACCGGCGATAGCAGTCCCACGCGAAGCGCTCGTTCTTCGTGCGCGCGGCGAGTGCCTCCACCGTCCGGTCGTTGAGGCCGAGGTTGAGCACGGTTTCCATCATGCCCGGCATCGACACGCGCGCGCCCGACCGCACCGACACGAGGAGCGGGCGCTGGGGGTCGCCGAACGCCAGGCCCGCGGCCTTCTCGAGGCGGCCCAGCGCCTCGAGCGCCTGGTCCCAGAGCCCTTCGGGGAATCGCCGGCCGCCGCGGTTGTAGTGGGCCCAGGCCTGGGTCGTGATGGTGAAGCCCGGCGGCACGGGAATGCCGAGGTTCGTCATCTCGGC
>MGCE01000160.1 GCA_001790315.1 Candidatus Rokubacteria bacterium RIFCSPLOWO2_02_FULL_72_37 | reverse complement strand
GTGGCGAGCCCGACCGTGAGAATGGCCAGCATCAGCGGCTCGCGCACGCGCACCGGCGCCGAGACACGGCCGTGACCGCCAACACGGTCAGGACCACGGCGACCAGCGCAGGGATCCGGTAGGTCACTGCTCGCGCCACCACCTGGAAGCCGAGGGAGACGACGGCGTAGACCAGGCCGAGGGTGAGGCCGGAGATGAGGAGCTGGAGGAACACGGCGGTGTCCTCACAGCCGGCCGATGAGATCCCGGGCGATCAGCACCCGCATGAGCTGGTTGGTCCCCTCGAAGATCTGCAAGATCTTCGCGTCGCGCATCTTGCGCTCGACGGGACACTCGCGGATATAGCCCATTCCGCCGAGCACCTGGACGGCGTCGGTCGTGACCCGCATCGCCACGTCGCTCGCGAAGCACTTCGCCTTGGCCGACATGGCGCGAAACGCCACGGGATCCCGGTCCGCCAACCGCGCGGCGTAGTACACGAGCCGGCGGGCGGCCTCGATCTCGATCGCCATGTCCGCGAGCATGAACTGGATGCCCTGGAAGCTCGCGATGGGCTGGCCGAACTGTTTGCGCTCGCGCGCGTATGCCACCGCGTAGTCCATGGCGCCGCGCGCGAGGCCGACTGCGGAGCCCCCGATCGCGACGCGCCCGCGCTCGAGCGCCCGCATGGCGGCCTGGAAGCCCTCGTTCTCGGGACCGAGGCGCGCCGACTCCGGCACACGACACTCCTCGAGCACGAACTCGACGGTCGTCGTGCCATGGATCCCCATCTTCTTGTCGTGGCGGGTGATACGGAGTCCCGGGCTGGGTCGCTCCACGGCGAAGAGCGAGATGCCTCGCGCCCCCTGGCCGGGCGCCGTGAGCGCAAAGACGAGGATGAGATCGGCGACATCACCGTTCGTGCAGAAGTGCTTCGTGCCGTCGAGCACGTACTCGTCCCCGGCGCGCCGTGCGGTGGTCCGAATGCTCGCCGCGTCGGAACCGGCGTCGGGCTCCGTGAGCGCGATGGCCAGGAGTTGGCCCGCGACGACACGCGACAGGTACCGCCGCCGCTGCTCCTCGTTGGCCATGTCGACCAGCAGTTCGGTGCAGATCGACTGCGTGGTGAAGATGATCGCCGCCGAGCCGTCCGTCCGCGCGAGCTCCTCCGCGATGACCGCCTCGTCGAAGAGCGATCCGCCGGCGCCGCCGAACGCCGCGGGCACGAGGACGCAGAGCAGGCCGGCCTCCCGGTAGGCCTGCACCACGTCCCAGGGGAACGTCTCCTCGGCGTCGATGGCCGCGGCGCGCGGCTCGATGTGCCGGCGGGCGATGCCGGCGACCATCTCGGCCAGCTCATGCGCCTGCTGATCGTCTTCCGATCTCGGGCCGCCCTTCAGCGCGCTCGGGTCGCCGGCGCTCATGGCTCGGCGATGGCGATGGGGCGCACCGGTGCGCCGGTGGCGCCCACGATCTTCAGCGGCGACGCGACGAGCAGGAACGTATGGACCCCGTCGCGAGCGAGCGCCTCGAGATCGAGCATCTCGATGATCGGGATGCCGTGGTCGACGAGGAGCGCCACGTGCACCGCGAGGCCGCTGGCAGGGACTTTTTCGAATGCATAGGTATCGGCGCCGACGCAGCGCACGCCGCGCTCGGCCAGCCACACGGCACCGTCCAGGACGACGCCGGGAGCAGGGTTGGCGTGGTACGCGTCGTGATCGGGCCAGAAACGCGTCCAGCCGGTGCGGACGAGCACCGCGTCGCCCGGTTGCACGCTGAGACCCTGCGCCGCGCACGCCTCCTCGAAATCGCGTGCCCCGATCCCGTCATCCGCCGCGAGCACGTCGCGACCGCGCAGCCGGGGCCCGTCGATGAGCACGCCGCGGGCCACCACGGGCGCGAGCTCGTGCGCGCCACACCGCGCGAGGCCTCCGGCGAAGGACTGCACCGTCTCCGCGCTCACGCCGCCGTGCAGCCGGCCGGCCTTCGACACGTGCCCGAGGGCATCGATGTGCGTGCCGACGTGCGTGCCCATCGAGAAGACGTCCGTCGCCGCACTCACGCCGTCCCGGTAGAGGACCTGGCCGTGCTTCTTGATCAGGGAATAGAGAAAGGGCGAGTGGGTGGGCCCGTGGGGGATGCCGGGCGCCAGGGCCAGCCCGAGGTCGTAGATGCGGCTCCGCCCCAGGGCGTCGAGCACCGCGCTGATCGTCATCGATTGTCCTCCGGCCGGAACCGCGGGAGCGTGACCTCGTCGGTCACCCGCTCGAACACGACGGTGACCGGCATGTCGCAGCGCAGCTGCTCGTTCCCGACGCCGACGACATTGCTGAACATGAACGGACCTTCGTCCAGCCGAACGAGGACGACGTTGTACGGTACGTCGTCCTTGAACGCCTGGTGGTAGACCTGGTGGAAGACGACGTAGGAGAAAACGCGCCCGCGGCCGCTCACCGCTGCCCACTCGGCGTCCAGGCTCAGGCAGCGCGGGCAGGACGCGGCGATGGGATACCGGTAGCGGTCGCACTGCCGGCAGCGCTGCAAGCGGAGCTCCCCGTGACGCGTGGCCTCCCAGAACGGGCGGTTCTCGTCGGTGATCGTCGGCAGCGGTTTGTCGGCCATGGCTCAGCCTCGGGCCAGGACGGCCGCCGCGGCGCAGTTGAGCGTCATGCCCCGGCCGGTCACCAGGCACAGCTCGGCGCCCGGCACCTGCCGGGCGCCGCATTCGCCGCGCAGCTGCCGAACGCCTTCCACGATGTGCAACCAGCCCTGCATGTAGCTCTCGGACAGGTTGCCGCCCGCCGTGTTGACGGGCAGCGCCCCGCCGAGCCGGATGCGTCCGCCTTCAACGAACGCGCCCCCCTCGCCCCGCTTGCAGAACCCCGCGTGTTCCAGCCAGACGATCACCGAGATCGTGAAGTTGTCGTAGAGCTGGGCGACGTGGATGTCGCGGGGAGCGACGCCCGCCATCCGATAGGCGGCCTGGGCGGCCGTCTCCTGATGCGGCACGTACCACCACGCGGGATTGCCGATGGTCTCCGGGCTGTTCGCCTGGCCCACCCCCAGGACGGCCACCGGACGGCGCCGCAGCGCGCGCGCGCGCTCGAGCGAGGTGACGATGAACGCCACGCCGCCGTCGGAGATCAGGCAGCAGTCGAGGAGCCGCAGGGGATCGACGACCATGCGGGAGGCCTGGTGGTCCTCCACGGTGATCGGCTCGCGCATGGACGCGGCCTCGTTCAGGCTCGCGTGCCGACGGCAGGCGACGGCGACCTCGGCGAGCTGGAGCGACGTCGTGCCGAACTCGTGCATGTGCCGCCGCGCCGTGAGCGCGCTGTTGGCCGCGGCCGAGAACATGCCCCAGATGCCCCACGAGTCTCCCCACCCCGCGGCCGCGGAGAATCGCGATCCGCCTGTCCGGGCCGCATCGCCGAACACGCACGCCACGGCGTTCGCCGCGCCGGAGGCCACAGCGAAGCTGGCGAGCTGGAGCAGGACGAGTCCCGTCGCCCCGCCCATGGACAGCGACGCGGTGAAGCGCGGGGCCAGTCCGAGCGCCTCGCCGAGCCTGAGGTAGTTCCGCGCGCCCTCGGAGGCCGTGGTTCCTGGCTGCGTGAGGAGCCCGTCGACCTCGGCCTTGTCGAGGCCGGCGTCGGCGAGAGCCAGGCGGACCGCCTCGACTTGCAGGCCGAGCGGGGTGGCGCCCGGGAGCTTGCCCTGGGCGGTGGCACCGACGCCGACGATCGCGACGGTCAGCGTCGGTTACTCCTCGTCGAGGAAGGCCGGCGTCGTCACGCCCTTGGCCTCCAGCGCCTTGATGTCCGCGTCGTCGTAGCCGACCTCGCGAAGGACCTCCACGGTGTCGCGGCCGAGCGTCGGCGGCGTCCGCTCCACGGACACGGGCACGTGCCCGATGCGGGCGACTCCGAGGCGCTCGACGATCCCGGGCCTGGAAGTGTGCACCAGGACTCCTTCTCGGGTGTGATGCGCGGCAATTTACTGTCGCTTCAGTCAATAAACAATGACGCGATCTGGCCAATTTCCTGAGCTGAACGAGGCCCTATGGCCGGCGCCGAGGGGGTCCGCAGGACGAGAAAATGATTCTCACGTCGCGGGACATCTGAGCCGATGGCAGCACGAAAATGAGCCGCTCGGCTGATTCCTGGACCCCACCCGACGGACATACCGTGCGCGACAGAGATGCCCGAGATCCAGCTGAAGCTCATGGGTTCGCTCGGGCGGCTCGCGGGCGAACGCGAGACCCGCCTCCTCGTGGACGAGGGCGCCACCGTCCGCGACCTGCTCACGCTGCTCGCCGAGCGCTACGGCCCCGAGTTCGCGGGCGCCATCTTCCGCGCGCCCGGCGAGGTCCACACCTACCTCCGCGCCTTCCTCGACGAGCGGGACGCGGAGCTCGGCGACCGCGTCGCGCGCGAGGGCGGCGCCCCCGCCGCGGTGGCCGTCCTCATCGTCCCGGGGTTCGAGGGAGGCAGCCGATGACGACGACCGACCAGTGGATCCCGTCGACCTGCGGCCTCTGCTACGGCACGTGCTCGATCCGCGGGCACCGGGTGGACGACGTCCTCGTCAAGATCGAGGGCAACCCCGAGAGCGCGATCGGCCGCGGGCGCCTGTGCGGCAAGGGCGTGTCGGGGATCATGACGCTCTACGACCCGAACCGCGTGAACGTCCCGCTCCGCCGGACCAATCCCGTCAAGGGCAAGGGCGTCGACCCGGGCTGGCAGGAGATCTCGTGGGACGAGGCGCTCGACGAGATCACGGCGCGCCTCAGGAAGATCCACGACGACGACCCGCGCAAGCTGTTCATCCAGCGGACGACGACCAACACGTCGATCCGCGCCCCGATGATGATGTTCGCCGCGGCGTTCGGCACGCCGAACTCGTGGGCGGCCGGCGGCGGGCTCCACTGCGGCAACGGTGCCCACCTGATCGGCGGGATCTACCACGCCTCCTGGTCGCTCGTCCCCGACTTCCAGCACTGCCGGTTCGCGATCTACTTCGGCGCCTCCAAGGGCCACGGCGCCGGCCACGTGTCGTGCACGAACATGCAGGATGCCGCCGACGCGCGCGCGCGGGGCATGCGCCTGGTCGTCGTGGATCCGATGGCCAACTTCGCCGCCGCGAAGGCGAACGAGTGGGTGCCGATCCGGCCCGGCACGGACGCCGCGATGGCGCTGGCGATGGTCAACGTGATCCTGAACGATCTCGGGGTGTGGGACGCCGAGTACCTCGCGCACAAGACCAACGCCCCGTACCTGATCGGCCCCGACGGCTGTTACGTCCGCGACGCCGAGACACGGAAGCCCCTCGTGTGGGATGCCGCCCGTGGACACGCCGTCCGGTACGACACGCCGGACGCCGCCGCCCTCGCCCTCGAGGGCGAGTACGAGGTCGCGGGCGTGCGGGCGCGCCCGGCGTTCGTCCTGCTGCGCGAGCACGTGCGGCAGTTCACGCCGGAGTGGGCGGAGGGCATCAGCACGGTGTCCGCGGCGATGATCCGCCGGCTCGCGCGCGAGTTCGCCGCCGAGGCGATGGTCGGGAGCACCATCGTGCTCGACGGCAAGCGCCTGCCGTACCGGCCGGTGGCGGCCATCTACTTCCGCGGCTCCCAGGGCCACAAGAACTCCGTCTACAACTGCTTCGCGATCGAGCTGCTCAACGAGATCGTCGGCGCCGCCGACGTCGTGGGCGGCGCCCTCGGCTTCAACCCCGTCTGCTACGGCCACCCCGAGACCGGCAAGCCCTGGTACGAGCCGAAGCCGGGACCCGACGGCCTCATGATCACCGGCACCTGGGTCGCACCGCACCTGCCCTATCCGATCGCCGACCCGAAGCCGCCGACCACGATGTCGCTCGGCGGGCTGTTCCCGCTCGGCATGTTCGGGCCCACGATGGCCTCGAGTGACCAGGAGGAGCTGTGGACGAAATTCGGGCTGCCCTACCGGCCCGAGATGATGCTCAACTACGGGGCGAACTCGCTCCTCTCCGTCGGCAACAGCGACACCGTGGCCGCGACGCTCGCGCGCATCCCGTTCATCGTGTCGTTCGACATCACCCTGACCGAGTTCTCCGAGTTCGCCGACATCGTGCTGCCGGACACGTGCTACCTCGAGTCGCTCGACTCGCGCCCGAACGTGCCGTTCATCTTCAATCACCCGGCCGGCCTCGGCGAATGGAGCTGGCCGATCCGCCAGCCGGTCGTCCCGCCCGCCGGCCAGCGGCGGCTGGCCACGGACGTCCTCGTGGAGCTGGTCGACCGGCTCGGCATCCGCGAGGAGTTCAACGCGGTCGCCAACACCCACCTCAAGCTCGACGGGTCCCACCGGCTCGAGTTCGGCACGCGGTACGGCTACGAGGAGATCTGCGACCGCGAGCTCAAGTCGCACTTCGGCGCCGCGCGCGGGCTCGCGTGGTTCAAGGAGCACGGCGTCATCTCCTGGCCCAAGCGCGTGGAGGAGGTCTACTGGCGGGCGTTCCTCGGCGTGCGCGTGCCGATCTACTGGGAGTTCCTGATCGGGCTCAACCGGAACGCCAAGCGGATCGCGAACGCGCACGGCCTCGACTGGGACGACGTCTGGTACGACCCGCTGCCGCGCTGGCTGCCGTGCCCGTCCCATGAGGTGCGGGACGGCGCGTTCGACCTCTGGGGCTTCTACTACCGCGACACCCTGCACACGAACAGCTTCACCAACGAGAACCCGTGGCTCGACGAGGCCTCCCGGCTCGACCCGTTCTCGTACACGATCGCGCTCAACGCGGCGACGGGCCGCACGAAGGGGCTTCGCGACGGCCAGGAGGTGACGCTCGAGTCGCCCCACGGCCGCCGGGTGCGCGGGCGCGTGCATCTCACCGAGACGGTCCACCCGGAGTGCGTCGGCATCGGGGGCTGCGCGGGCCACTGGGCGAAGACGCTGCCGATCGCCCAGGGCAAGGGCGTGATGTTCAACGACCTGCTCGAGGTCGACTGGGCCCACGGGAGCCCCGTGAACCTGAACCTCGACACCTGCGTGAAGCTCCGGATCGTCCCATGAGATACGGGATGGCGATCGACCTCAAGCGCTGCGTCGGCTGCTACGGCTGCCAGCTCTCGTGCAAGGCGGAGCACGGCACGCCGCCGGGCGTCCTCTTCGCGCGCGTCCTCAAGCGCGAGTTCGGCACGTTCCCGAACACGCAGCTCGTCTACCTGCCGACACTCTGCTTCCACTGCACCAGCGCGCCCTGCGTGGACGTGTGCCCGACCGGCGCCAGCCACTACCGCGAGGGCGGCGTCGTGGACGTCACCACGGACGACTGCGTCGGCTGCCGGGCCTGCATGCAGGCCTGCCCGTACGGGGCGCGGTTCTTCAACGAGACGCAGACGGGCTACTTCCCGGGCCAGGGGCTGACGCCCTACGAGGAGCGGCGGTACTCGAAGGAGAACGTCGGCGTCGTGATGAAGTGCAACTTCTGCATCGACCGGGTGAAGGCCGGGCTCGAGCCGGCGTGCGTCGCGAACTGCGCGGCGCGCGCCCGCACCTTCGGGGACCTCGACGATCCGCAGAGCGAGGTGGCCCAGCTCGTCCGGCTGCGCGGCGGCGAGCAGCTCCAGCCGGAGCTGGGCACGCATCCGAACGTCTACTACCTGCCGCCGGCGTGAGGGGGAGGCGTCATGGCGCTGAGCGCGACCCCGGATCGAGTGCTCGCCGACCTCGGCGCGACGTTCCGCCCGCAGCGCCAGTGGGTGGAGGGGCGCGGCATCTGGCTGATCGTGGGCCACTTCCTCTCCGGCGTCGGCGCCGGGACGTGGCTCTTCGCGCTCTGGCTCGACTGGCGCCCGGGCCTCGTGCTGGCGATCGCGGCCGTCGCGCTCTCGGGGCTCGCCCACCTGCGCTTCCTGGGCCGGGGCGCCCGGTTCTGGAAGATGTACCGGGCGCGGACCTCGTGGATCGCGCGCGGGTTCGTCGGTATGAGCATCTTCCTGCCCGCCGCGGTGCTGGCCCTGCTGGTCCCGCCCGGGGCCCTCTCGGGCGCGCTCGTCGTGCTCGCGACCGTCGGCGCCGCCATCCTGATCGTCTACAAGGGCAACGTCTACGCGGCGTCCAGGGGGGTGCCGTTCTGGAACTCGCCGGTCCTGCCCATCCTCTACGCGACGTACGCGATCCGGGGCGGGCTGGCCCTCCTGCTCGTGACGCTGCCCCTCGGCGGGCGCGGTATCGACGCGCACGGCGTCGGGCTCATCGAGCTGTGGGTCGCGGTCTCGGCGGCGGTGATGCTCGGGTTCTACCTCGGCGTCATGCGGAGCACGAACCTGGCCGCCCGGCGCTCGGTCGCCGAGCTCGTGCGCGGGCGCGCGGCGCCCGCCTTCTACCTCGGGACCGTGGCCGTGGGGCTCCTCGTGCCGATCCTGATCGGCGTCCTGGGCTTCGCCGGCCCGCTGTCGCACGCGGTGCTGGCCGTGGTCGGCGCGACCTCCCTGGTCGGCGACTTCTTCGCGAAGTACGCGATCGCCAAGGCCGGCATCTACGTCCCGCTGATGCCGGCCGGGCGGGAGCCGGTCGCTCCCGCCGCGTAGCCCGCCGCGGACCATGAAGTCCCTCAGCCGCGGCCTCGACCTGCTCGACGCCTTCGCCGCGCGGCCGCGGCGCCACTTCAACGAGCTGGCGGCCGCCACCGGCATCCCGCGGAGCTCCCTCTACCGCTTCCTCGCCCTGCTCGCGTCGCGCGGCTTCCTGCGGCAGGACCCGCTCACCGGCGAGTACTCGCCGGGCGCGGTCCTCTACCGGCTCGGCTCGACCGGCGCCTGGCTCGGCGAGCTGCGGCAGGCGGCGCGCTCGGTGATGCCACGGCTCGTGGACAAGATCGGCGAGTCGCTCTACCTCTACGTCCGCGAGGGCGCGACGCGCGTCTGCGTGGAGGCGCTCGAGGGCACGCGCGGCACGATCCGCCACGCGATCAAGCCGGGGAGCGTCTTCCCGCTGCACGCGGGCTCGTCGGGCAAGGCGATCCTCGCGTTCCTGCCCGACGACGAGCGCGCGGTGCTCCTCGCGCGCCTGCCGCTCACGAGACTCGGCCCGGGCTCGATCACGCGGCGCAGCGAGCTCCGGGCGGAGGTCGAGCGCATCCGCCGCCAGGGCTGGGCCTACGGCGAGGAGGAGCTGGCGAGCGGCGCGTGGGCCGTCGCGGTCCCCGTGTTCGACAAGGGACGGGTGTGCGTCGCCTCTCTCGTCGTCGCGGGCCCGATGATCCGGCTCGAGCGCGAGCGCCTGCCCGAGTACGCGCGCCTGCTGCGTGCGGCCGTCGCCGACCTGACCCGCGCCATCTGACCGGCGGTCGGCTAGTCCGCAGTGTTCACGAACGGCGCTCGCGCGACCGGGCGGGTGGCGCAGGGTGCGCCTCGGGCGGGGTCGGCGAGACCCGTCCCCGCCGCGTGGCCACGGACCCCGCGCGCAGGATGGAGCCCGGCCGCACAGGGGCAGCGCACGCGTGCCGCGTGGTCGAGCGACCCCTCCCGAGGCGCACCCTGCACCACCCGCCCGCCACACGCGAGGACCGTTCGTGAATAATGCGGACTAGGGATAGAGCCCCCGGACCCGGTAGCCCTCCGCGACGCGACGCACGCCCTCCATGAGGGCGGCGGTCCGCAGATCGGTGCCCTCCTTTGCCCCGAGCGCCCAAACCCGGTTGAACGCGCGGCTCATCACCTCCTGCAGGCGTGAGACGATCTCGCTCTCGCGCCAGAAGTAGTACTGGAGGCCCTGGACCCACTCGAAGTAAGAGACGATCACGCCCCCGGCGTTGGCGAGGATGTCGGGGATCACGGTGACGCCTCGATCGCGAAGGATGGCGTCGGCCTCCGGCGTCGTCGGCCCGTTCGCGCCTTCCGCGACGATCGTCGCCTTGACGCGGTCGGCGTTGTCCTCGCGGATCTGCGAACCGATCGCGGCGGGCAGCAGGATGTCGCACGGCTGCTCGAGGATCTCGGTGTTGGTGAGCGGTTCGGTGTCCGGGAAGCCGGCGACGCTCCCGCTCTCGGCGACGTGCGCCTCGAGATCGCGGATGTCGAGGCCACGCGGATTCCAGATTCCGCCCTTGACGTCGCTCACGCCGACCACCAGGCAGCCCTCGCGCCAGAGCAGACGGGCGGCCACGCTGCCGACGTTGCCGAACCCCTGGACGACGACCCGGAGACCCTGGAGGTTCTGACCGAGTCGGCGCGTCGCCTGGTAGAGGGCGTACACGATGCCCCGGCCGGTCGCTTCGCGGCGGCCGGCGGAGCCCCCGACGATGAGCGGCTTGCCGGTGACGACGCCGGGAACGCTCTTGCCCTGGGTCATCGAGTAGGTGTCCATCATCCAGGCCATCGTCTGCTCGTCGGTGCCGAGATCCGGCGCCGGGATGTCCAGGTCGGGCCCGATGAGCAGCATGATCTCCGTCGTGTAACGCCGTGTGAGGTGCTCGAGCTCCCGCTTCGAGAGCTCGCGCGGGGTGCACCGGACACCGCCCTTGGCGCCGCCGTACGGCAGGCCGACGAGCGCGCACTTCCAGCTCATGAGCATCGCCAGCGCGGTGACCTCGCCGAGGTTCACGTCCGGTGCGTAGCGAAGGCCGCCCTTGGTCGGGCCGAGGACCGTGCTGTGGTGGACCCGATATCCCTGGAAAACCCTCGTTTTCCCGTCATCCATGAGCACGGGCACGGAGACCACGAGGGCTCTCCTCGGGTAGCGGAGCCGCTCGTGGATGTCGTGCTCCAGATCGAGGCGCTGAGCCACGCGGTCGAGCTGGGCCAGCGCCGTCCGGAACAGGTCGGAATCGAAGTCGCTTTTCTCCATCATTCAGAACCTTTCACTTGACATCCAGCGCCGTGGGGGCCAGAATACGACCGAAACAGTCGCCGATTGGATTTGTCGCCGATCCTGTCAGGTCGGGTATATACGAATCTTCGGCGGAAGGCGAGGAATTAGGATGCTCAGGTTCACCAAGCGCGCCGACTACGGGCTGATGGCGATCCACTACATCGCCGTCAACGACGGCCTCGGCGCCGTGAGCGCCAAACGTATCGCCGAGGAGTTCGCGATCCCGCCCGAGTTGCTCGCGAAGATCCTCCAGCGGCTCGCGAAACGCCGGCTCATCGTCAGCCAGAACGGGCCCAAGGGCGGCTACGTGCTCGCGCGGCGATCCAATCAGATCTCGGTGGGCCAGGTCGTGCGGGCGCTCGAGGGGCCGATCAACATCGTGAGTTGCATCGAGCACAGCGGTTGCCCACAGGAGGAGCGTTGCACCCTGCGGCGGCCGGTGCAGAAGCTCCAGGCCGCCATCAGCCAGATGCTCGATACGATGAGCCTCGCGGAGCTGACGACCGACGATGTCCCCGAGCTCCTGACGATCCGGTCGTGAGCCCGAGGGGGTGCGAGCCGCAGGCCGTCGCGGGGCGCCGGCCGAGGCGAGTGGTGAGAGGGTACGAGGAGGAGACATGGCGCTGAAGTTCCCGATCTTCATGGACGCACAGTCGACGACACCGTGTGACCAACGGGTGGTCGACGCGATGCTGCCGTACTTCACCGAGAAGTTCGGCCACCCGGCGAGCCGCAACCATCCGTTCGGCTGGGAGGCGGAGGGAGCGATCGACGCGGCACGGCAGAGGATCGCCCGGCTCATCGGGGCCCGCGATCCGAAGGAGCTCGTGTTCACGTCGGGGGGCACCGAGGCGATCAACCTCGCGCTGAAGGGCGCCGCGGAGATGTATCGCGAGAAGGGCAACCACATCGTCACGACGGCGATCGAGCAGCGCGCCGGGCTCGACACGTGCAAGCGGCTCGAGCGGCAGGGCTTCGAGGTGACCTACGTGCCCGTCGGGTCGAACGGGCTCGTGGACGTCGAGGACGTCCACAAGGCCATCACGGACAAGACGATTTTGATCTCCGTGATGTTCGCGAACAACGAGATCGGGACGCTCCAGGACATCGCCGCGCTCGGCAAGCTGGCGAGAGAGAAGGGCGTCATCTTCCACACCGACGCCACGCAGGCGGTCGGTAAGGTGCCGGTCAACGTGGAAGCGATGGCGATCGATCTCCTGTCGTGCACCGCGCACCTCATGTACGGGCCGAAGGGCGTCGGCGCGCTCTACGTGCGACGCAAGGGCCCGCGGGTGCGTCTCCAGCCGATGATCGACGGCGGCGGCCACGAGCGTGGGATGCGGTCGGGCACGCTGCCCGTGCCGCTCATCGTCGGCTTCGGCCGGGCCGCCGAGATCTGCGAGGAAGTCATGCCGGAGGAAAGCGTCCGGCTCGCCAAGCTGCGCGACCGACTTCAAGACTTGATCCTGTCGAGCGTGGACGAGGCGTTCCTCAACGGCGATCCCGAGCGGCGGCTGCCGCAGAACCTGAACATCTCGTTCGCCTACGTCGAGGGCGAGTCGGTCCTGATGGGCCTCAACAAGGAGACCGCGCTGTCGTCGGGGTCGGCGTGCACGTCCGCGACGCTCGAACCCTCGTACGTGATCGCGGCCCTCGGAGCGAGCACGGAGCTCGCGCACTCCTCGATCCGCTTCAGTCTCCATCGGTTCAACACCGAGGAGGAGGTCGAGTTCGTGGCGAAGCGCACGATCGAGGTCATCAAGCGGTTGCGGGACATGTCGCCGCTCTACGAGCTGGCGAAGGAAGGCGTGGACCTGAAGTCGATCCGGTGGAAAGCAGAGTAAGAGGGGAGAGCCCATGGCCTACAGCGACAAGGTCGTCGACCACTACAACAACCCGCGCAACGTCGGCTCCTTCACCAAGGACACGCCGGGCGTGGGGACGGGGCTCGTCGGGGCGCCGGAATGCGGCGACGTGATGAAGTTGCAGATCAAGGTGAACCTCGACACCGGCGTCATCGAGGACGCGAAGTTCAAGACGTTCGGGTGCGGGAGCGCGATCGCCTCGTCGAGCCTGGCCACCGAGTGGCTCAAGGGCAGGACGATCGACGAGGCGGCAAAGATCAAGAACACGGACATCGTGAGCGAGTTGAAGCTGCCGCCCGTCAAGATCCACTGCTCGGTCCTCGCCGAGGACGCGATCAAGGCGGCGCTGACGGACTACAAGGACAAGTACGCGAGCAGGCTCGCCGGAGCCGGAGCCGCGGCGGCGTCCTCGTGAGGGGAGGGGGCAAGGGGATGGCGGTGGCGCTGTCGGAAGCGGCGGCCAGGCAGGTGAGAGAGCTCAAGCGGGCTCAGAATCTGCCGGAGACGGTGTTCCTGAGGATGGGCGTCAAGGGCGGAGGGTGCTCGGGCCTGTCGTACGCACTCGAGTTCGACACGGAGATCGGGCCGCACGACAAGGAGTTCGAGATCGACGGCATCAAGGTCGTCGTCGACAAGAAGAGCTATCTCTACCTGAACGGCACGACGCTCGACTACGTCCAGCAGGGGCTGACGGGCGGCTTCACGTTCGTCAACCCGAACGCCAAGTCGAGCTGTGGTTGCGGGACGTCGTTCTCGGCCTAGCCGGGACGCCGCGAGGTCGACGAGCGGGCCCGGCGCCGGGCCCGCTCTTCTTTTGAGGGTGACGGAGACGATGAACCACTTCGAGGTGTTCGGACTCCCGCGCAAGCTCGGGATCGACACGGTGGAGCTGCAGCGGAAGTTCTACGAGCTCTCCCGCCGCTGGCATCCGGATTTCCACCAGGCGGCGCCCCCGGCGGAGCAGGCGCGCGCGCTCGAGGCGTCCGCGCGGTTGAACGCGGCGTACCGCACGCTGCGCGATCCGGTCGCCCGTGTCGAATACCTCGTCCGCCTCGAGGAAGGCCGCGCGCCGGCGGCGGCGACGGGCAAGCCGAAGGCGCCGCCGGACCTGCTCGAGGAGATGTTCGAGATCCAGGAGGCGCTCGCGGAGGCCAAGGCGGGCGGGCTCGACGAGGCCGGCCGCCGGCGGCTCGCAGCCGAGCGCGAGCGGTTGCGCGGCCGCTTCCGGGACGAAGAGGCGCGGCTCGTCGGACCCCTGGCTGCCGCGTGGGACGCCGGCGACGCGGCCGAGCGGCCACGCACCCTCGAAGCCTGCAGGCAGGCCCTCGCGACGCGCGCGTATCTGAGAACGGTCATCGACGACCTCACCGAGGCGCTGGGGGAGAGCCAGGAAGGCCATGTCACGCATCGTCGGCATTGATCTCGGGACGACCAACAGCCTCGTCGCGTTCGTCGACGAGAAGACCGGACTGCCACGGGTGGTTCCCGACCGCGAGGGGCACACGCTCCTGCCGTCGATCGTGGCGTTCACGCCCGATGGTGTGCTCGTCGGTGACGCGGCTCGCCGCCAGCTGGTGCGCCACCCGGAGCGCACCGTGTACTCGGTCAAGCGGCTCATGGGCCGCGGCTACGAGGACGTGAACGACGAGCTGTGCTACTTCCCCTACAAGGTGCTCCCCTGCGAGGGGATCGTGAAGATCGACCTCGGCGACCGCGCCGTCACGCCGCCGGAGGTCTCGGCGATCATTCTCAGGGCGCTCCGCGAGCGCGCGGAGGCATACCTGGGCGAGCCCGTGGAGAAGGCGGTCGTCACGGTGCCGGCGTACTTCAACGACAGCCAGCGCCAGGCGACGAAGGACGCGGGTCGCATCGCGGGCCTCGACGTCGTGCGCATCGTGAACGAGCCCACGGCGGCCTCTTTGGCCTATGGGCTGCATCGTCTCAAGGAAGGGGTGATCGCCGTCTACGACCTCGGCGGGGGCACGTTCGACATCTCGCTCCTGCGTGTCGAAGCCGGCGTCTTCGAGGTGCTCGCGACCAACGGCAATACCCGCTTGGGCGGCGACGACTTCGACCGCGCGATCGTCCTCTGGCTGCTCGACGACATCCGCGACAGGCACGGCGCGTACCTCGGGCGCGACGCCGAGGCGATGCAGGAACTTCGCCTCGCGGCCGAGGCGGCGAAGATCCGGCTCTCGAGCGACGAGCGGACGACGCTCACGATCCCGTTCGAGGCGTTCACCTACCACCAGGAGATCACGCGGGCGGACGTCGAAGGACTCATCGCCCGCCTCGTGGAGGGGACGCTCGGCCCCTGCAGGATGGCCCTGGCCGACGCGGGGCTCGCGCCCGCGGACGTCGACGAGGTCGTGCTGGTCGGCGGCTCGACACGCGTGCCCCTGGTGCGCCGGCGCGTCCAGGAGGTGTTCGGCCGGCCCGCGCACAGCCAGCTCAGCGCGGACGAGGTGGTGGCGCTCGGCGCCGCCGTCCAGGCGCACATCCTCGCGGGCGGGATCACGGACATGCTGCTGCTCGACGTGACGCCGCTCTCGCTCGGGATCGAGACCCTCGGTGGCATCGTCAGCGTCCTGATCCCACGGAACACCACGATTCCGACCAGCGCGCGTGAGATGTTCACGACGTCGGTGGACGGGCAGGTCGTGGTGGACATGCACGTCGTCCAGGGCGAGCGCGAGCTCGCCAGGGACTGCCGCTCACTGGCCCGCTTCGAGCTCCGCGGGATCGATCCGATGCCCGCGGGCATGCCGAAGATCGAGGTGGTGTTCCTCATCGATGCGAACGGAATCCTCCAGGTGGCCGCGAAGGAGCTCCGGACCGGCAAGGCGGCGTCGATCGAGGTCAAGCCGACCTATGGGCTCTCGGAGGCGGACGTGGAGCGGATGGTCGAGGACTCGTTCGCCTACGCGGAGGCCGACGTCGAGGCACGGCTCCTGATCGAAGCCCGGAACGAGGCCGACACCGTCATGACCCACGTGGAACGAGCCCTCCGCCAGAGCGGCGAGCTGGCGCCGGCCGACGAGCGGGAGGCCATTCGACAGGCGCTCGAGGAGCTCCGGCAGGCCCGCAGCGGGACGGACCGGGACCTGATCCACGAACGGACCACGGCGCTCAACCGCGCGACCGAGCATCTCGCCGAGGTCATGATGGATGCGGCGCTCAAGGATGCGCTCGGGAGCAAGCGGGCGGCGGAGATCCTGGCCTCCCGAGGAGAGTCGTGATGGCGGTGCACAAGGTCACCTTTCTCCCGATGAACGTCACCGTGGAGGTGGACGACGCGAAGTACCCGCTGGCCGATCACGGGAGGCCGGGGTCGCTGCTCGACATCGCGCTCGCCCACGGCGTCCATCTCGAGCACAACTGCGGCGGGAGTTGTGCCTGCACCACGTGCCACGTCATCGTCCGCGAGGGGGAAGGGAACCTGTCCGAGATGGCGGTCGACGAGGAGGACCGCCTCGACATGGCCGAGGGGCTGACGATCCACTCCCGCCTGGGCTGCCAGGCGGTCGTGCGGGGCAACGTCGTCGTGGAGATCCCGAAATGATCACGTGGCGCGACACCGAAGACATCGCGATCGCGCTCGCCGAGCGCCATCCGGACCTGGATCCGTTGACGGTCCGCTTCACCGACCTCCACCGGTGGGTCACGGACCTTCCCGGGTTCTCGGACGATCCCAAAGGGTCGAGCGAGAAGACCCTCGAGGCGATCCAGATGGCCTGGCTCGACGAGTACAGGAACCGTTGAGACCCTACCAGGTGATGACCTGGTCCGCGGCGAAGATGAGGTCGAGGAGTTGGGGATAGGTGAGGTCGTGACCGAGGCGGCGCACCGTGACGCCTGCCGGGAGCCCGGGCGCGGCGCCGCCGGGCAGGAGCGCGACCGTGACGCGATCGGCCGTCGACACCTGGCGCTCGACGACGTCCGCGACGAAGGCGGCGTCGGTACCCGTGAGCAGATGAAGCACGTCCGCCATCAGAAGACCAGGCACCGTCGGCCGCGGCGAATCAGGTCGACGAGGCTCTCGCGGGGGAGCGGGATGACCTCGTGCCCGTCGGCGTTCCAGTCGGGGTCCGCCGGAGCTGCGCCCGCCTCGATATGGAAGGGGATGCCGAGCCCCTTCAGGGTCGCCCGGAACTTCGCGATGTCCTCGCCGTCGACCAGGTCGTCGGTGTCGGCGTCGAGGAGGTGGACCCCGGGCCCCCGAAGGACGAGAATCACCTCGTTGTCACCGGCCGAGATGCCGAGGCCGATACGCATCGCCTCGTTGGCGCGGTGCGAGACGCGTGGATCCGCCGAGATCAGCACCACGATCGGCGCGCGGCCGCTCACCGGGTCAGTTGAGCGCGACGAAGCGGTCGGTGGCGTTGAGGAGATCCGTCAGCACCACGAGGCCGCAGTAGGTGATCGTCTCGCTGTCCTCGAGCGGGATGCGTCGCTTCTGGCAGCCGTACGCGCAGACGAACAGCTTGGCGCCGCGCGCAGGCAGAGCCCGCAGGCGCGCATCGTCCAGCGCGCGGACCCCGTCGTCAATGAGATAGAGGTACACGGCGGCGCCCCGGTCGAGCGCCGCCTGCGACAGCCCGACGGCGGTGTCGAGGTTCGGATGCTCGGGGCCGGTGGAGAGCATCAGGCCGAGCTTTTTCTTCCGGAGATCCATCGCGGATCGAGCGTAGCATCGTAGGAAAAGGAGAGCAACATGACGCGCCGCATATACCTCGATCACAATGCGTCGACCCCGGTGCACCCGGAGGTCCTCGCGGAGATGCTGCCGTACTTCTCCGAGCTGTACGGCAACGCGTC
>MGCE01000159.1 GCA_001790315.1 Candidatus Rokubacteria bacterium RIFCSPLOWO2_02_FULL_72_37 | reverse complement strand
GACCGTCAGGACCGCCAGGTACCAGAAGATCGCCATGTAGTTCGGGTGCTTGTGCTCGGTCGTCGCCATCGCTCAACCCCTCACAGGAGGTACATGAAGGTGAAGACCATGATCCACACGAGATCCACGAAGTGCCAGTAGAGTCCCGCGATCTCGACGGCGTTGTAACTCGCCTCCGGCTGGGGACGATTGGTGACGTACCGGAGCATCGACAGCAAGTAGATCACGCCGCCGCTGACGTGCAGGCCGTGGAAGCCGGTGATGATGAAGAACGACGCGCCGAAGAGCGACGCGCCCCACGGGTTGCGGCCGATGTGAAGCCCGGCGTTGATCAGGTGCGTCCACTCGTAGGCCTGGAGGCTCACGAAGATGGCGCCGCCGAGCGCCGTCAAGAAGAGGAACAGCCGGCACTTCGCCCGGTCGCCGCGGCCCAGCCACTCCAGCGCCTTGACCATCGTGACGCTCGAGCAGATCAGGAGGAACGTCATCACCGCGGTCAGGTTGATGCCGAGGACGTCGTACGGGCTCGGCCAGTCGGCGCTCGTCGCGCGCATGCCGCCGTACGCGGCGAGCAGCGTGCCGAAGCCAACGGCGTCGCCGGCCAGGAAGATCCACATCCCGAGCTTTCCCCAGCTCTCCGGGGTCAGCGGGGTTTCGGCGGGCTCGACCGCCGGGTGAGCGGAGGCTGCCTGACTCATATCGTCTCCTTGAGGGCGTCGGGATGATCCTTCGGGCGCAGGCGCGCGACGGCGGCGCGAGCGATCGCGCGTGGACGGAAGCCCGCGCACCAGGCGAGCACGCCGCCGATCACGAGCAGGAGTGCGAACGGCAGGCCCATGAGCGCCGCGTAGGCCCAGTTGAACGTGCGATCGCCGTATCCGGCGGCGATGCAGGTCGCGCACGCCAGCGCGCGGGACGGCGCGAGCAGGAGCCCGAGGGCGAGGCACGTCCTCATGCGAGGTACACCGCGACGTAGAGGATCGGCCACAGGGCGACGACGAAGTGCCAGTACATCGCGCACGCCCTGAGTGGCCCCGCGGCCCCGTCCACGAACCGGCCGCGGGCGGCGAGCGCCAGCACCGCCGCGAGCCAGACCAGCGCGCCGACCACGTGCGCGGCGTGGGCGCCGATCAGCGTATAGAACGTCGCGCCGTACACGCCCGACGAGAGCGTCAACCCGAAGCTGACCAGGCGCGTCCACTCGTAGCCCTGGACGAGGAGGAACACCGCGCCGAGGGCCGCCGTTGCCAGGAGCCGGCGCACGAGCGCGGCGCGGTCGCCGCGTCGCAGCGCGCGGCCGGCGGCCAGCATCGTTCCGCTCGAGGCGAGCAGCACGAGCGTGTTCAGGCCGGTGACCGCGATGGGCAGGCGCGGTTGGAGCGGAGGCGGCCAAGCCGCCGCCGACACGCGCAGCACGAGGAAGGCGGAGATCAGTCCGCCGAAGAACATGATCTCGCCGCTGATGAGGAAGATCATGGCCAGCCGGACGTTGTCGAGGATGGGACGCTGCGGCGCCGGCCCGCGGTCTTCGTCGTCATCACCGCCGTCCCGCGGCGGCGGTGGGATATGGAGGCCGCGCACGGGCCGCGGAACGCCGGGGGGCTCGACGAGCGCGGTCGTCACCAGCGGATCCCCACGAAGAGCGACGCCACGACGAGCGCGCCGACGATCGCCAGCAGCACGCGGAGCGTCTGTCGGTTCCTCGCGTCCGTCATGTCTTGTCGAAGGCCAGCAACGCGAGCACCGCCGGCAGGTAGAGGAGGGAGGCGAAGAGCACGCGGCGCGCCGCGCCCGGCGACGGGGCCAGCGCCTGTCGGATCCCCAGGACGAGGAAGGCGGAGCCGAGCAGGAGCGCGCACGCGAAGTAGAGCGGCCCTGCGAGACCGATGAGCGTCGGCAGGAGGCTCACGGCGAGCAAGGCCAGACAGCCCGTCACGATCTGGCGCTCCGTGCTCGTCCCCTCCGCGTCGACGACGGGCAGCAGGCGTACGCCGGCCCGAGCGTAGTCGTCACGGTAGAGCCGCGCGATCGCCAGGGTGTGCGGGAGCTGCCAGAGAAACAGGATCGCGAACAGCACCCAGGCGCCGATGCCGAGGTCCTCGCGCGCCGCCACCCAGCCCGTGACGGGCGGAAGCGCGCCCGGCACCGCGCCCACCATCGTGCAGAACGGCGTGCGGACCTTGAGGGGGGTGTAGGCGCCCAGGTAGAGGAGCGCGGTCGCCAGGGTCACCCCGGCGGTCAGCGCGCCCACCAGCGCTGCGAGGTACACGATCCCGAGCAGGGTGCCCGCGGCACCGAACAGCAGGGCCTCGAGCGGCTGCAGTCGGCCGTCCGGCAGCGGCCGCCCCCGTGTCCGCTCCATGCGCGCGTCGAGCTCCCGCTCGCAGTACTGGTTGAGGGCGAGCGTGCCGCCCGCGGCGAGCAGCGTGCCCACCAGCAGGTGTACCAGCCGACCCCACTCGGGCGCGCCGGCGAGCCCGACGTAGTAGCCCACGGCGGTCGTCACGAGCACCATCAGCACCACGCGCGGCTTGGCCAGCGCGATCAGGTCGACGAGCACCTGACGGCGCTCGCGCCCGATCGTGCCGGTCAGGACCTTGGCCGCGGGCGTCGCGAGCCCGCTCTCGAGCGTCGGCGGCGTCACGAGCCCTCCAGCCGCGGCCCGATGGCGAGCCGGCCGCCGAACGCGGTGTCGCGGACCGCCGGCTCCCGCGCGCCGGCTGCCGTCGCGCGCAGCGCCAGGATCACCGACGCGCCGAGCACGAGGCTGCCCACGACCCGGTGCGCGACCGGCAGCAGCAGCATCGTGAGCTGTTCGCCGGGAATCCAGATCGACGAGAACCGCGCCAGGTAACTGCCGACGCCGAGCGCGAGTTGCACACCGAGGAACGCGAGCAGCGCGCGGGCCACGGGCCCAGCCACGGGGTCGCCGGCGCGGCGGGTTCGCGCGGCCACGATCGGCACGAGCACGAAGACCAGCGCGGCGCCGGCCAGGTGCAGATCGAGCCGCCCGGCGTGCGTGAGGAGCGCGCCGAACACGATCTGCACGTAGACGAGCGCCGCGGCCAGCACGCTCAGCGCCCGCAGCGACGGATCGGTCGCGGGCGCCGGCGCCGGCGCCCGCGAGGCGAGCAGCACGATCGCGACGAGCAGCCCGAAGAACGCCTGCGCGAGGCCGCCGTGGACGATCGCGAGCGTGTCCTTGACGAGCACGACGCGCAGGCCGCCGAGCACGCCCTGCGCGACCACGGCGAGCGCGGCCGCGAAGCCCAGGGCCCGGAGCGGCCCACCCCGGCGCCAGAGCGCCGCCGCGAGGGCGAGGGTCAGCGATCCGACCACCGCGGCCACGAGCCGGTGGCTGTGCTCGTAGAGCACACCGCCCACCATGCGGGACCACGGAAACAGGAACATGTTGTACCCGAACGTGTTCGGCCAGTCGGGGACCGCGAGGGCCGCGCCCGTGTTCGTGACGAGCCCCCCGACGACGATCAGCACCAAGGTCGCGGTCGCGGTGAGGAGTGCCAATCGGTACGTCACGGCCTTCCCCCGTCCGCTCAGTGGCGCCGCGCCCCCGCGCGGGCGACGGGTGGCGTGGTCTGCGGCAGGAAGTCGTCCGTCGACTCGGGCGCGCTGTACTCGTACGGCCCGCGGTAGACCGTCGGGAGCGTCGGGCCCCAGTTCAGGTGCGGGGGCGGCGACGGCGCCGTCCACTCGAGCGTCGTCGCGTTCCACGGGTTCACCGGCGCCTTCCGGCCGGCGAACAGCGACCAGAAGAAATTGATCACGAACGGGATCTGGGCGATGCCCAGGCCGATCGCGCCGATCGTGATCAGCACGTTCCACCACTGCAGAGGCTGGAGGAACTCGTACTGCATCGGGTTGTAGATGCGGCGCATGTGACCGCCGACCCCGAGGATGTGCATCGGGAAGAACGTCAGGTTGAAGAAGAAGAACGTCGGCCAGAAGTGGAGCTGGCCGAGCACCGGGCTCGTCATCCGACCGAACATCTTCGGGAACCAGTAGTAGATCCCCGCGAACGCGCCGAAGATCGAGCCGCCGAAGACCACGTAGTGGATATGGGCGACGATGTAGTACGTGTCCTGGATGTAGATGTCGACCGGCGTCGAGGCCATGAAGATGCCCGAGAGCCCGCCGATCACGAACATCGACACGAACGCGAGCGCGTTCAGCATCGGGACCGTGAGCCGGATCCGCCCGCCCCAGAGGGTGCCGAGCCAGTTGAACGTCTTGATCGCCGACGGCACCGCGATGATCATCGTGGTGACCGTGAACGCCATGCCGAGCGCGGGGTTCATGCCGCTCACGAACATGTGGTGGCCGTACACGATCCAGGAGAGGAAGGCGATCGCGATCATCGAGAACGCCATCGCGTGGTACCCGAAGATGGGCTTCCGGGCGAAGACCGGCAGGATCTCGGAGCCGATGCCCATCGCCGGCAGGATCAGGATGTAGACCTCCGGGTGCCCGAAGTACCAGAACAGGTGCTGCCACAGCAGCGGCTCGCCCCCGCCCGAGGGCCGGAACCAGCTCGTCCCGAGCCAGCGGTCGAAGAGGAGCATGGCGACGCCCGAGGTGAGCACGGGCAGGGCCAGGAGCAGCAGGACGGCGGTGATGAACAGCGACCAGATCACGAGCGGCATGCGGAAGAGCTTCATGCCCGGCGCCCGCATGTTGATGATCGTCGTGATGTAGTTGATCGAGCCCATCATCGAGGAAACGCCGAGGATGAACAGGCTGATACACCAGAGGTTCTGCCCCCAGTTCACACCCGTGTACTCGGGGACCGCGGCCAGCGGCGCGTACGAGGTCCAGCCCGCGGCGGCGTGTCCCCCCTCGACGAAGAAGCCGGCGAGCATGAGGATCCCGGCCACCACCGCCACCCAGAACGACAGCATGTTCAGGAACGGGAACGCCATGTCGCGCGCGCCGATCATGAGCGGAATCAGGAAGTTGCCGAAGCCGCCGGCCAGGATCGGCATGACCACGAAGAAGATCATGATCGTCGCGTGCATCGTGAACGCCATGTTGTAGGTCGAGGGCTCGAGGATGCCTCCGGTCTCCCGGAGGATCAGACCGAGCCCGGGCACGGGCGTCTCGGGCCAGGCCAGCTGCCAGCGGACGACGAGCGCCAGCGCGCCACCCAGGATCATCATCAGCAACCCCAGGAAGAGGAACTGCCGACCGATCATCTTGTGATCGGTCGAGAAGACGTAGGTGCGCAGGAAGCCGAGCTCGTGGTGCTCGACGTGCGCGTGCGCGGTCGCGCTGGTGGCACTCATCGCTTGGTCTTCTCCTCTCGCTCGGGCTCGCCCTTCTTCTCGTCGCCGGCCGTGCTCGCCTTCGCCGTCAGGGTGGCGGCGGCCCACGCGGCGTACTCCTCGGGCGTGTGCACGTAGATCCACGCGCGCATCCCCGAGTGCCCGAAGCCGCAGAGCTCGGCACAGGGCAGCTCGTACTTGCCGGGCTTGGTCGCCTCGAACCACTGGGGGATCTCGCGCCCGGGCACCGTGTCCTGTTTCATGCGGAACTGGGGCACGAAAAAGCTGTGGATGACGTCCTGTGACCTGAGAAGGACGCGAACCACCTTGTTCACCGGAACGTGCATCTCATCGAGCAGCGTCGTGTCGTCGGCCGTCCCGAACCGTCCGTCGGGCCCCGGATACGTGAACTGCCAGTTGAACTGCTTCGCCGTGACCTGGACGATGAAGTCCGTGTCCGGCTGCGTCATCTTGATCTTCGACCAGGCCGGCACGCTCAGCATCGTGAGGAGCACGAGGATCAGCGCCGGCACGACGGTCCAGACGATCTCGAGCGGTGTGCTGCCGTGGGTGTAGCGCGCCCGGCGACCGGGCCGGTCACGATACACCCACAGGAACGCCACGAGCACGACCGTCACCAGGACGAGCGTCGCGCCCGTGATGTAGTAAATCAGGTGGAAGAGACGGTCGATGTCCTTCCCGTACGTCGAGACGTTCTCGGGCAGCCACCAGTCAAGCATGCTCGTCGGAGCCTCCTGGCCTGCGGTGCTCTACTTCTTCATCTCGATCGCGACCTTGACGGTCTGACCGGCCTTGACCTCGACGTCCTTCGTCTGCTTGCCGAGCGTCTCGTGCCAGACGTCCAGCTTGTACTTGCCGGGCGGCACGTTCTCGATCCTGGCCGCGCCGCTGGCGTCGCTCACACCGAAGAACGGGCTCGGCATGACGGCGATCCAGCCGAGCATCCAGCTGTGGACGTCGCAGGTCACCTTGATGAACTCGGGCTTGTCGAACTTCTCGGTCATGACCTTCTTGAACTTCGGCTGCGCCTTGTTGATCGACGAGTTCGCGGTCGAGTACGTGTGGATGTTGTGCAGGATGCCGTCCGAGTTCTTGATGTCGATCGCGCCCGGCGGCATCGCGACGACGTGCGGCACGAACTTGCAGCCGTGCTGGTCGATCTCCGCCTTCACCACCTTGGCGGCGCCCTTGGCGCCCGTCACCGCGACGACCGCGTTCGCGAGGCCCTTGTTGGCGCCGACGAGGACCTTCTCGATCACGGCCTCGGTGCCGCACTGCTGGGTGTCCTTGTTGACCTTGAGCTTCTCGACGACGGGAGCGCCGGCGTAGGTCACCGACGCCTCGATCGTGCCACCGCCCTGTGCACCGGCCGGGTGATACGCGAACAGGGCTGCGCCCGCGATCGCCGTGAGCGCGACGAACACCACCAACATCTTGCGCATTGCTCTGGCTCCTCCTGGGATCGGGTTAAGACCGCATCTGGGCGACGCGGACGACCAACAGCATGGCCGCCAGCGTGAGGATTGCCACGACCGGAGGGAGCACGAACCGGCGATTCGACTCGGGCTCCTCCAGGCGGAGATAGTACCACGACGTCAGAGACATCCTCGTGCCCGCCTCCCCCGCGCCGCCGTCCCAGGCCTGGAATGCCACCGGGGTGAAGACCCCCGGCTGGAACGTCGGCCGTGTGTCGTCCTTCGAGACGAGCGGGCGCTTGATGACGAGCCGGTACTGACCGTCCGCGAAGACCGCAATCCCCTTCGCCTCGGACCCGGCGATCGGCACGAGCTTCGCCGGGCCGTTCGCGGTCGCCTCCCCCACGCCCTTGCCGTTCTCCCAGCGGAGGAGGTAGACCCCGTCCGAGGCATCGCCCATCAGGAAGTAGGGTCGCTCGGGGCCGCCGCTCGGCTTGGGCGGGAACTGGAGGGAGACCGCGTCCGGGAACGTCCGGGCGCCGTCCCCCGCCGACGGGGTCGGGTCGTTCCACGTCAGGTGGAACGCGATCTCCTTGTCGTTGTACACGGCGCGCACCGCGACCATGTCGACGGACGGGTTGAAGTTGCGCGGGTCCTGGATGACCTGGCCCATCAGGGGGATGTTGTCCGGTGCGAGCTTCGTCCAGAGGTCCGCGGCCGGGTCGTCCGGAATCGCGCCCGCCAGGCTCGCCACGGTGACGAGCGTCGCGTACCGCGGCGCGCCCGGGCTCAGCGACAGGACGTAGTTGGTGAGATGCCACACGTCCTCGGGCTTCTCGACGCTGTCCATGAAGGACGGCATCGGCGTGCCGAGCACGCCCGCCGCGATGCGCGTGGCGATGGCCGTCCGCGACATGCCGCCGCGGAAGCTCCACGGCTTGGTCAGGTCGGCGGGCCGGATCGGGTGGCCCCAGTCGTCCTTCAGCTCGGCGCGCGAGGGGCCGTCCGCCCGGCCCTGGTTGCCGTGGCACTTGTTGCACTCGATGGCCTCGAACATCTCGCGCCCGCGCTTGATCGACTCGGGCGACGAGGCGACCTCCTTGGGCAGCTCGAGCGTCTTCGGCGCTGCCTTGAAGGTCTCGGGGGCGAAGTCCTTGAGGTACGCGACCAGGTTCCAGCGCTCCTTCTCCGGGAGCACCGCCCACGGTGGCATCGAGGTTCCCGGCATGCCGTGGGTGACGACGTCGAAGAGATCCCGGTCCGTCGGCGTCTTGTCGGCCGTCGAGCGGATCTTGTAGGCGCCGCGTGTGAAGTCGCGCGGCGCGGGCTGGAGCAGGTCCGCCGCCGGCCCCTGACCGTCGCCCTTCTCGCCGTGGCAGCTGGCGCACTTCCGTTCGTACACCGCCTTCCCCGCCCCGGCGTCACCCGCCTGCGCCCAGGCCGCTCCCGCAGTCGCTGCGACCGCGACCACCACGATGACCGCGCCGACCACGCCCGCGCCCGAGGGCCGGGGGCGGCGGCGGGCGGGGAGGTGAGGCCCCGCGAGACCCGTGTCGTCAGCGTTGCCGGAGCCGCCGACCCTCGGATCGAGCTCGGGCGAGGGAGCCAGCGTGGTCGAGCGGGGCCCA
>MGCE01000158.1:142-15440 GCA_001790315.1 Candidatus Rokubacteria bacterium RIFCSPLOWO2_02_FULL_72_37 | reverse complement strand
CGCGGCGTACAGGTCGTTGCGGATCTCGGCCTCGATCCGCTGCGCGCCCCCGATCATCGTGAAGCGCGAGGCGAGCCGCGCCACGCCGTTGCCGAGCGCCAGCAGCACGATGATCGTCACATGCCGCGAGAGCGGCGCTGCGGTCGCGTCGGCCGAAAGGTCGTCGATGGCGCGCTTCACCGTCCACGGGATCGCCAGGGAGCAGAGGGTCGCGACGCCGAGACACGCGACGCCCACGGCGTAGCGGGTGCGATGCCGGACGAGGTACCGCCAGACCGCGCGCGCGGGAGCGCTCAGCCCCGCCCCCCCGCGGCGTGCGGCTTGAGCGCGGCGTAGACCGCGAAGACGCTCGGCACCGCCACGCCGAGCCGCTCCGCGAGGCGCACCGCGTGACCGTGGAGCGCCTCGAGCTCGAGCCGGCGGCCCGCCAGGAGGTCGTGGTGCAGCGACGAGGTGGCCTCGGGCGCGATGGCGGCGGCCGCCTCCACGATCGTCTCGACGGCGCCGGCCGCGAGCCCGACTCCGGCGGCCCGCGCGAGCGCGGCCAGCTCGTCAAGGAGGAGCCGGTAGAGCCGCCAGGTCTCGGGCGTGGCGCGCACGACGCCCATCGGCGAGCGGGTCACGGCGGTCGTGCCCGCCTGGGCGCAGATGAAGAGGTACTTCTCCCAGAGCACCCGCCGGATCGTCGTCGAGAGCTCGACGGGGATCCCGGCGCGCGCGAGAGCGTTCCGGAGCCGCTCGGCGCGCGGGCTCGCACGCCCGTCGAGCTCCCCGAGGACGATGCGCCCGCCGAAGCGATGGGCGACCACGCCGGGCGCCTCGATGGTGGCGAAAACGTACGCCGCGCCGCCCAGGGCGTGGCCCGGGCCGAGCACCGCGTCGATCTTCTCCTCGTTGTCGACGCCGTTCTGCAGCGAGAGCACGGCCGTGTCCGGACCGACCACGGGACGGAGCGCGGCGGCCGCCGCTTCGGTGTCGTACGACTTCACGCAGAACAGCACCGCGTCGGCGGGTGGTCGCCCGACCAGCGACGCGACCGCCACGGGGCGCGTGAGCGACTCGCCCTCGACCGACGATCGGACGCGGAGTCCGCCGTGCGCGAGAGCCTCCAGGTGGGCGCCCCGCGCCACCATCGTGACCCGCGCCCCGGACCGCAGGAGCTTCCCGCCGAAGTAGCCGCCGACGCCACCCGCCCCCATGACGACGATGTGCATCACCACCACCCCCGCCGGCGGAAGTACAGGATCATGCCCGCGGCCGTGACCGTCATCAGCGCCAGCGCGGACGGATAGCCGTAGCGCCACCGGAGCTCCGGCATCCCCTCGAAGTTCATGCCGTAGATCGACGCGATGAAGGTCAGCGGGATGAACAGCGTCGCCATGACCGTGAGGACCTTCATCACGGCGTTGAGCCGCTGGTTCTGGGCCGAGAGGTGTACCTCCATCACGTTGGTCAGGGTCTCCCGCAGCGACTCGATCACCTCGAGCGCCTGCACGGCGTGATCGTAGCTGTCCCGCAGGCACACGCGCGTCTCCGCCGCCACGAAGGGGGCGTCCGCCCGCTCGAGGACCGCGATCTCCTCCCGGAGCGGCCACACCGCGCGGCGCAGCGTGAACACGTTCCGGCGCGCCTGCTGGATGCGCGGCAGCGTCTCCGGCAACGCCTCGAGCGCCTCGTCCTCGAGCGCCTCGACCGACTCGATCACGCGCTCGAGCACCGGAAAGTAGGCGTCCACGACGGCGTCGAGCAGCAGGTAGGCGAGATAGTCGGCGCCCGCGTCCCGGGCGCGCCCGCGGCGCTGCCGGAGCGCCTCGCGGACGGGGCCGAAGACGTCCCAGTCGGCGCGCTCCTGCACCGTGACGACCCAGTCGCGGCCGAAGAACAGGCTCACCTGCTCGTCCTCGACCTCCGGGCCGGGACGGACCATCCGGAGCACGACGAAGAAGGAGGCCTCGAAGCGCTCGACCTTGGGCCGCTGCGGAACGTTCAGCGCGTCCTCGAGCGCCATCGGGTGCAGGCCGAAGCGCTCACCGAGACGGGCCAGCACGTCGGGCTCGCCGAGCCCCTCGACGTTGATCCAGCGCACGCTCGCGGGCGTCCCCTCGGCGAGCGCCTCGTCGATCCGCGCGACCTCGCGCTCGACGTGCGTGTCGGGGCCGTACGCGATCACGGTGATCCGCGGAGGCTGTCCCGCCATGCTCTCGGGCGCCTCGAGCGTCCCGGGCAGCGCTCCCGGACGGATCCGCGCGACGCGTCGTCGCCGCGGCACCAGGGCGGTCCGCTGCCGTCGCTCGCGTCGTCGCGCACCCTGCATGGCCGTCATTCATGCTCCGGGACCGTGCGTTGGTTGTCAAGCGCACGCGTGCTAGAGTGACAAGAGCGATGGCATCGCTCGAGCGACGCGTGGCGATCGGCGCCGCGCAGGCGGCCGGTCGTCTCCTGCGTTCCGAGCTCCACGGATCCCGCCGGATCGCCTACAAGGGCACGCCGACCAATCTCGTCACCGAGATGGACGCGCGGGCCGAGGAGCTCATCGTCGGCCGGCTCGGCGATGCCTTCCCCGAGGACGGCGTGCTCGCCGAGGAGCGCGGCGCTGCGGCGGGCCGGTCGGGCCGGCGGTGGATCATCGACCCGCTCGACGGCACGACGAATTACGCGCACGGCGTGCCGATCTTCGCGGTCTCGGTCGCGCTCGAGGCGGCCGGCCGCGTCGATCTCGGCGTGGTCTTCGACCCGAACCTGGACGAGCTCTACGTGGCCGAACGCGGCTGCGGCACGACCCTCAACGACCGGCGGCTCGCCGTGTCGTCGACCGCGACGCTCGACGCGAGCCTGCTCGCGACGGGCTTCCCCTACGACATCCGCGAGACCGCCGACAACAACCTCAGGGAGTACGCCGCGTTCAGCGTGCGCGCGCGCGCCGTGCGCCGCATGGGCTCCGCCGTGCTCTACCTCGCCTGGCTCGCGGCGGGTCGGCTCGACGGGTACTGGGAGCTGCGCCTGGGCCCCTGGGACGTCGCGGCCGGGAGCCTGATGATCACGGAGGCTGGCGGGCAAGTGACGGACCTCGCCGGCGACGCGCTCGACCTCGACGCGCCGGCGGTCGTCGCGAGCAACGGGCGGATCCACGCGGCGCTCCTCGCCGTGCTGAAGGAGATCAGAGGATGACCGATCCGCAGAGGCTCCCGATCCACGTGCGCGCGATCCGCGCGGAGGCGTGGAAGGTGAGCGACACCGAGCTGGACGTGAGCGGTCACCTGGTGGACGACCGCCCGCAGGGCGCGCCGGTGTGGTTCGATCTGGCGCCCACCAGCACGATCCACGACATGCGCCTGACGATTCGCGTCCGCTATCCCGATCTCGTCATCACGAGGGCCGCGGGGAGCATGACGACGCATCCCTACACGATCTGCCCGGAGGCGTTGCCGCCGCTCGAGAAGCTGGTCGGGATCTCGGTCGCGCAGGGCTTCACGCGCGCGGTCAACGAGCGGCTGGGACGCCAGCTCGGCTGCGCCCACCTGACCGCGTTGATCCAGGCGCTCGGTCCCGTGGTGCGCCAGGCCGTTGGCGCCGCGTTCCGGGACGAGCGGCAGCCGCCCCGGGCCGACCGCGACGCCTGGTGGGTCGACACGTGCCACGCGTGGCGCGCGCAGGGACCGCTGCACGCGCGGCTCGTCGCGGGCGACATCGAGGGCATGCGTGCGCTCTCGGCGCGTCGCGGCTCCGCGTAGAACGCCGTGCGGCGCCCGAGGGTCGCCAGGGCGCCGGCGGGCAGGGGTCGCGGAACCACGCGGTCCACGTCCGCTGCCCCGACGCGGCTGGGCTCCATCGGGGCTCGCGAGGCCCGCGATCCACGGGGCGGGAACGCGTCCCGTCGACCCCTGCCGCGGATGCCCGGCGACCCTCGGGCGCGCGGCTAGAGCTCCCAGGGGGGCGTGACCGCGACCGGCAACTCGAGCACCGTCGGCCCGTCGGCGGCGAGGCCCCGCGCGATCGCCGCGGACAGCGTGTCGACCGTTACGCGCTCGCCCCGCGCTCCGAACGCCCTCGCGAGCGCGGGAAAGTCCGGGTTGGTCAGGTCGGCCTCCCCCCAGCGCCCCGCGAACAGCGTCTCCTGGAGGTACTTGATCGCGCCGTACCGGTCGTCGTTCATGACGAGGAACACGATCGGCAGCCGGTACTTCACCGCGGTCGCCAGCTCGCTCACCGAGTACATGAACCCGCCGTCACCGACGACGGCGACGACCGGGCGGTCGGGCCTCGCGATCTTGGCGCCGATCGCGGCGGGCACGCCGTAACCGAGCGTCGCCGAGCCGACGGGGTAGAGGAACGTGCGGGGCGCCAGCACCGGGAAGCGCCACTCCATCCAGTAGTTGATCCCGGTCTGATCGCAGGCCACGATCGTGTCGTCGGGCAGCGCGGCACGCAGCGTCTCGACGAGCCGCGCGGTCTCCGGCGTGTAGAGTGCGCTCGCGGCGCCCCGGAGCGCTTCGCGCCAGCCGTGGTCCCAGCCGCCCGAGGACCGGCCGCCGCCGAGCGCGGCCACGAGCTGCGTGAGCCCGTCCTTCGCGTCGCCGACGATCCCGAGGGCGGGCTCGAACAGGAGCCCGATGACCCGCGGGTCGAGGTCGAGGTGGATCAGCGTCTGGCCCGGCGCGACGGACAGGTTCAGCAGGAGCCCCTGCGTCGAGCGATGCGCGAAGCGGCAGCCGACCGCGAGGAGGCAGTCGGCGGCCTGCAGCACGGGCTCCGTGGCGCGCCGGTTCGGCAGCACGCCGTGCCAGAGCGGGTCGCGCTCGCTGATCGCCCCGCGCCCCATCACGGTGGTGAGGACGGGCGCGTCGAGCCGCCGCGCGAGCGCGACCAGCTCGCCCTCGGCGCCGGCGGCGACGACACCGCCGCCGGCGATCAGGAGCGGACGGGTGGCGCCGCGGAGCAGGCGCGCGGCCTCGCCGATCTCCCGCGGGTGACACGGCGGCCGCCGCCCGGCGCCGCCGCGTCGCGCCTCGGCCTCGACACGCGCGGTCAGAAAGTCGTTGGGGATCGAGATCGCCATGGGCCCCGGCCGGCCCGTGCGCAGCAGGTCGAAGGCCGTGTGGACGGCTGCGGGGATCGCCCGCGCCTCGGTCAGCGCCTCCGCCCAGCGCGTGACCGGCCGGAAGCACTCGATCTGGTTCGGCACTTCGTGGAGCGCGCCGACGTCGCGCCCGACGAGCCCCGAGGCGATGTCCGACATCACGACGAGGACCGGCATCGAACCCGCGTACGCCTCGACCAGCGGCGTGAGCACGTTCGTCGCGCCGGGCCCGGTCGTGACGAGCAGGACTCCGGGCTCGCCCGAGGCGCGCGCGTACCCGTCGGCCATGAACCCCGCGCCGGCCTCGTGGCGGGCGAGCACGTGGCGGATGGCGGACTGGCGCAGGAGCGCGTCGTAGATCGCCAGATTGTGGACGCCGGGGATGCCGAACACGTGACGCACCCCCTCGGCACCGAGCGCCGCGACCACCCACTCGCCGCCCGTCAGGCTCGCCATCAGACACGCATCTCCTTGAACCCGCGGTCGATCGCGACATCGACCAGCGCGGGGCCGGGGTGAGCGAGGCAGGCGGCGAGGCCGTCGCGCAGCTCGCCGGGCGTGTCGATGCGCTCGGCGCGCACCCCGAGGGCGCGCGCGAGCGCGAGGTAGTCGATGTCGGGGTCGACGAGGTCCATGCCGGGGAAGATGCCCCGCTTGGCCGACGCCAGGCCGAGGCTCAGCATGCCCGATTTCAGGATCGCGTACGAGCGGTTGTTGGGAACCACGTACGTGATCGGCAGCCGGTGCCGCGCGGCCGTCCAGAGCGCCTGCGGGGCGTACATGACCGAGCCGTCGCCGACGGTCACGACGACCTTCCGGCCGGGGCACGCGAGCTGCACGCCGACGGCCGCACCCATGGCCCAGCCGAGCGTCCCGGTCTTGGAGCCGTAGAACGAGCCCGGCGTGTCGAACGGCAGGTAGCGCAGCACGAACGGCAACGAGCTCGCCGACTCGTCCACCACGACGGCGCCCGGCGGCAGCAGCGAGGCGAGCGTCGCGAACAGATGGGCCTGACCGATGGGCTCGCGCCCACGCTCGGCCTCCGCCGCCGCGCGGGCCCGCGCGAGCACCTCGGCGCGCGAGGCCGCCAGCGCGCCGACACGCTCCGCCGCGGCGCGACGCTCCGCCTCACCCATCCGCGCGTCGAGCGCCGCGGCGAGCGCATCGAGCGTGGCGCGCGGGTCGGCGACGACCCCGAGCGTCACCGGCCAGCTCCTCCCGATCTCCCAGGCGTCGTCGTCCACCTGCACGACCCGCACGCCCCGCGGGAACGGCGTCCCCGGCGCGTGGAGGAACCATGTGAAGACGGAGGCGCCGACGATCAGGACGGTGTCGAAGCCCTCGAGCGCCCGGTGGATCGCCACGGGCGACGGATAGAGGCCGCCGCGCCAGAGCGGGTGCGTTCCCGGGAAGTTCGTCCGGCGATAGAGCGGCTCGCCGTGGACGCGCGCGCCGAGCCGCTCGGCGAGCGCGACGAGCTCGCCCGTCGCGCCCGCGCGCGCGACGCCGTCGCCCGCGATGAGCAGTGGTGACCGGGCGGCGGCGAGGATCTCCGCGGCCTGCGCGATGGCCGCCGGCTCCGGGCGCGCGCGGGCGGCGATCGGCGGCGGGCCCGTCCCCGCGTCCTCGATCACGGCCGTGAGCAGGTCCATCGGCAGCGCGAGAAAGACCGGGCCCGTGGGCGGCGTGAGCGCCACCTTGAGGGCGCGCCGCAGCGCGGTCGGCGCCTCCTCGGGCCGGCGCACCTCGTAGGCCCACTTCGTGAACTGCTCGGCCATCGGCACGAGGTCGGCGGCGAGAACCGGAGCGTCCAGGAGGAAGCGGCTGTCCTGCTGGCCCGCCGTCACCACGAGCGGACTCTTCGCGCGGGCGGCGTTGTGGAGGATCGAAAGCCCGTTGGCGAGCCCGGGCGCGACGTGCACGTTCGCGACGCCGTGCCGCCCGGTCGCCTGAGCATAGGCGTCGGCCGCCGCCACGGCCGTGGCCTCCTGCAGTGCCAGCACGTACTCGAGGCCGGAGTCCGGGAGCGCGTCGAGGAACGGCAGCTCGGTCGTTCCGGGGTTGCCGAAGAGATACCGGACGCCGGCCGCGTGCAGCACCTCCATCAGGACGCTCGCGACGTTCATGGGCTCCTCCGGAGCGCGTACGCGCGGGTGCCGAACCGGAGCGTGCCGCGCCCGTTCGCCTCGTCGTAGTCGGCCAGGGCCAGGAGCTGGAAGGCCGCCGCCAGCGAGAGGCGCGCTTCGAACGCGCCCCCCTTCACCACGCAGTAGGGCACGTCGGCCGCGCTGATCCGCAGCGTCGCGGGATCCACGTCCTCCTCGGTGCCGTCGTTGAGGAAGGCATGCACGGTGTCTCCGCGCCGCTCGATCCGGGTGACCACCACCGGCGTGTCTTCGACCTCGACGGGGATGCGACCGCGCGCCTCGATGAAATACCCTTCGGCGTCGCGCCGGAGCCCGCTCCTGAGGTTCGCGAGGACACCGGGGTGTGTCACCGCCACGTCGCCGTCGAACCATTCGCCGTCGCGGTCCACCCGCAACCTCGGGAGCTGCCGGTCCGGTGCCGGCGTCTCGGTCATCCGAACACCACCGAGGCGAAGCTGACGACGCCCTGGGGATCGGGCCACTGGCCGTATCGTCTCAGCGTTCCCCGCCCGCCGCCGAGGGCGCACAGCAGCGCGTAGATCGGCGACAATCCACAGATCCGCCGACGGTCGTCGTCGCGCGCCACCGCCTCGAAGAACGCGGCCGCGTCGCCCGCCTCGACCGCCTCGAGCATCGCGCGGTCCTCGCCCGCGATGCGCGCGAGCGCTTCCGGCGATACCGGCTCGGCATCACCGAAGCGCGGACCGACGTGAGCGAGGTCGGCGCCCGCGACGAAGACCACCCGCCGGCCGGTCGCCGCCACGGTCTCGGCGAGGGCGTCGAGGAACCGCGGGACCCGCGGGTCGTCCTCGGGCCGCCGCTGGCGGAGCAGCGCCTCGTGGGCGAAGCTCGCCAGCACGGGCACGATCATGATGTCGCGGCGGCCCTCGAACAGGTAGCGGAGGAACACCGCCTGGAACTCGATCGAGTGCTCGCTGCGATGCGCGAGCTCGGAGCGGAAGCAGTCCTGGCCCGCGCGCGCTGCGAGCGCCTCGACGAAGTCCCGGTCGACCGGCACCGGGCCCAGCGGACTGTCGTAGTCCTTGCGCGTGAGCGCGAAGGGATCGGTCATGCCCGCGTGGCACGTGCCGAACACCACGAAGACGTCGGCCGCGGCGCGTTCCGCCACATCGCGATAGGCCCAGGCATACGCGGGTCCGCCGCGATGGAAGTCGATGTGCGGCGCGATCACCCCCCGGACCGCCTCGGCGGGGGCCGCGGAGCCGTCGACCCGCCCGGGGCCAGCCGGAGGCGTGAAGAACGCGTCGAACGTCGTGCGCAGGACGTCCGGCTCCGCCGGGTAGGCGCCGCCCGCGTGGGCGGCGGGTCGTGTCGGCGCCCCGAGGAACGTGCTGTCGACGGCCGCACGGCGCGCAGCGAAGCGCTCGCTGTCGAGGAAGCCGTGCGCGTCGAGCGACTCGGCGATCCCCTGGATCTGCTCGCGGGGGACGAGCTCGCCGTGGCGGCGCATCACCGCCGCCTGGATGTCGGCCACCGAGTGCGCGCCGTCGAACAGCGAGACGATCTCGAGGAGCACCCGGGGGAGCAGGACGACCGAGTCGGTGTAGCCCGCCGGGTCGCGCAGCGCGATGCAGGGCCGTCCCTCGTGCTCGACCGGGAAGGCGTCGACGTGGCGCAGCCGCGGCGCGAACTCGGCCATCGCTAGAGAAAATTCAGCGCTGCGGCGACGTAAATCCGCGCCGCATCGAAGAGCTCACCGGTATCGACGTACTCGTTCACCTGGTGGGGAATCTGCCGGTGACCCGGGCCGAGCGTGACGATCGGGATGCCGAGGCTCATCCGGAGAATCGTCCCGTCGGTGGAGCCCGGCACGCCGCCGAAGCGCGGCGCCCGTCCCGTCGCCTGGCGCACGCCGGTCGCGACGGCCGAGACGAGCGGCTCGCGCCGCTCGACGCGCGTCGCCAAGCGGAAGCCGTTGACCGGCTCCCACTCCACCGTGGCGCCGGGGCACCGCGCCATGGCGCGCCGGCACGCGGCGTCGAGCTCCGCCCCGACCTCGGCATGGTCCGGCCCGGGAGTCAGCCGCACGTCCAGGACCACGCGCGCGCTCGACGGGATCACGTTCGACTGCCCGATGCCCAGCGCCGGCGCCTGGACCACGGTGGGCGTCACCGTCGGGGGCCGCAGGTAACGGCTCCGCCGGCACAAGCGGCGCAGCCGGCGCTCGAGCGCCGGCACCTCGCGCAGCAACGCGCCGACGGCGCCGATCGGGTTGACGCTGGCCTCCGGCATGGCGCCGTGGCCCATCCGACCGCGGATCGCAACGCGCGCCCAGACGACGCCGCGCTGCTCGAGGCAGACCTCGTTCTGCTCGGGCTCGCAGATGATCGCCGCGTCGAGCTCGCGGCCGATCGGCGTCGTGCAGAAGTGGCGGGCGCCCAGCATGTCGGCTTCCTCGTCGACGAGCGCCCCGACGACAAGCCGTCCGCGCAGCGGCACCCCGCTCCGCCGGATCGCCGCGGCCGCGATCATCGCGCCGGCGAGACCGCCCTTCATGTCGGCGGCCCCGCGCCCGTAGATCCGCCCGTCGGCGAGCGCGGCGGCGAACGGTGGGTGGCGCCACTCGCTGGGATCGCCCTCGGTGACGACGTCGGTATGCCCTTCGAGCAGCAGGCTCCGCCCGGAACCCTTGTCGCCCAACCACGCGATCACGTTCGGTCGGCCCGGCGCCACCTCGTGGACCTCGACGGCCAGGCCCTCCCGCCGGAGCCAGCGCTCGACGTAGCGGGCGACCTCTCCCTCGCCGGCGGACCGGTCGGGGCGAACGACGCTCGGGATCCGGACGAGATCTCGGGTGAGCTCGATCAGCTCGGACTGGTCGACGCGCGCGAGCGCGGCGTCGAGGATCACCGCGGAGCGCCGAGCCACGACGCGCGATCTACTCGTGCGGGAACGACAGGATGACCGAGTCGAGGCGGATCACGCGATACTCTTCGCCCGCGATGTAGAAGTAGTGGCCCTCGACTTCCTCCGCCGACTCCTCGAACGCCACGCACGTCTTCAGATCGGGCATCTCCCGGAAGGCGTTCGCGCCCTCGTCGAACCCGTCCCCGCGCGCGACGACCTCCCCGTAGCGAATCGGCGAGCCCTTCGGGCAGTGCACCCGCACGTCCGCGGGACCTTCCGGCATCAGCCGCACGAGAAGATTGATTCCGTAAACCTGGATGGGAATCGGTGTCATCAGGCGCATCATACCACGCGGTCTCCGGCCTCGGGCGCGACCCGCGTCGCCCGCACGAGGTACCACGTGAGGGCCGCGGCCGCGGCGAGGGCACCGACGCCCTGGAGCGGACGGCGGAGCAGGAGGCCGCCGATCCCGAAGAGGCCGAGATAGACGACCGCGCAGCCGAGCACCCACAGCAGGAGGCCCGCGCCGATCCGCTGGCCCCCGGCCGCGTCGGGCGCGATCGCGCGCCAGCCGGGCCCGCCGGCGCGCACGCGCGCGGCGAAGGCGGTGAGCGTCTCGCGCGGCTCGGCCGGTGTGAGGTACGTCACGGCGAGCCAGACGGCCGTGGTCGCCGTGGTCGTGGTGAGCAGCAGCAGCGCGAAGCCGCGCGGGTCGTCGCTCGAGAGCCCGAGGCCCCACTGCGCGGCGAGCGAAAAGACGAGCGCCGCGCCCATCGCGCTCACCTCCGACCATGCGTTGATGCGCCACCAGTACCAGCGCAGCAGGTAGACGAGCCCCGTACCGGCCCCGAGCGCCAGCAGAAACTTCCACGCGCCCTCGACCGACTCGATCGAGAGCGTCACGACCCCCGAGACCGCCATCATCGCGACGGTCGCCAGACGGCCCACGCCCGCGTAGTGGGCCTCGGAGCGCGCCCGGGCCCAGAAGCGCCGGTAGACGTCGTTCACCAGGTACGAGGCGCCCCAGTTCAGCTGCGTCGAGATCGTGGACATGTACGCGGCGAAGAAGGCGGCGAGCAGGAAACCGCGCCAGAAGGGCGGGAGGTGATCCACCATCACGTGGACGTACCCGAGCTCCGGATCGGCCAGGCCCGGATAGAGCACCATCGACGTCAGCGCGACGAGGATCCACGGCCACGGCCGGAGCGCGTAGTGCGCGATGTTGAACCAGAGCGCGGCCAGCAGCGCGTGGCGCTCGTCGCGCGTGGACAGGATGCGCTGCGCCACGTAGCCGCCGCCGCCCGGCTCGGCGCCCGGGTACCACGACGCCCACCAGTTGACGCCGAGGTACACGAAGAACGCCAGCGCCGGCATCCACTCCGAGTCGAGCCCCGGGACGACGCGCAGCGGAGCGTCGTCGGGATAGCGCGCATGGAGCGCGGCCAGGAGACCGTCGAGCCCCCCCACCGCGCCCAGGGCGAAGCCCGCCAGGACGATGCAGCCCGTCATGGCCAGGAGGAACTGGAAGAAGTCCGTGACGACCACGCCCCAGAGGCCCGAGAGCGTCGAGTAGAGCCCGGTCACCAGGAACAGCACCACGATCGCCTGCCACTTGTCGACGCCCATGGTCAGTCCCACGATCTTCGCCATCGCCGAGGTCACCCATCCGATGATGATCGAGTTGACGGCGAGCGCCAGGTAGCAGGCGCGGAAGCCCCGCAGGAAGGCCGCGGGCCGGCCCGCGTAGCGCAGCTCCGCGAACTCGGCGTCCGTCATCACGCCTGCACGGCGCCACAGGCGGGCATAGAAGACCACCGTGAGCATCCCGCTCATGACGAACGACCACCAGAGCCAGTTGCCGGCGATGCCGTGCTTCACCGTGAGCCCGGTGACGGCGAGCGGCGTGTCGGCCGCGAAGGTCGTCGCGACCATCGAGGTGCCCGCGAGCCACCAGGGCATCGAGCGCCCGGACAGGAAATACTCCGTCGACGACGTGCCCGCGCGCCCGGAGAACACCACGCCGACGACCAGCGAGAGGACGAAGTACGCGAGGATGACCGCCCAGTCGACGGCGGTCAGGGTCACGCCGGCGCGTCCCGAGGCGGCGGGTCCGTCGAGAGCTGCTGCGGGAACTCCGGGGCGGTCAGCTCGCGCGGCTGCTCGTCCACGCTCTCGAGCCGGGGCAGATCCGCGCCGGTCGCGGCGCCGAGGTCCTTGAACTTCCGCGCCGCCGGGAGCACGCGGGATTCCATGGAACCCACGGCCCGGTTGAAGGCCGACGTCGCCCGCAGGAGGTTGCGGCCGATGTCATTGAAGTGCTCCCCGACCGTGCGGAGTCGGTCGTAGAGGAGCTTCCCGAGCTCGCTGATCTGCTCGGCGTTCGCGGCCAGGTCCTCCTGGCGCCAGCCGTACGCGACCGCGCGAAGCAGCGCGATCAGCGTCGTCGGGGTCGCGACCACCACGCGCTTCGTCATCCCGTCCTCGATCAGGGTGGGATCGGCTTCGACGGCCGCCGACACGAAGGCCTCGCCCGGAATGAACATCACGACCAGCTCGGCCGACTTGCCGAACTCCTCCCAGTACGCCTTCCCCGCCAGCGTGGCCATGTGCTGGCGAACCTGGGAGGCGTGCCGGGCGAAGCCGGCCGCCCGCTCGTCGGGCGTCGGCGCGGAGATCGCGTCCAGATAGGCGGCCAAGGGGACTTTCGCGTCCACGACGATCTCGCGGCGGGCGGGCAGACGGACGACCATGTCGGGTCGCACCCGCCCCGAATCCGTCTCGACGGACACCTGCTCCACGAAATCGCAATACGGCACCATCCCGGCGAGCTCGACCACCCGGCGCAGCGTGAGCTCCCCCCACCGCCCCCGGATATGCGGAGCCCGCAGCGCGGTGACGAGGTTGCCGGTCTCGCGCTGCAGCTCGGCGCTGCTGGACGACAGGCTCTCGAGCTGCTGGCGCAGGCCGCCGTACGCCTCCTTGCGGCTCGCCTCGAGCGCGCTGATCTGCTGCTCGTAGCGGGTCAGGGACTCACGGAGCGGCGCGATCAGCGCCTCGATCCCCTGCTGGCGCCGCTCGAGCTGGCCCTCGATCCTCTCCCGCGCCAGCGTGATGAACTCCGCGCTGTTCTCGCGGAGCGCCTTCGCGCTGAGCGCGCTGAACGTCTCGGAGAGCCGTTCGCGCGCCTCTTCGAGGAGCCGCTTCTGCTCCTCGAGGTTCTCGCGCTCCGCCTCCAGACGCGCCTCCGATCCGGCGCGCCGCGCGCGCTCGACCTCCAGCGCGCTGCGGAGGTCCCCGAGGTCCACGTCCCGCCGGGAAAGCTGCCTTCGGAGTTCGTCGCCCAGCGCCTCGAGCGCGGCGACCCGCGCCTGGAACACCGCGCGCGCCTGGCCGCGCACGAGCAGCCAGGCCACGAGGCCACCCAGCACCGCGCCTCCGAGCACGAGGGCGAGCTCAGCGCTCATGCCGCGCCCGCCTCCAGTGCCGGCACACGTCCTTGAGACCGCAGGGCGTGCAGATGGACGCGTCGCGCCGGTCGCGACACTCGCCGGACATCCGCTTGTGGCAGAGCGCGAAGTCGAACTTCACGGGATCGGCCGGGTCGACGCGCGCCAGGGCCGCCGTGATCTCCTCGGCCATCCGCCAGGTGCGGGAGCGGCGCCGCGTGAGGCCGATCGCGCGGCTCATGTTCTCGACGTGCGTGTCCACCGGGATCAACAGGCGCGCCGGCGAGACCGACGTCCAGAGCCCGAAGTCCGGTGGCTCCCGGCGGACCATCCAGCGGAGGAAGAGGTGGAGCCGCTTGCACGGGCCGCCGGCCGACGGCAGCGGGAAGAGGTGCCGGTAGCCGCGCGAGAGGCGGCCGCGCGGGAACACCTCGCGGAGGTCGGCCTCGAGGAAGGCGCGCGCGAATCGCTCGAGCGCCGGGCCGATCGGCCCGCCAGCCGCGGGGTCGCCCGCGACGAAGCATTTCTCGAGCGTCCCCCAGCGCGCGAGCACCTCGCGTGCGGCCACACAGAAGGCGACGAGGTCGGGCGGCCGGTTGAAGCGATAGCGAAAGCCGGCCAGCGCCGGCGCGTCGCGGCGCGGGTCGAAGCCCGCGACGAATGCCGTGGGCGACGGCTCCATCGCCACGAGGACGCCCTCGAGCTGCCGTCCGAAGAGATCCACGCGCCCGTAGGCGAGGCACGCGGTCAGGAGACCCACCAGCTCGCGGTCGCGCGGCTCGGCGTAACGGAGGGGAAAGCGGATCGCGTCGAGCCCGACGCGCCCGGCGTAGTCGAACTCGCGATAGAGCTGCTCGAGTGGTCGCCGCAGCGTCACGGGTGCCGGGGTTCGCACGCCTGCCGCATGATACCATGCGCCAGCATGCGGGTCGGCGTCGTCGGGCTCGGTGTGATCGGCCGCGCGGTCTGTCGCGCGCTCGATGCCGGACTGCCGGGCCTCGCGCTGGCCGGCGCGACGGCGCGGGACCGGCCGAAGGGCGAGCGCTTCCTCGCGGGGCTCCGCACGCCCGTGCCGTTCCTCACGCTGGACGAGCTCGTCACGCGCTCGGACCTCGTCGTCGAGGCGTCGACACAGGCCCACCTCGAGGAGATCGCGCCGAAGGCGCTCGGCGCCGGCCGCGATCTGGTCGTCCTGTCATGCGGCGGGCTCCTCGGGCGTCAGGACTGGGTGGCCCTCGCGGCCAGCACCGGCTGCCGCATCCACGTGCCGTCGGGCGCCATCGCCGGCCTCGACGGCGTCAAGGGCGCGCGCGTCGGCACGATCACGTCGGTCACGATGGAGACGCGCAAGCCGCCGGAGGGTCTCGCCGGGGCGCCGTGGGTCGTGGAGCGGCGGCTCGACCTCGCCGCGATCCGCCAGGAGACGCTGATCTTCGAGGGGCCGGCGACCGAGGCGTGCCGCGCCTTCCCCGCCAACGTGAACGTCCTCGCCGCGCTGTCCCTCGCCGGGATCGGGCCGGAGAAGACGCGGATCCGGCTCTACGCGGTGCCCGGGCAGCAGCGGAACGCCCACCGGATCACGGTCGAGGGCGAATTCGGGCGGCTCGCCGTCGAGATCGAGAACGTGCCGTCCGAGAACCCGCGGACCGGCAAGCTCTCCTATTTGTCCACGATCGCCCTGCTGCGCGACCTGGGCGCCACCCTGCGCGTCGGAACCTGACCGCCGCCTCAGAGCTCGTGAACGACTCGGCTGCCGGAAT